>NZ_JAGIYX010000089.1:0-1671 GCF_017813315.1 Kitasatospora sp. RG8
CCGTCCACGGGCAACCGCGCCTCACGCGCATCGGCACCGTCCCCCAGGACGTCCAGCACACCGAACGGCGCCGTGGGCTCCGTGACATCACCCAACAACCCCGCGAAGTACCGCTCGTGCTCCTCCTCGGGCACCCGCAACCGCGCCTGCGCAACGAACTCCCTGAACGGCACCGGCGCCGGCAGACCCTCCCCACGACCCGCCAGGAACGCCGCGACCTCTCCCGAAACGATTCCGAGGGTTTCGTGGTCCAGAACGAGGTGGTGGGTCTGGAGTGCGAGGAGCCAGCGCCGGTTGGCGCGGTCCTCCGCGAGGTAGGCACGCATCAGGGGGGCGCGGCCGATGGCCATGGACCCGCCGCACGCGCGCAACAGCTGCTCCACCGCGTCATCGGCACCGTCGGCGAGGTCGAGCACCACACGCTCCACCGGCAGTTCGGCCCGGCGGGCGACGACCTGGACCGGCTCCCGCAGCCCCTCCCAGACGATCGCCGTCCGCAGCACGTCGTGCCGGTCGACGACGCTCTGCAACGCCCCGACGAACGCCTCGGCCCGCTCCACCGACCCGAAACCCAGCACCGTCGTCGAAGCGTAGGCGTCCTGGTCCCCGGGCTCACGCATCAGATAGTGGAAGAAGATGCCTTCCTGAAGGGGCGCGAGCGGGTAGACGTCCGCCACGTTGGCCACCCCGCCCGGGACCACCGCGGCAATCTGCGCGAGCTCGTCCTCGCTCAGCCCGGCCAGGGGCAGCATCTCCGGCGTGAGACGCGTGGTTCCCGCCGGGATGTTCGTCGCCGGCACCTCCACCTCACCCCGGTGCGCGGCCTGCTCGGCCAACTTCGCCACCGTCGGCGACAGGAAGAGCGTCTTCACGTCGACCGGCACACCACGGGACCGCAGCCGCTCCACCAACGTCACCGCCAGAAGCGAATGCCCGCCCAACTCGAAGAAGTTGTCGTCGACACCGACCTGCTCCAGACCCAGCACATCGGCGAAAGCCGCACAGAGGACCTCCTCCTCCACCGTCGACGGGCCGCGGCCGGTGGAGACGGCCGCGTAGTCGGGGGTGGGGAGTGCGCGCCGGTCGAGCTTGCCGTTGACGGTCAGCGGGAGGGCGTCGAGGACGACGACCGCTGCGGGGACCATGTACTCGGGCAGCTGCTCGGCGGCGAACGCCCTGAGTGTCGAGGGCAGTTCGGTGTTGTTGTCGTGGCCGGGGGCGGGGATGACGTAGGCGACGATGCGCTTGTCGCCGGGGGTGTCCTCGCGGACGATCGCGGTGGTGTGGGCGACGGCGTGGTGGCGGGTGATGACCGCTTCGATCTCGCCGAGTTCGATGCGGAAGCCGCGGATCTTGACCTGGTCGTCGGTGCGTCCGAGGAATTCCAGGTTGCCGTCCTGCTGCCAGCGTACGAGGTCGCCGGTGCGGTACATCCGTTCGCCGGGTTCGCCGAAGGGGCAGGCGACGAAGCGTTCCGCCGTCAGGCCGGGGCGGTTGAGGTAGCCGCGGGCGAGCTGGACGCCGGCGAGGTAGAGCTCGCCGGCGACACCGGGGGCGACGGGCTGGAGGGAGGCGTCGAGGACGTGGACGCGGGTGTTCCAGACGGGGCGTCCGATCGGTGCGCTCGGTCCGGTGGGCGTGTTGCCGGCCGTGTGGGGCCAGGCGGTGACG
>NZ_JAGIYX010000009.1:0-286217 GCF_017813315.1 Kitasatospora sp. RG8
CCCCGCCCCGCCGCCGTGCGCCCGCCGCCGCCCCGCCGCCGCCCGCCCCGCGGCGGCGCCGCCCCGCCGTTGCCCGAACGTCCGTACCGGACCTGCCCTTTCGGCACAAGCTCCGCACGCGTCCCTTCCGTTCCGGACCCCCGCCCTGACACCATCGTCCGCTACCCCGTGACGGAACGTCGGTGACCGCCGCCCCGCCCGACGGAAGGACCACGTGACCCGCCCCGCCCGCACCAGCCCATCCCGCGCCCCCGCCCGCAGCCGCCCCGCCACGCCCGCCGGCGAGCACCGGCCCGCCCCCTGGGTCCGCACCAGGCTGCGCACCCAGCCCCTCGCCGCGCTGCTCACCGCCGCCCTCGCCTTCGCCCTGGTGTTCCTGGCCGCGGCCTTCCCCCGGGCCCTGGACCGTGGCGCCGACGCCGCGCTGCGCGACTTCCTCCACGACCGCGGCCCGCTGGAGACCAGCCTGACCAGCACCGCCTCCGCACCCCTCGGCGACCGCGCCGAAAGTGCCGCCGACCTGGAGCGCGTGGCCGCCGAACTCCTCGCCGCCACCGGCCCCGGCTACTCCGTGGCGCCCTCCGGAGCGGTCTTCGGCGCCCAGGCCGTCCAGCACCGCGCCCTCGCCAACCCCGGCCTGGACCGCCCCGACGGCCGCTCCAACCCCACCCTGCACCTGCTCTACCTGCACGGCCTCACCGAGCACACCACCCTGGTCGCCGGCGCCTGGCCGGGCCGCTCCGCCCCCGGCGAGCCGATCCCCATCGCCGTCAGCCGCGCCGCCGCCGACACCATCGGCATCCGCCTCGGCGACGTCCTCCAGGACGACTCCGCCACCTCGCGACAGGTCCGCGTGAGCGGCCTCTACACCGTCACCGACCAGGCCGAGCCGTACTGGAGCGACCTGCCCTGCACCGGCCGGGCGTGCCTGGAACGCTCCCTCAGCGACCCGAACACCCGCTTCTGGCACACCGCCGGGATCGTCGGCGGCGACGACCTGCGCACCCTCGCCGCCTGGGGCGGCCGCCCGGCACGCGACTTCTGGCGGCTGCCCGTCGACACCGGCGCCCTGCGCGCCGACCGGCTGCCCGAGGCCCAGCGCGGCCTCGCCTCCCACCTGACCGGCCCCGCCGCCGCCCACCTGGGCGCGGCCACCGCACGCCCCGACCTGACGACCGTCTCCCGCCTGCCCGGCCACCTCGCCCAGGCCGCCGCCCGCCAGGGCGCCGTCGCACCCCTGGCCGCGATCGGACCGGCGGCCGTCGCCGGGATCGCCGGCATCGTCCTCGCCCTGGCCGCCGCCCTCACCACCGAACGACGCGGCGCCGAACTGCGGCTGCTGCGCGCCCGCGGCGCCTCCGCCGCCGGCGTCCTGCTGCGCCTGTGCGGCGAGGCCGCGGTGCCGGTGCTCCCGGCCGCCGCGACGGCCACGGCACTGGCCCTGTGGCTGCTGCCCACCCCGCGCTGGACGGCGGCCGTCACGGCCGCCCTGGTCACCACCGTGCTCGCGCTGTTCACCGTCCCCGTCCGCGCCGCGCTGCCACCGGGGCAGGACCGCCACCGGGGCCGGGCCGCCCGGCGCGTACGCCTGTGCGCCGAGACCGTCGTCCTCGCCCTCACCGCCGCCGCCGTGGCCGGTGAGCGCCGCCGCGGCGCCGCACCGCCCGGCGACGGCCCCGACCTGCTGCTCGTCGCGGCGCCCCTGCTGATCGCCCTCACCGCGGCACTGCTGCTGGCCCGGCTGCTGCCCCTGCTCGCCGCCGCGGCGGCCCGCGCCGCCGCCCGCGGCCCCGCACTGGTGGGCTTCCTGGGCCTGGCCCGCGCCGCCCGCGGCACCGGCGGCCGGCCCCGCCCCTCCACCCTGCCGCTGTTCGCCCTGGTGCTCGCCGTCACCACCGCCGGCTTCGGCTCGACCGTCCTGGACGGCGTCGGCCTCGCCCGCCGGCAGGCCGCCCGGCTCACCGTCGGCGCGGACGCCTCCGCCGCGGCACCGGCCGGGCGCACCCTGCCACCCGGCTTCGGCCCGGCCGCCGCCGCCCTGCCGGGGGTGGAGGCCGCCACCACCGTCCGGCTGGAGAGCGAGGCCTTCCTGCTCGAAGGCGTCCCGGGCGTCGGCACCGGCGTCGACCCCCACGCCACCCAGGTCACCCTGGTCGTCGCCGAACCCCAGGCGTACGCGCGGATCGCCCGCACCGTCGGGACGGGCACCTTCGACCCGGCCCTGCTCACCGCACCGCCCGCCCCCGACACCGCAGGGCCCGCCGTCCCCGGCACCGCCCCCGCCCCCGGCACCGCGGCGCCCGCCGTCCCCGCCCTGTTCAGCGCCGACCTCGCACGCCACCTCGGCCCCGGCGGCCACCGGCTGCGGCTGCCCAGCGGCGGCGAGGTGCTCGCCGTGCGCGCCGGCGCCGTCGACGCCACCCCCGCACTGCCCGGCGCCACCCGGCCCTTCATCGTCCTGCCCACCCCGGCGGCCACCGCCGTGCTGCCCGAACTCGCCAGGGCCACCGACTGGTTCGCCGTCGGCCGCATCGACGAGCCCGCCCTCGCCGCCCTGGTGCGCCAACTCCCGCCCTCGGACCTCGCCGACCCCGGCGCCCCGCCCACCGCCGGGCCCACCGCCTCCGCCGCCGTCGTCGGCAACGACCCCGACGCCCTGCGCAGCGGCTACCTGACCCGCACCAGCGCCGCCGTCACCGCCGACCTCGCCAGGGACCCGCTCCAGCACGCCGCCGCCCGCTTCTTCCGCCACGCGGTCACCGCCGCCGGGGCGCTCGCCCTGCTCGCCCTCCTGCTCACCCTGCTGCGCGCCGCCCCCGACCGGGCCGCCCTGCTCGCCCGGCTGCGCACCATGGGCCTGCGCTCCCGTCAGGGCCTCGCGCTCATCCTCGCCGAGACGCTGCCGCAGACCCTCACGGCCGCGGCCGGCGGCGCCCTCGCCGCGCTGGCCGCCGTCGCCCTGCTCGGCCCGGCCGTCGACCTGTCCGCCCTGGTCGGCGCCCCGGTGCCGGCCGGCCTGCGCCCCGCGGCCGGGCCGCTCGTCCTGCCGGCGGCGGCCCTCGCCGCGCTGGCCGCGCTCGCCGTCCTCACCGAGGCCCTGACCGGCGGCCGCCGCCAGGTCACCACCCACCTGCGGGCCGGCGACCACCCCTGACCGTCCCGGCCCTGACCGGCCCATCCCTGACCGTCCCGGCCGGGACGGTCAGGGCCGGAGCGGTGCTCAGGCGTCGTGCCGGGCGGGCGGGCGCTTGGCGGCGCGGCGGCGGCCGAGAGCGGTGAGGGCGCCGATGAGCGCGGTGGCGAAGGCGGCGATGTCGCCGGCACGCGGCTCATCGGCGCGGGCAACCTGGAGCTCCTGGTCCAGCACCTGGACGGGGACACCGCGAGGGCGGAGCGCCTGCGCAAGCGGGCGGCCGTCGAGTGGTCCGTACGTCCGGCCCCGGCCACTGCCCCGGTCCCGGCGCAGGCGGGCCCCAGGGCGCCCGGGCCCGCCGGGAACCGGCCGCTGTCCCTCTTCCGGGCCGGCTGCGGCGTGGGCGGTGCCGTCACGCTCCAGCGGACCGGGTCCGGCCAGCCCTCCCGGCCGCACCCGGCGGGGGACCGGCTTGCCGCCGCTGCGCCGAGGGACCAGATTGAAAGGGGTGCGGCCTGCGGCGACAGCCCGGAGAGGTGTGGCGATGAGCAGGGTGGTGGAGTCGATCGACGTGGACGTGCCGGTCCGCGTGGTCTACGACCTGTGGGCGACCTTCGAGGACTTCCCGCAGTTCATGGAGGGCGTGGAGGAGGTCAGGCAGCTGGACGACCGCCACGCCCACTGGCGTACGAAGATCGCCGGGCTGGCCCGGGAGTTCGAGACCGAGATCGTCGAGCGGGTGCCCGGGGAACGGGTCGCCTGGCGCACCACCGGCGAGAGCGTGAAGCACACCGGCACGGTCGACCTGGAGCCGCTCGACGACGCCCGGACGCGGGTGCGGATGACCATGGCCTTCCAGCCCACCGGCCTGGCCGAGAAGGCCGCCGACAAGCTGGGCATCCTCGACCGCCAGGTCCGGGGTGACCTGCGCCGCTTCAAGCGGTTCGTCGAGGACCGCGGCGCCCCGGCCGGCCCCGGCCCGGCCCCCGGCGGCTGACGGCGCCCGTCGCCGATGCCGTCGGCGGCGCTGCGCCGCCGTGGCGGTCGGGGCCGTTCCACCGGGCCGGGCCGGACTGCGGCTACGGCAGCGGCTGGGACACCACGCCGAAGTAGTTCCCGACGACGCGCTGGACGCCCGGGCCCGTCTCGGTGCCGTAGGGGACGTTCGCAGCCGGGCGCGCCCGCGGCCCCGGGCAC
The DNA here is from genome assembly GCF_017813315.1 of Kitasatospora sp. RG8. Taxonomy (NCBI): domain Bacteria; kingdom Bacillati; phylum Actinomycetota; class Actinomycetes; order Kitasatosporales; family Streptomycetaceae; genus Kitasatospora; species Kitasatospora sp. RG8. The sequence goes on from NZ_JAGIYX010000009.1 coordinate 4,331, forward strand.
GGCGGCCCGGACACCGGGCGCGCCCGCGGCCCCGGGCGGGCCGGAGCGGGAGCCGCGCCGCCGGGGCTCCGCTTGACCGGAGATCTGATTAGGCGCCATATTACTTCTCGTGACCCAGCATCCCGGGACCGGCCCCGTCGCGCCCACCCTCGACCAGGCCCGCCGCCAGATCGCCCGCTACGGCCTCACGGCCGACCCGCAGGCGGTCCTGGTCGCGGCGCGGCTGATGGCGGCCGGCGCCCGGATCGGCCAGGCCGGCGAGGTCCACTTCGGCCGCTTCGGCCTCTCCACCGGCCGCTACCGGCTGCTGGCCGACCTGGAGGACCACGGCGGCGAGAAGTCGCCCTCCCAGCTCGCGGCGAGCCTCGGCGTCTCCCGGGCGACCGTGACCGGCCTGGTCGACGGCCTGGAGCGGGAGGGCCTGGTGGCCCGCCGGCCGTCCACCGAGGACGGGCGCGGCAACGTGGTGATCCTCACCGCGCGCGGCGCCGGCAAGCTGCGCGACCTGGCACCCGAGCACTTCGCCCGGATGCAGGCACTGGTCGGCGGGCTCTCCCCCGAGGAGTGCGCCACCTTCCTCGCCCTGCTGGCCCGGGTGGTCGCGGGCATCGACGCACTCACCGAGGACTGACCCCCGGGGGGCCGGCCCCGAGGACTGCCCCCGGGGACTGATCCCGGGGACTGATCCCGGGGGAGTGGCCCCGGGGAAGCGAGCCCCGCTCGGGCGAGGCGGGCCGGGCGGCCCGCCTTCCTTACGGCCCAATAGTTAGGTGCCTAAGCACAAATACTTAGCTCCCTAATCACATCAGCAGAGAGGACAACCCATGAGCAAGAAGGCCCCCGGCGCCCCGCCGCCCTTCGTCCTGTGGCGCGAGGTCCTGGCCGCCTACGCCATGCCCGCCGTGACGGCCGGTCTCGGCGGGGCCGTCACCCGGCAGCCGCAGCTGGTGGCCGCGGCCCTCACCACCATCGGCGCCACCTCCGCCCTGGTGGCCGCCGCCCTCGGCGCCACGCTGCGCCGCCGCCCCGTCCGCACCCGTCCCGCCCGGACCCCGCGCGCGCTCGCGGCCGCCGTCCTGGGCCTGGCCGCCGCGGCGCTCGGCCTCGCCGCCGGCCTCGCCGCCGCCCGCTGGCTGCCGCAGGTACCGGCCCTCGCCCACAGCCCGTGGCCGCGCCGGCTGCCGGTCGACCTGCCGCTCTCCTCGGCGATCGCGGCCACCGTCACCACCTGGCGCTGGCGCGGCAGCCGCCCCACCCACCCCGCCCGCCCCACCCTCACGCCGGAGTACCGGCTCCCCACCACACCCCGACCCGAAAGGCAGACATCATGATCGTCATCATGGGCGCCGGCGGCGCCACCGGCGGCGCCACCCTGCGCAGCCTCACCGCCCTCGGCGCACCGGCCCGCGCCCTGAGCCGCGACCCCGCCCGCCTGGCCGCCGCACTCGACGAGCACACGCTCGCCCGCACCGCGGTCCTCCCCGCCGACGCCGCCGACCCGCAGTCCCTGCGGACGGCCCTGCGCGGCGCGCACCAGCTCTTCCTCACCATGGCCAACGGCCCGCACCAGGTCCGGTACGAGCTGAACGCGATCGAGGCGGCCGCCGACTGCGGCGTGCGGCACATCGTCAAGGTCTCCGCGCCCGCCGCCGAGCCGGACTCCCCCGTCGCCGTCTCCCGCGGCCACCACCTGGTCGAGGAGCGGCTGCGCGCCTGCGGCATCACCGCCACCGTCCTGCGGCCGTACGCCTTCATGCAGAAGCTGCTGCTCCTGGCGCCCGGCATCGCCGCCGCCGGAGTGGTGCACGGCGCGACGGGCCAGGCGCGGTGCAACTACGTGGACGTCCGGGACATCGGGGACGCCGCGGCCGAGGTCCTCACCCGCCCGGAGCTGGCCGGCGGCACGTACCCGCTCACCGGCGGGCGGGCCTACAGCCACCCGGAACTCACCGCACTGCTGGGCGGGCTGCTCGGCCGGCCGGTCCGCTACCTCGACCTGAGCCCGTCCGAGCTGCACGCCCACCTGGTCGACCGGGCCCGGATGCCGCACTGGCTGGCCACCCACGTGGTGGAGATCCAGCAGCTCGCCGTGGTCCGCAAGGAGACGCCGGACGACACCTTCCTGCGCCTCGCCGGGCGCGCCCCGCGCACCCTGGAGGCCTTCCTCGGCGAGAACCTGCACCGGTTCCGCTGACCACCCCGGACGGCACGGCACGGCACGGCACGGCGGGCCGGGCCGTCCGGCACGCGTTCCGGAAGCGGGGCGTCAAAGGCGAGGGGACGGACTACGGTCGGGGGGTGAACGAGTACGCGGTGCCCGTCCTGCCGAGCCGGGACCTGGACGAGACGCTCGACTTCTACGGCCGCCTGGGCTTCGAGTCCCGTGGCGCCCGGGCCGGGTGGCACGGTTACCTGATCCTGGTCCGGGGGTCCGTGGAACTGCACTTCCAGCACGATGCGCAGGTGGACCCGCTGGCCACGGCCGGCAGTTGCTACGTCCACGTGGATGACGCGGACGCCCTCCACCGGGCGTGGGCCGAGATCGGCGTCCCCCGTGACGACGTCACGGGCAGCCGTCTGACGGCACCCGCCGACACCTCGTACCGCATGCGGGAGTTCGCCCTCGTGGACCGCAGCGGGAACCTGCTGCGGATCGGCAGTCCGTCGCCCTCCCGGCCGTGATCATGACGGCCACTCGGTGACGGCGTCGGCCGGCCCGTCCGGCACGCCGACGACGCGGGACCGGCCGACGGGCCGGTGCGGCTTCGCACGCCACACCGGCCCGTCCTGCCTCACAGCGGGGTGAGGACGTCCTGGTGCGCCCCGTCGATGACGAGGCCGTTGTCCAGCCGGACCCGGACCGTCACCCGCTTCCCCTGGTCCCGGTACGCGGCCCACTGCGGCTCCAGCGCGGCGATCTCCGCCTCCAGCCGCCGGCGGCTCGCCTCCGGCATGGTGTGCCCGTAGTCCTCGAACAGCGCCTTGAGCCGCTGGTACTCGCGGACCTCCTCGCTCTCCGGGAGCTCCCCGTCCACCCGCTCCACGGTGCCCTCGGCCCCGGCCCCCAGCGAGAGGAACCCGACGACGGCCCCGGGCTCCCCGGCGACCGCCTCGCCGATCCCGATGTCCTCGGCCAACCGGACACGCCGGCCTTCCTCCAGGGTCATCCGTCCTCTGCCTCTCCGTCGATCGGTGCCGCCGGCGCTGCCGGCCCGCGGCCCCGGCCATTATCCGCCGGGCGCGTCACGGTGCCGGGACGCGGGCCGGCAGCGCCGGCGGTACCGTGACGCGCCCGGATGCCCGCCCGGATGCCCGCCCGGCCCGCCGCCCGCCCCGCCCCGGGCGTCCGGGCGGTAAACCGCGTGCCCCGCGGGCACCGGCCGCGTTACCCTCGGCGCCATGAACGTCACCGGCCCGAACACCGCCACCGCGCGAGCGACCAGCTCGCCGGTTGCCGCCGCCTGACGTACCCCCCTCTCCCCGGCGACCGGACACGGTCCGCCGGTGGCCCTGAGGCGTTCCCCTCCCCGGTTGCGAAGACCGCGCGGCCCTGTTGTCCGGTGCCTCCCCACCCGGCACACGCGAAGGGACCGCCCCATGAACACCGACCAGCTCGTCCGCACCTTCACCGAGTACTACGAGGAACGCGGCCACCGCCGGATCACGGGCTCGACACTGCTGCCCCCGCCCGGCGACCCGGTGCTCTTCACCACCTCCGGCATGCACCCCCTCACACCCCACCTGGAGGGGCGCCCGCACCCGCTCGGCAGGCGGCTGGTCAACGTCCAGCGCTGCCTGCGCACCACGGACCTCGACGAGGTCGGCGACCCCACCCACCTGACCGTCTTCGAGATGCTCGGCACCTGGTCCCTCGGCGACTACGAGGGCCCGCAGAGCCTCGACTGGGGCTACGGCCTGCTCACCGACGGGTTCGGCATCGATCCGGGCCTGCTCCACGTCACCGTCTTCGGCGGCGACGACCAGGTCGGCCCGGACACGAGCTCGCTGGAGCTGTGGCAGGACCTCGGCGTGCCGGTCGAACTCACCGCCGAGGACAACTGGTGGTCCAACGGACCCACCGGCCCGTGCGGCCCGGACTCGGAGATCTTCCTGTGGACCGGCGACACCCCGCCGCAGTCGACGCCCACCCGGGACGACCGCTGGGTGGAGGTGTGGAACCACGTGATGATGCGCCACCGGCGCCTCGACGACGGCACGCTCGTCCCGCTTCCCCAACGCAACATCGACACCGGACTCGGCCTGGAACGGCTCTCCTCACTGCTGCAGGGCCGCTCCTCGGTCTTCGGCAGCGACGTCTTCGACCCCTGGCGCCGCCTCGTCCCGCCCCTGTGGCGGCTGGACGAACCGTCACTGCGACTGGTCTGCGACCACCTGCGCTCGGCCATCGTCGTCATCGGCGACGGCGTCCGCCCGTCCAACACCGGCCGCGGATACGTGCTGCGCCGCCTGGTGCGCCGGGTGCTCACCGTGCTGCGCCAAGGCGACCCGCAGCGCGGACTCGGCGACCTGCCGGTCGAGTTGGTCCGGCACACCCTGGACCGCTTCCGCCAGGACGTGGACCCGCAGTCCGTGCGCCAGGTGCTGCTCGACGAGGAACACCGGTTCGGCCGCCTCCTGGACCGCGGCCGCCAGGTGCTCTCCCGCCCCCGCTTCCGCGGCCCGCTGACCGAGGACGACCTCCACTACCTCCACGACACCCACGGCCTGCCACGCGAGCTGGTCCTGGACCTGCGGCCGCAGTGACGACCCGGGCCACGGCACCGGAGCCGAACGGTTCTCGGGACGTGACCACCCTGCGCGGTGGATCCCCGGCAACGAGGAACGGGATCCACCGCGCAGCCGGACCGCGGACCCGCCGCACGCGCCGCGGGCCGGCCCGCCACCAGGCCGGAGCCGGCCGACCGGCTGGGAGCCGGCCGGGGCCGCCCGGGGCCGCCCGGGGCCGCGAAGGGTGCACGGCCCCGGGGTTCACCCCCGGGTGTCCCGGGCGGCCGTGTCGTTGTGGATCAGCTCGGCCGTCTTCAGCAGGAGGCGGAAGTGCTCGTACGCCTGGGGGAAGTCCCACGGACGTCCCAGCCGGGCGACGTGCCGGCGCAGTTGCGGCAGGCGGTCCGCGATGGCGTCCCGCCGGCCGGCGTCGAGGTCCGCGCCGTTCGCGAGGTAGGCCGAGGCGCAGCCGGCCAGCCACGTGTCCAGCTCGGCCAGGGCGTCCTTGTCCTCGGCCGGGACGTCGGGGAAGGGGGAGCGGTGGTGCACGGCCCGCAGCCGCCCGACCTCGCCGAGAACCGCCTGCCTCCCTTCGGGTCCGGGCCACCTCCACCCGAGCAGGTGGCGCGTCTCGGCCCGGCGCGGAGTGCGCCGGTGCCGGGCCTTCTCGGCGCCGCGGCGCTCCGCGAACGCCTCCATCTCCCCGATCCACACCGTGCGGCTGGCCTCCAGCCGATCCAGGGCGTGCAGCAGTGCGGCCTCGTCCTTCCCGAGGTCACCTGCCGCGCTCAGGTACGCCCACGTCCCGTTGAACCCGAGCGGGCAGTAGCAGCCCACGGCATTCCTCAGGGCCCGGTGGCGCCTGCCGAAGGGAAGACCACGGTCACGCACGCGCCCGGCGTACACGCGAAAGCTCATGGGCCGCATCATCTCCCGGTCCCGGTCCTCGCCGCCTCCGGGTTCCCGGCGGGCAATCCGGTCAACGGTTCTTCCCGGGCAGCCGGCCGCCGGCGGGAGCCGCTCACGGCCGGCCCGCCCCGGAGGGGAGCCCCCGTCAGGACTCCGGGGGCGGGCCGCCGTGCTCGATCTCGTGGATGAGCCGCTTGAGCTGGGTGACCTCGTCCCGCAGGGCGCGGTCGCCGGCCGGGGTGAGGGAGAGCCAGGTGCGGGCACGTCTGCCCTCGTAGCCCTTCTCGATGTCGACCAGTCCGGCCTTCTCGAGGACGGCCAGGTGCTGGCTGAGGTTTCCGGCGGTCAGGCTCAGCGCCGTGCGCAGGAAGCCGAACTCGACCCGGCGCGCCTGGTGGGCGACCGTGAGGATGCCGAGGCGGACTCGCTGGTGGACGACGTCGTCCAGGCCGGTGACGGGATGCGGGTCGGGCCGAGCGGTCATGACGCGGCACGTCGGCGGGGCCGCTGGGCCAGGCCGAAGCCGAGCGCGCCGAGCAGGAGGAGTACACCGGGGACGGCGAAGTGGGGCAGGGCGGACCAGGGCGAGGCGGGGGCGATCCCCGCCCAGCCGGTGGTGAGCGGCACCAGCTCGACGGCCAGGTACACCGCGGCGAGCAGCGCCAGGGCGAGGCTGCGCTCCACCCAGGACAGCACCAGCAGCGGCAGCCCGACCGCCGTGGCGTTCCCGGCGAGCCGTTCGAGGAACATCGTCGTCCCGGAACCGGGGTCGAGGTGCAGACCCCAGAAGTCGACCGGGGCGCCGGGCTGCGGCAGACCGTGGCGCAGGCTCCACAACGCGGTTGCACCCGCCAGGCCGACCAGGACGATCCCGGTGGTGACGTACGGCCTGACCGCAGTGCCGACCCCGCGGTTGCGGGAGCGGCGGATGTAGAAGAACGCCGTCGCGGCGTAGGCCAGGGCGAGCCCGACGGGCCAGTACACCGCCGAGCCCTGCGTGATCAGGGTGCAGCCGCCGCCCGCCGCGGCGTCACCCGCCGGGCAGGGCACGGTCTCGACCCTGAAGGTCAGGCGGCCGACCAGGATTCCGCCCAACGTGAGCACGCCCAGCAGCAGGAGGGGGAACCAGGTGCCGCGCTGAACGGCGCGGACCTGGCGGGTCAAGTTGCCGAGGTCGGACAGGAGTTCACGGGGTGTCACCGACGAAGGCACTGATGCGTCTGTCATGAAATCAGCTTTGCATCACAAACCAGTTGTGACAAGAGAGCTGCGCGCACCGCAGGACCCGGAGACCGGCTGACGGCAGGTCAGCTGGAGTACGCGCCGCCGCTGTGGATGTCCACGCAGGCCCACACGTTCGGGGTGTCGGTGAAGCTGCCGCACAGACGGCCCCAGGCGACCTCGATGTCGGTCCACTCGGCGGTGATCCTCCCGTCGCGGGCGGTGCCGGTCATCCGCTCGTGGACCTCGACCTGCTGGTCGCCCTCGTGGAGGAGTGCGGTGGACCTGGTCGCCTTGCCCGGGTTGGTCCACGTCACCGTCAGGCGCCGCGCCCAGTCGTCGTGCCCGTCGATGGCGATGCAGACCTTGGGGCCGGACCAGTTGTGGGTGCAGGCGTCACTGCTGCGCCGGCCCGCTGCGGCGCCGGCCGGTGCGGCGGTGGCGAGCAGGACGATGGCGGCCGCGGACGCGAGTGCTGCGGCCCTGGCGACGACCGGGTGCATCAGGTCCTCCTTCTTCCCTGGGGTGTGTGCCCGCCGCTCTGTTTGCGGTGGGCACTCGGGTTGAACGAGGGGCGTGCGATGCCGTTGCGGCGGTCCACCCGGACGGCGGAGCGCCCCGGTGCGGCGCTGACGCCGGGAGCCGGACGCCGGCCCGGCCGGGGGAGGGGCCGGCGTGGTTCCCCGCGCGGCGTCCGCCTCGCTTCACTGCAACGATCCGAAGCAGCTGTCGTTGCGGCGACATCACCGCCCGCACCATCTGAAAACCCGCCGCGGCCACGCCTGCGGGCCGCCCGGCACGGTGCGAACGGCGGGCCGGCGGCGGACGTTCCGGGCCGGACCGGCCGGAGGCGGTGGGCGCCAACCGGTCGGCCGGGCCACCGGCAGGCCGACGGCAGTGCCCTGGCGCATCGGCGGTACCCCACGGCCCGGCGCGGCGGCGGAGAACTGCCGCGGACATGTGAACGGGCACGGGAGCGGGCACGGGAGGTGGCGCGGCCACGGGCATGGGTGCGGGCGGATGGCGAACGGTCAGCGGGCGCTGCCGAGGTTCCGGTCGCCGTCGGCGCCTTCGAGCATGAGGGTGGTCTCCTCGATGCGGCGGAAGCGGCCGTCGGGCGCGAACTCGGCGAAGACGTAGACCTCCATGCGGACGGTGGACCCGTCGGCCTTGACGACCTCCATCGTGTGGCGGTCGGCGTACCGGTCGCCGGAGGCGAGCTCGTCGTGGACCTCGACCGACCCGTCGGCGACGACCGTGCGCAGGTGGGCGATGTGGGCGAGGAACTCCGTGCGGTCCGCCCAGCTGCCGTCGGTGCGCTGGCGGTAGTCGGGGGCGAAGTGCCGGTCGGCGGCCTCGTCCAGGTCGAGGCCCGGGGTGAGGAGCAGGTCGGTGAGGGCGGCGCGGATGTCGGTGTGGTTCACGGGGATTCCTTCGGATGGGGGCGGGAACGGCCCGCCGTGGATCGACCGGAGATACGTGCCTTAAGCACGCTTATGACGGTACAGGGAAAGCGTGCGTCGCGCACGCTAATCTGAAGGGGTGAAGAACTCGACGGGACACGACATCGCCGACGCCCTCGGACTGCTCCTGCGGCGCAGCACCCGGGCCCGCCTCTACACCCGGCTGACGGAGGGGTTGGGGGAGGCGGTCGACGACCTCACCTACCCGGTCCTCAGCGGCCTGGCCCGGACCGGCGCGTGCAGCGCCGCCGACCTCGGCCGCGAGATCGGGCTCGACCGCACGACCGTCACCCGCCGCGCCGACCGCCTGGAGCGGGCCGGGCTCCTCCAGCGTCAGCCCGACCCGGCCGACGGCCGCGCCACGCTGCTCGCCCTCACCGACGACGGCCGCACCGTCGTCGCGGCCACCAGGCAGCGGCTCGCCACCGGCATCGAGGACTCGCTCGCCACCTGGCCGCAGGCCGACGCCCAGGCCTTCGCCCGCCTCCTGCGCCGCTTCGTCGACGAGGGGCCCTTCGCCCCCGACCACGACTGACCGTCACCACCCACCGTGCGTCCCGGTTCGGCCCGCCGCCGGGCTGCCCGGCCTGGGGATCGCCTGCCCTGTCCGTCACGGGCGGTGTGTGCGGGCGGTGTGTACGGGTGAGCGGGGCGGGGTCTACCGGTTCGCCCAGGGGAGGTTCCAGCCGCCGAGCCCGTTGTCGGGGGCGACGGTCTTCTCCCTCGTGTTCACGACCGTGACGATGTCGCCGATCAGCGAGCCGTTGGAACCGTTCGTGCCGCGTCTCGCCCTGCGCGCGTCTCGCCCTGCGCGCGTCTCGCCCTGCGCGCGTCTCGCCCTGCGCGCGTCTCGCTCCGCGCCCGCGCGCAGGGCCATGGGCGGCGCCGATCGCCGGCGAACCGAGGGAGCCGTGCGGCGCGTTCACCCCGGCGGGCCGTCATCGTCGCCGGGGGCCGGGCCGGCGGCCCGGGCAGCCCGGGGGCACGGCGGGGGAGCCGGGGGGCGTCGGCACGGCCGGCCGTCCCGCCCCGGGTCCTGCCGACGCCCCGGGTCCTGCCGACGCCCTGGGGGACGGCCGGGCCCTGGTGGTGATGCCGAAGCGGACGGCGGGAGGCCGCCTCCGCCACCTCCCGCCGTCGCCCTGACCCGGTATCACCTGCACGGACGCCTGCCCGCCGCCGGCAGGCGGCCCGCGGGAGGGGCCGCGACCGTTCCCCGCACGGCGTTCACTTCACTCCATTGCAACGACTCCGGTAGCTGTCGTTGCGTTAGATTTGATCCCAGTGCAACGATTTCATCGCTCTGAGCTGCACTGATGCTGCTATCGCGCAACGAACAAGTTGTCAGGAAATGGAAAGCAACGTAGCTTTTCCGTTGTCAGAAACACGGAGTGCAAGCGCGATCGCAGGAGAGAGACCATGCAGAAGTTCGACACCCCCGCCCCCGTCGCCGCGGTCCTGGACATCCCGGCGGGCCTGATCCGCCTGGTCGCCGCCGAGCGGGGCGACACCGTGGTGGAGGTCCTGGCGAAGGACGCCTCCAAGGGCCGGGACGTGAAGGCGGCGGAGCAGGTCACCGTCGAGTACGGCGGCGGCGTGCTGCGGATCCAGGCCCCGGCGGCCAAGAACCGGGTGCTGGGCAACTCCGGCCAGGTCGAGGTCACCGTCCAGCTGCCGGCCGGCTCCCGCGTCGAGGCCAAGGCCGCCCTCGCCGAACTCCACGGCACCGGACGCCTCGGCGAGGTCGCCTTCGACGCCGCCCAGGCCACCGTCGACCTGGAGGAGAGCGCCGGCGCCCGCCTCACCCTCCAGGCCGGCGACATCCGCCTCGGCCGCCTCACCGGCCCCGCCCACCTCACCACCCAGAGCGGCGACCTCACCATCACCGAGGCCACCGGCGGCACCCTCACACTGCGCACCGAGCACGGCGACATCACGGTCGGCGCCGCCCGCGGCGTCTGCGCCACCCTCGACGCCGGCACCGCCTACGGCCGGATCCACAACACGCTGCACAACACCGACACCGCCGCCGCCGGCCTGGCCATCACCGCGACCACCTCCTACGGCAACATCACCGCCCGCACCATCTGAACAGCCGCCGCGGCCACGCCTGCGGGCCGCCCGGACACGTCCTGCACGTCCTGCACGTCCTTCCACGAGACAAGGAACAATCATGGGCAAGGCCCTGCACACCACCGGGAACAACGCCGGGCCCGAGCGCCCGGAACTGCAGAAGGCCGTCCAGGAGTTCGTCGACGCAGGCTTCGCCGGCCTGCAGATGCGCGTGAACGACGAGCGGGGCGAGTGGGTCGGCAGCGCCGGGGTGCGCAAGCTGGGCGAGAGCGCCAAGCCGCCGACGGACGGGCGGTTCTGGGTGGGCAGCTCCACCAAGACCTTCGTCGCGGCCCTGGTGCTGCACCTGGTGGCCGACGGCACCGTCGGACTCGACGCCCCGGTGGCCGGCTACCTGCCCGGGCTCGGGCTGGACCGGCGGATCACCGTGCGGATGCTGCTCCAGCACACCAGCGGGCTGTACAGCTACACCGGAGAGCCGGACCCTGACGGGACGTTCGTGCCGGGGATAGCCGCGACGGGCAAGCCGTGGGTGGACAACCGGTTCCACAGCTACCGGCCGCAGGAGCTCGTGCAGTTCGCCCTGTCCAAGCCGGCACGGTTCGAGCCGGGGACCGACCAGAGCTACTCCAACACCAACTACACGCTGGCCGTGCTGCTCATCGAGCAGGCCACCGGCGGCTCGTACGCCGACCAGATGCAGCGGCGGATCCTGGAGCCGCTCGGTCTGCGGGACACCGTGGTGCCGGGCGACTCACCGGAACTCCCCGCGCCGCACGCCCACGGCTACTGCCGCTACCAGGAGGCAGGCCAGTGGAAGGTGGCCGACGTCACCCGCCAGAACCTCTCCCTCCTGGTCGGCGCCGGCGACATGATCTCGACCACCCGGGACCTCCACACGTTCTTCTCCGCGCTGCTGGGCGGCAGGCTCCTGCCGGCCCCGCTGCTGGCCGAGATGCGCACGCCGCACGGGATGCTCGGCTACGGCCTGGGGCTGTTCGTGCAGGACCTGGGACCGGACGGCGGCGGCATCACCATCGTCCACCACAATGGCGGCGCCCCGGGCGGCTACGGCGCGCTGATGATCAGCACGCCCGACGGCAGCAGGACCCTGACCGCCGGGCTGACCATGGGCGACGCCGCGATCGACCCGGCACAGGAGTTCCCGAAGGCCCTGGACCGGCTCATCAAGGCCGTGTTCTGCGGCGCGCGGGCCACGGGCTGACCGCGCCGGTCCCCGCGGACCGGGAGTCGCCCTCGGGGCGGCGAAGGGCGCTCGCCGGAGCGGCGGAACCGGTGCGCACCGGTGCGCACCGCGGTACCGGGACGAACCGGGCAGGTGGCCGCGGGCCATTGACGGGGCGGCAGAGGGTTATCGATAATCGGCATATCGTTAATCGATAACAACGGGGGTGGCGGGATGACTCTGACGGAGCGCTTGCGCAGGGCCGACTGGCTGGGCGAGATGCAGGCGGCACTGGTGCTGTGCCTGGCAGGGGCGGGAATCGCGGCCGCGCTGCCCGTCGCGAGAGCCGTCCTCGGCGACGACCACGTGGTCGTCCGGCTGGAGGCAGACCCGGCGGCCGGCCCGGCGGCCGGGCTCACGGGAGGAGCCGGGGGACTGCCCGGCGGCGCCGCGATCGCCCCGGAGTCGGTCGTCGAGGCGCACATCACCGATCCCAGCCTCCACCAGCGGATCGCCGAGCTGCTGACCACCCTGCCGACCCTGCTCCTCCTCGCCGGCGTCCTCGCCCTGCTGCTGCGCATCGTCCGCCGCGCCCGCCGCGGCGACCCGTTCACCGCCGCCACGGTCCAAGGACTTCGCGTCCTCGGGCTCCTGACCGCGCTCGGGGGGTCCGCCGCCGGAGCGGCCGAGAGCCTCGCCGCACTGGACCTCTCCTCCACCGTCACGCCCGGGGCGGCGTTCGCGGTGTGGGAGGTCCCGGCCGGCTGGCTGCTGGCCGGGATCGGGTTCCTGGCGGTCGCAGAGGTGCTGCGCCGCGGCGTGACGATGCGCGACGAGCTGGCGGCGGTGATCTGATGCCCCCCGAACAGGAACACCGGGTCGAGATCCACCTGGACCGGCTGCTGGCCGAACGCGGGCTGACGCTGACGGAACTGGCCGACCGGGTGGGCCTGACCCTGGCGAACCTGTCCGTGCTCAAGAACGGCCGGGCGCGGGCGATCCGGTTCAGCACCCTCACCGCGCTGTGCGACGTCCTCGACTGCCGGCCCGGAGACCTGCTCGACGTCTCGGACAGGGGAGGGGAGCGGCCCCGGGAAGAGCCGGGAGGCCGAGACCGGTAGGGGCCCGGACCGGCGGGACCCCGCCGACAGCCCCCGCAGACCGGACCCGCAGACACAACGACCCGCAGACGCGAACGAGGCCCGGCGCCCGCATGGGCACCGGACCTCGTCCGACAGTGGAGCGCCAGGCCCGGGTTGCACGGACTCTCCCTACTGAAAGTAGGGCGTGCTCTGGTAGCACCGCTGACGCCTGACGAGGAATCATCTCCCTCGCGACGAGAAGAATACTAGCAGGTCAGCGGCCCACCACCGAAGCCGGACCACCCGGCCCGCTGCGCCCGCCCGGCACCACCCCGCCCGCCCGGCCCCGCCCGCCGAGGCCCCGCGCACCCCCGGGGCCGGGCCCCGCGCACCCCCGGGGCCGGGCTCCGCGCCCGGCGGACCGGGCGGTCAGTGGCGGCTGAGATAGGTGAGGACCGCGAGGACGCGGCGGTGGCCGCTGTCGGCCGGCGAGAGGCCGAGCTTGGCGAAGATGTTGCCGATGTGCTTGTGGACGGCGTTGTCGGTGATGACGAGCCGGGCCGCGATCGTGGCGTTGTCCCTCCCCTCGGCCATCAGCGCGAGAACCTCGCGTTCACGTGGCGTGAGGGCGGCGATCGGGTCGTGGGCGGGACGGGTGAGGAGCTGCCCGATCACCTCGGGGTCCATGACGGTGGCGCCGGCGGCGACCCGCCGCAGCGCGTCGACGAACTCGCTCACCCGGCTCACCCGGTCCTTGAGGAGGTAGCCGACACCGCCGCGTCCGTCGGAGACCAGCTCGCCGGCGTACTGCTGCTCGACGTACTGGGAGAGGACGAGCACGGGCAGGCCGGGGTGCCGGCGGCGGGCCCGGATGGCGGCGTGGATGCCCTCGTCGCGGAAGGTCGGCGGCAGCCGCACGTCGACGATGGTGACGTCCGGCCGGTGTTCGGCGACGGCGGCGGCGAAGCCCGGGGCGTCCTGGGCGATCGCGGCGACGTGGAAGCCCTTGGCGGTCAGCAGGAGTTCCAGCCCGTTGGACAACAGGACGTTGTCCTCGGCGATCACGACCCGCATGCCAGGCTCACGGCGATCGTGGTCGGGCCGCCGACCGGGCTGTGGACGCGGACGGTGCCGTCGAGCGCCAGGACACGGTGGCGGATTCCGGCGATGCCGGTACCCCGCGACTCGTCGGCGCCGCCGACCCCGTCGTCACCGACCTCGATCGACAGCCGGTCACCGACGCGTGCGACACGGACGCCGGCCCGGGCGGCCCGGCTGTGCTTGGCCGCGTTGGTCAGCGCCTCGGCGACCGTGAAGTACGCCACGGCCTCGACCGCGGCGGGGACCGTCCCGAGGCCGCCGACGTCGACGGAGGTCTCGATCGCCGATCGGGCCCCCAGCGCGGCCAGCGCCCCGGCGAGTCCGCGGTCGGCGAGGATCGGCGGGTAGATCGTCCGGATCACCGCACGCAGCTCCGCCATGGCCTCCTCGGTGCCCTCGTGCGCCTCCTCCAGGAGTGCGGCCACCGCCCCCGGGTCCTCGTCCAGCAGCTCGCGGGCCACGCCCAGCCGCATCGCGACGGCCACCAGCCGGGCCTGGGTGCCGTCGTGCAGGTCGCGTTCGATCCGGCGCAGTTCCGCGCCGTGCGCGTTCATCGCGTCGGCCCGCGTCTCGGTCAGCGTCTCCACACGCTGCGCCAGCCGCTCGGCGGCCGAGGGGGACAGCAGCGCCACGCAGATCCGGGCGTGCAGGCGCGCCAGCGGCGGCACCAGCCAGTGGGTCAGGGCCGCGAAGACGACGAACTGCGCGGTCCCCAGGGTCAACGCCGTGCCCCACCCGGACAGCGGGACACCGGCGCCGAAACCGCCCGCGCGGGTGCCGGCGGGCAACGCCCACCACAGCGGCACCGTGACGGCCGTGGTCACCGCGTTGCCCGCACACAGCACCACGACGAGCCCGAACGCCAGACCGGTCACGACGCCTGCGCACAGCCACCCGAGAACACGCCGCGTACCGACGCGGACGGGACCGGAGCACGGGGACAGCAGCAGCCGGTCGGCGCGGCGGCGATGCCAGGACGCCCAGGCGCGGGCCGTCGCCGGGAAGACGAGCACGGGCAGCGCGAACAGGGCGACCGCAGCGGTGAACAGGCTCCCCGTCAGATAGCCCAGACCGCGCCACGTCGCCGAAAGCCTGCTGCCCCCGAGGTGGTTCACCCGCCCAAGTCTGGGCCATGGCGGCGGCGCCCGGCACTACAGCCCGCCACCCCTTTTTCCCACCGGTGAGGGGTACCGACCGCCCACCCCGGCCGGACCTAGCGTCGACGCCCATGACGACTTCACCGATGCGTCCGCCCCGGCGGCGCGGCCGGTCCCTCCGGCGGAACCTGGCGCTGGCCGCCGTCGTGACCGCCACCCTCTCCACCTGCGCGCCCGGCGCGACGGCCGCCGGGCAGCACGACGACCGAAGCCTGCTCCGGCTCCGGCTCCAGCGCGACGCCGATGCGATCACCGCGCTCGGCGTGACGGGAGTGCAGGCCCGCCTGGTCACCTCCGACGGCCGGGACACGACCGCCACCAGCGGCGTCGCCGACCTGACGGACCGCCGGCCGGTCCCCGGGGACGGACACTTCCGGGCGGCCAGCATCACCAAGACGTTCGTGGCCACCGTGATCCTGCAGCTCGTCGGCGACCACAGGATCGCCCTGGACGACCCGGTCGAGCGGTGGCTGCCCGGCGTGGTGTCCGGGAACGGCAACGACGGGCGCGCGATCACCGTTCGCCAACTGCTCCAGCACACCGGCGGCATCCACGACGACTACCCGGACTACACCTCGGCGCAGGACTTCCGCCGGCACCGGTACGACACCTCCACGCCCGAGCAGACCGTCGCCCGGGCGATGCGCCACAGCCCGGACTTCGAGCCCGACGAGGACTGGGGTTACAGCAACACCGGGTACGTCCTGCTCGGCATGATCATCGAGCGGGTCACCGGACACCCCTGGCACGAGGAGGTGAGGGACCGGATCGTCCGGCCGCTCGGCCTCGACCACACCTTCCGGCCGGGTGCCTCACCCGTGCTGCCCCGGCCGCACGCCGAGACCTACCAGCGGTTCAAGGCCGGCGAGCCGCTCGTGGACGTCACCGAGCAGGTCGGCCCGGGCACCAACGGAGAGGCCGGGCTCGTCTCCACCACCGCCGACCTCAACCGGTTCTTCCGCGCCCTGCTCGGCGGCCGGCTCCTGCCACCGGCGCAACTGGCGCAGATGACACGGACCGTCCCGGTCAGTGAGAAGTTCGAGCACTTCATGCCGGGTGCCCGTGACGGCCTGGGGCTCTTCTCGCGCCCGCTGTCCTGCGGCGGCGAGTACTGGGGCCACGAGGGCGGCGACTCCGGCTGGATCACCGCCACCGGCGTCACCGCCGACGGCCGGCGCAGCGTCACGGTCTCGCTGTCGGGCGTCCAGGCCGATTCCGAGGACGACGTCCTGCGCGTGGCACAGGCCGAGAACAAGCTGGTCGACGACGCCCTGTGCACGACGGCCGCGGACACCGGCCACCAGCCGCGCTGAGGCCCGCCGCACGGAGCGGGCAGTCCGTGGGGCGGGGAGTTGCCCGGGCCCGGGGCGGGGAGCGCGCACGGACGGCTGAGCCGCCCGGGCCCGGGGCGGGGAGCGCGCACGGACGGATGAGTCGGTCGCGGTGATGTCCGGCGCAGGCCCCTATGTTGGGTCGGTGACCAGTTCTCCGGCCCCGGCGGGTCGACCCGTGCCTGCGAAGCGGCATCGCTCCGGCCGGACGGACTACGCCGGTGCGGTGTACGGTTCCCTGCTCGCCGCGTCCGTGGTGGCGACCGCCGGTACCGCCGGGGAATTCCCGCGCCTCCAGCTGGTCGGGCTGCTGCTGGTCACGGGTGTGGTGTTCTGGGCGGCGCACGTGTACGCGCTGGTCGCCGGCGAGCGGACCGTCGGCACACCCGTCGACCGCCGGGAGGTGCGGCGGGTCGCCGGGCACGAATGGTCCATCGTGGAGGCCGCGGTGCTGCCCGCGGTCGCGGTGGCGGTCAGCCCGCTGTTCGGCCTCGGTCTTTCCGGGACCGCCTGGCTGGCCCTCGGCGTCGCGGTGGCGCAGCAGGTCGCCTGGGCGACCCTCGGCGCGATCCGGGCCGGTGCGTCCCGCCGGATGGCGATCGGCGAGGGCGTCGTCAACCTGCTGCTCGGCCTGGTCATCGTGGCCGCCAAGGCAGCCCTGGGGCACTGACGCCGCACCGTGCCCGGGCCCGCGGCAGGTCGGGCCCGGTGGCGGGGGACCGGCTGGGGCACCCGCAGGAGCCGACGGTCCCGTCCGGTCCCGTCCGGTCCTGCGGGGCCGGGACTGGGCCGTACGGGTGACGGCGGGGTTCGGCACCGTGGCACGGTGGGCAGAGCCTGCGACATGACGACACCCTCGACCAGGCGCCGCAGTCGCCGCCGTCCGGCCGTGCCCGCGCTCACCGGGCCCGCGCCCGCCCTGCCCGCACGTGCTGCACCCGCCCTGCCCGTGCCCGCACGTGCCGTGCCCGCCGCCCCGGTCCGTGCCGGGAGGCCGGCGGCTGCGGCCGGGACGGGCGGCGGCGGGTGCTGCCGGACCTGGGCCAGCGAGCGCCTCACCCAGGGCGGCCTGGTCGTCCGTACCACCTGGCACGAACCGGCGTGCAGGACCAGTGGGCGGCCGCCCCGGTGACCGGGGCGCTTCCGTCACCCCTGCCGAGCGGGCTTCCCGCCCCCGGGGCCGGGAACACCGCCACCGCTCCTGACGAGTCGCAGCCTCTCAGCCGATACGCCGGGGGGCGATGCCCAGGATGAGCCTTTCCAGAGCCTCCTGGGCCGGGCCGAACGTCGCCACCCAGGTCTCGATCAGGTAGATCTCGCTGTTCTCGTCGATGCCGAGGAAGAACCGGCCCCCATCAAGCTCACCGATGGGGAAGAGGTCCTTTCCGACCGTCGCGCTCCAGTCCGCGAACCGGTCCTCCTCGCCTGCCACCGGCTCGGGATCGAAGTGGAATCGCGTCTTCGCGACATCGATGCCGGGCCCGTCGATCCGCACGTCCAAGCCGCCGAACTCGGACAGGAAGAGTTCGGCCGCCTCGTGCATGCGAACCAGTCCCGTTGCCTCCAGCATCTCGCGCCACGGTCGGACCGGAACCCGTCTCCCCGGCCACCATCCAGCCGCACGCAACGTCTCCTCAACCGCGCCGGCCTCTCGCAACGGGGCGGCCTCCGCCTCCACCCACGCCTGATCCACGGGCACGTTCTCCGGCCAGCCCGGACGCCACCGCGCCCGCCACTCGTCGAAGTCCTCGCGCAAGAACCGTCGGTCCACCGGCTTGAGCCGCACCTGCGGCCGCTTGTCGGCCCACCAGACCTCGAACTCCGCCACCGTTCCCACTGCCGGCCACCGATGCCCGTCCCCCGGAAGCAGCAGCACGTCGACGAACCCGCCGACCGGGAGGCCGACGTCGACGAAGAGCCCGGTCGCGCCCGGAGCCGGCACCGCGGTCACCGTCCCGGAAAGCCGCTGTCCCAACCGGAGGCCTCGTCGGACCCGGATCCACTCCTCGACGCTGACCATGCGCCCCATCCTCGCAAAGGTGATCACCGCGCATGCGGTGCCGACCGGGAAGGAGGACGCCCCGGCGAGGACCGCAGGCGGCTGCAACACGATCCGACAGCAGCCTCACGACGGCGCCGGATCGTCCGTTCGGCTGTCAGGGCACGTATCTACACTCCTGCCCATGCCGACATCCGCCATCCCCGCAGCCCTGTCCTATGCCGACGCCGACGCCCGCCTGGGCGGCGCGTTGTCCGCCGTGTTCGAGGGGGCGGGAGCGTCGCCCGGCTACGACGAGGTGCTGTTCTTCGACGGCGACCTCACGCTCGACGGGGATTTCCTGGACGCCATCAACGAACTGCGCCGTGGGGACGACGAGCACGACGTCGAGTTGATCGTGGTCACCGGCGACCTGACGGTCAAAGGTCCGATCGCGCTCTACGAGGACCGGCCCGGGCTCTACGTCGGCGGACGCACCGAGGCCGAGACCCTGGAGGGCGGCGACGCGGAGATCTGCATCCACGACGGCGCCTTCACCCACCTGGTCTACGGCTGGTACAACCACGGCTCTCTGCAGACCGGGATCGTCGACACCCCTTGGGTGATCGACTACGACCACCACATGGAAGTGGGCGCCCCCGACGCGCGCTGGGTGAACAATTACGAAGACGACGACGACTCCGACTTCGCCGTCGGGGACGGCATCATCGAGGCGTTCGTGCCCGAGGTCGTGGACGCCGAGGACGGCAGCCTGCGGGTCGAGGATTTCCTGGACCGGCTGCGGGCCGGGCTGCCGGTCCTGCGCCCCGGAGCCCGGTGACGCCGACGCGGCTGCCGGCACTGCCCGCCGACGCGCACGACTCCACCGCGCAGGCGTCCTCACCCGGGCTGCCCGCCGATCCGGGAAGAAGGGCCGCTAGCAACCGCCGCGCAGCGGGAGGGCGTAGACGGGCTCCGGGCCGAAGGTCGTGAAGCCCGCCTTCCGCAGGATCGGGCCGGACGTGGCCGCGTTGCCCTTGACCAGAGCCATCGTCGCCCCGTGCGTCACCGCGTAGGACAGCCGGGCGTCGAGCACCGCCCGGTACACCCCCTGGCCCTGCCGGGACGGTGCCACGACCCCGCCCGTCAGCCGCGCCACGCCGTCCACGATCGCGACGCCGCCGGTCCCGGCGGGCTCACCGTCGACGTAGGCGACGACCGTGCCGCCCCCGCCGGCCAAAACGGCCTTCGCGTCCCTGGCGGCGGCGATCTCGATCCGCTCGTCGGGCGGGAGCCGGCCGCCGAACCCGGTGACCTCGACCGTCGCCCGGTCCCGCGCCGTCGCGAAGTCCGTTGCCCAGCGGAGCGATACGTCCACCGTCGGCGGCCGCAGCGGGGGTGCTCCCCGGCTCAGGTCCGCGGCCAGGACCTCCAGGTCGAGTTTCACCCGCCCGCCCCGTGCGGCCAGCTCGGCGGCCAGCCCGGCCGGGGAGCCGAGCAGCACCTGCCAGTCCAGGGTCGGCAGCCCGAACGTGCGCGCCCGCTCCAGGACCGCGTCAACGGCCGTGCCGAGCGCCCCGGCCGGCGTGAAGGAGACCACCGAGAGGTCGAAGTCGTAGTAGTCGGGCAGCCGCAGGATCGTGTACTCGTCGTCCTCGACGACCTCGGCATTGTCCGGTGCCCAGACCCAGGCGGCACTGGCGGCGGCGACGGCAGAAGCTGACAGGCTCATGCGGGGCAGCCTAGAGGCCGCCACCGGCGGGCGCCGTGGCCGGCCGCCGCACTGTTGCAGGACCAGGACCTGACGGTTGCGCAGACGGCGCCGGGCCAGGGCGAGTCCACGGACCCCCGCGCGGACCCACGCGCCCGCCCGTCCGGTCGGCCCGTCCGGTCGGCCCGGCCGCACCCCGGCGAGGCGCCACGACCGGACCAGGACCTCACCGCCAGGGCACGCCGGCCATGAGCGCCGGCACCGCTGCGCCGGGCGGGCCCGGTCCTTGCCCGGGCGCCGGCCAGTCAGCCGGCCGGCTGGTCAGCCGGTGAGCAGGGTGAGGAGGGCGTCCAGTGGTGACCGGCCCACGGTGGGCACGAGGGCGCCCAGCAGGCAGCCCGCCAGTGCGCCGCAACCGGTCAGCGCCCGCCGGAACCCGGGGCTCGGCCTGGGGTCCGTCAGCGCGGAACCGAACCAGACCAGCGCCGCCGCGCCGGCGGTCCAGGCCAGCGGCAGGAGCACGAAGGCCGCGGCCCAGCCGAGCGAGTGGTCCGGCCGGCGGCCGACGGTCGCCAGCGCGATCAGTGTGCCCAGCAGCAGCCAGCAGAGTGTGGCGGCCGCCGTCAGGAGCCAGCTGACCAGGCCGACGGCGGTCCAGTTGGTGCCCGCAGTGCCCGCCGTGCCCGGTGGCAGGTGCCGAGTGTTCACGTTTCTCCCCCGAAGTTGATCATCTGCTGCTCCGGACGCCCGGTCCCGGGCGGACGGTTCCGGGCAGGTTGCTCCGGGCCGCCGTCGCTTCACGTGCCGGCGCAGCCCTGCCAGCCCTGCCTCCCTCGTCGCCGGCGGATGCGGTCCGCAGGCGGTGGTGAAGCCGTCGGGCCCGGCGCTACGGTAACGAGCCCGGCGGGAGCCTGGACGACGTGAGGAAAGCCCTGAGATGACGTACGGCCGCGAGAGCATCGACCTCCCGGAGGACAGGGGGTGCCTGCGCTGGGTGCTGGGCGTGCCGCTGGTGCTGATCCACGCGGTGAACGCGCTCGTCGTGTTCTCGGCCGTCCGGTTCGGCCCGGCGGGCGACTGGGACGACCAGGGCTACGCCGGACTCACCGTGGCCTGCGGGTGCGCGATCACACTGAGCCTGCTGGGCCTGGCCGTCACGGCGCTCCCGTCGGTGCGGCGCGCGATGGGCCCCTGGTGGTTCGCACCGCCGGCGATCCTCGGCGTGATCGCCCTCGTCCGGGCCGCGGCCCTGTCCTAGGGTGCGCACCCAGGCGCCGGCCTTGTTCACGCGAGCCGGCAGTGCCGGTGCATGCGGCCGCCCCGGGGCGCCGCAAACCCGTTGGCGCACCACGGCGACCACTGCTAGGTTTCCGGAGGCCGTGCGAGAGAACGAGGAGGTGGTACCCGTGAACGCAGTATCGACATGGGTGCTCCCCTCCGGGGTCACGGTCGGGCGGTAGGTCGCCCGGGAGCGCCGTCTCTGAGCACTCCCGAAAGGCACGACCATGCAGTTCACCTCCGAGCAGCGCCTCGACGACGGCGTCCTCGAACGCGAATTCACCCTCGGCGACATCCCCGGCATCCTGTGGACGCCCGCATCCGCATCCGCCCCGGCGCCGCTGATCCTGATCGGCCCCCCTCCTCTGGGACTGCGCACGGTGTACCCCCGGCTGGCGGGGCGGGCCCGGCACTACGCGGCGCAGTACGGCTTCGCCGCGGCCACCATCGAGCTCCCCGGGACCGGTGACCGGCCCCGCCTGGCCGCCGTCGAGCAGGCCCGCGCCGACCTGCGCCGGGCGATGGAGGCGGGCGAGCCGGTCGGCGACGAGATCGTCGACGCCCTCGTCCTCCCGCTGGTCGACGAGGCGGTCCCGGAATGGCAGGCCGCCCTGGACGCCCTCCTCTCGCTGCCCGGGATCGGCGGCCCGGTCGGGTACGAGGGGGGAGTGATCTCCATCGGCATCCGGCTGGCGGTGGTCGAGCCGCGCATCTCGGCCGCCGGTCTCTTCGCCGGGAGTCTCGTGCCCGCGGCCATGTTCGAGGAGGCCCGCCAGGTCACCGTTCCGCTGCACGTCCTGCTGCAGTGGGACGACGAAAGGAACGACCGGCAGGCGGCCCTGGACCTGTTCGACGCCTTCGGCACCAAGGAGAAGACGCTGCACGCCAATCTCGGCGGGCACACCGGCGTCCCGTCGTTCGAGCTCGACGCCGGGGCCCGGTTCTTCGCCCGGCACCTGAGGTGATGCCGGGCCGTCAGGCCGGCAGCAGGCAGCAGGCAGCAGGCAGCCGGCAGCAGGCGGTAGGCGGTAGGCGGTGCAGGCCGGGCCGGTGTTCGTCGAGGACGGGTCCCGCCCTCGACGAACACCGGCCCGGCCCTCCGCATCAGCGGGCTCCTGCCGACCCGGCAGGGGCCCGCGCTGCCCGAAGCCGTGAACTGTCCGATTCCGGCAGGGCTTTCCGTCACCGAGGGCCCGGTCAGGGGCCGGACCGTCCTCGGACCCGGCCCTGCCGGGCCACGGCGGCGGTCACCTGCCGGGTCAGGCGGCGGCGAGGAACCAGGCCCCTTGGCCGCCGCAGCCGGACGCCCAGTAGGTGGTCGAGCGGAAGCCCGCCGGGATGGGCGACCCGGGACAGGTCATCAGGCCGACCCTGGCGATGCTGTGCTGCCAGGCACCGACTCCGTTGCAGCCGTAGCTGGTGTAGTTGGTGAGGACGTACCCGGCGACGATCGGGGATCCGCCGCAGGTCCAGATCCCGTCCTTGGCGATGTTGTGCCGCCAGGAGCCGATCCCGTTGCAGCCGAACTTGGAGTAGTCGGTGATGACGTACCCCGTGACGACCGGGGAGCCGCTGCAGGTGTACAGCCCGTCGGCGGCCGGCTGCTGGTACCACGAGCCCCAGCCGCTGCAGCCGTCCTTGTTGTAGGCGGTGAGGACCCATCCGTTCGGGATGGCGGCGCCGGCGCAGGACCACTGGCCGGGGGCGCTCCGGGACGGCTGGGCGGCCGCGTCCGACGTGCCCGCGGCGGTGCCCGCCAGGACGAAGGCGGCGATGAGCGCGAGCGCTCCCACCGTGGCGCCTATGCCGCGGCGGGCGACCGCGCCGGTCAGACGCTTCCACAGATGACGAGGATGCATGGTCGGTTCACTCCAGTACTGGCGGCGGGCACACTCGAAGCCCGCCGGTCGGGGGGACGGCCGAGCGGTGGAACGGCCTCACCCTAGTGCGGAGATCATGTGGATGACCGGTGTTCATGTCATGGAGGGCGTGATTGGCCGGAACATGCAACCGCGCCCGGCCGGGGAGTGCCCCGGCCGGGCACGGCGGGACGGCACCCCCCCTGCGAGGGACGACCCCCCCGCGCGGGACGGCACCCCCTGCGCGGGGCGGTCGTCTTCCGCCAGTTGACCGCCCGTCTACTCGCGCTGCCTAGCGTCCTTCCCGTACCCGGCCCGACCCCGGGCCGTCGTCGAAGGGAGAACTCTCGTGCTGCGCAAGACCCGTGTCCTGCTGGCCGGTTCGGTCGCCGTCCTGGCCCTCAGCCTCACCTCCACCGCCTTCACCGCCTTCACCGCCAACGCCGCCGGCGACCAGAGCGGCATCGACGCCTGCGCCCGCGAGGCCCAGTGGGCGGGCTTCGCGAAGGACAAGTCCGGCGAGGGCCGCAACGACGACGCGATCTACGCCGTGGCGATCGCCATGGCCGAGTCCGGCTGCAACCGCCTGGCCGTCCACACCAACCAGCCCACCGACCCCGACCCGGGCACCAAGGACCTCGGTGCCTGGCAGATCAACGAGCACTGGTACCCCGAGGTCCACGGCCACGACGCCGGGGTCGTCACCCCCGAGAACTGGCAGGACATGGGCTGGTCGGCCCGCAAGGCCTACGCGATCGACAACGACGGCACCGGCCGCGGCTGGGCCTCCTGGGCGGCCTGGCACCTGGGCACCTACCAGCAGTACCTCGGCCAGGCCCGCGAGGCCGTCTACCGCGTCTGGCAGTGACGCCCGGCCGCGGGTGACCACCCCGACCGCCCGCACCCGCCCGTACCTGCCCGGCCGCCCGTACCTGCCCGGCCGCCCCCGGTGCCCCGTCCGGCACCGGGGGCGGCGTGCCGGCCACCGGCTCGCGACAGGCGAACGGGGAGTCCGGGGGCGGAACCGATGTCCGCACTCACCGCACTCACCGCACGCTGTGGGCGCGCCGTGCGGTGAGCGCGGGCTGGTAGTACCCGCTGGAGGCCGGATCGTGCCAGGTGATGTCGGTGAAGCCGGCCTCGGCCACGAACCCGGTCAACTGCGGGCGTGTCAGCGCCCAGTAGGTGCTCCGGCGGACCCGGACGCTCCAGGTGCCCTGCGCGGGGAGGAGCTGGAAGTGCTCCAGGTCGTAGCGCTCGCCGTCCTCGTGCCAGTGCCACAGCTGGAAGGTGACCACCTGGCCGTCGGGTGTGTCCGAGACCTGGGGAGGTGTCGCCGTGGGCCTGTTCCGGCGCGCCTCGTCGTAGTCCCGGACGGTGAGCACCAACAGTCCGTCCTCCCGGAGCACCCGTCCCATCCCGAGGAGCGCCGTCCGGAGATCCTGCGGGGAGAGCAGGTGCGGGAGTGCGTTGTCCGCGCAGAGGACGACGTCGAAGGCCCCCTCCCGGAAAGGCAGTTCGCGCATGTCGGCCGCGGCGGCCGGAAGCCGGCCGCCGCGGGCCGCCGCCTCGGCGACGGCGCGCGCGGCCGCGACCGGGCTCAGGTCGCTGCCGACGACCCGGTGCCCGGCCAGGGCCAGCCCGATCGCCTGGGTGCCGATCCCGCACGAGCAGTCCAGGACGGCGTGCGGACCCGCTCCGAGACACCCGCTGACAAGCCCGCCCAGTACCTCGGCCTGGTACGCCATGCTCGCGTCCCAGTCCCGGAACATCAGGTGGTAGTCGTGGGCCAGGTCGTCGTAGAAATCCCGCACGGAGAGCTCGGACATGCACCCCACCGTAGTGCCTGACCGCCCCGGGGGACCGGCAGTTCACGCTACGGCTGCCCGACGTCGCACCCGGACCGTTCCGACGCTCGGGGCCGCTTCTGCACGGGGACCTTCAAAAGGAACCGGGCCCCGCCCCGGGCGCTGCGCTGCACGGTGAGCGAACCGCCGTGCGCGTGCGCGACCCAGGCGGTGATCGACAGGCCGAGGCCGCTCGACCCCGCGCCGCTGTGGAACCGTTCGAACAGCGACTGCGCCTGCTCCGGCGGTATGCCCGGCCCGGCGTCGTCGACCGCGACCGTGCCGTCCGCGCCCACGGTGATCCCGATGTCGGCCGGCTCACCGGGGGCGTGGCCGTGGGCGAGCGCGTTGCCCAGCAGGTTGGTGACGGCCCGGCGCAGCAGGCCCGGGTCGGCGAACACCACCGCCGCCACCGCCTCGACCCGCACCCGGTGCCCCCGGGCCGGGGTGTCGGCCACGACGGCGTCGACGAGCTGGTCGAGCCGCAGCGGCTCGCGCTGCAGCGGGACCGCGCCGGCCATCAGCCGGGCCCGGGTGAGCAGGTCGTCGACCAGCTCGCCCATCCGGGTCGACTGGCGCAGCGTACGGCGCAGCACCTCGTGGCCGTCCGCCTCGCCGCGCAGGCCCGTTTCGGCGAGCAGCCGCATCGAGGTGACGGGGGTGCGCAGGTCGTGGGCGGCGTCCGCGAGGAACGCCTCCTGCTGGTCGAGCGCGGCCAGGGCGGGGCGGACGGCGCGCCCGGCGAGCCAGCGGCCGGCCAGGGCGGAGAGGGCGACCAGCACCGCACAGGCGGCCGTGAGCAGCACCGTGAGCCGCTCGTGGTCGTCCAGGCTGCCGGAGACGTCCACCGCGGCGACCACCACGAGGTCCGTGTTCCCCGCGTCCTGGCCGCCGGCGAACGGCTGGGCGGACAGCCGCAACGGGCGGCCGTCCGCGTCCGCGGCGGTGGCCAGCACCACGTCACCCTCCCGGGCGGCCTTGGCGGCCAGCCCGCTCGCCGCCGGGGCCGGGACGGCGAGACAGGGCCGGTGCGGGGAGGCGAGGGCGGTGAGCCGGCCCTGCCCGCCGGTGAACAGGGTCACCGGCGGGCAGTCGTACCCGCCCTCCCGGGGATCCGGGTAGTCGAGCACGCCCTCCTCGTCGTAGCGCAGGTCGGCGGCGAACTCGCTGGTCCTGAGCTTGAGGTCGGCGTCGACCTGGGCACGCCAGGACGCGTCGTCGGCGCGGACCGCGAGCACGGCCATGCCGACCAGGCCGAGGGCACTGACGAGGGCGAAGAGCAGGGTGATGCGCCGCCGCAGCCGGCGGATGCGGCCCGCCGGTGTCGGCGGGAGCCGGCGACGCGAACGGCGACGGAGCGACCGACGGAGCGAACGGCCGGGCGAACGGCGGAGCACGACGCCCGGGGCCGGGAGTCTCACGCCGCGGACTCCAGCCGGTACCCGATCCCGCGCACGGTGTGGATCAGCGGGGGATCACCGAGCTTGCGGCGCAGCTGGGAGACCAGGACCTCGACCACGTTGGAGTTCGGCTCGGCCATCTCGTCCCAGCAGCGCTCGATGAGTTCGCTGCGCCGCACCGCCTCGCCGGGCCGGGCGGCGAGCGTCTCCAGGACCGCGAACTCCTTGGTGGTGAGGGAGAGCAGGACGCCGTCGCGGTGCACCGTGCGGCGCGCCGTGTCGACCTCCAGCCCGCCGCAGCGCACCACCGGCGGGCGGGCGACGGCGGTGCGCCGGCACAGGTTCCGGACCCGGGCGATCAGTTCGGGGACGGCGAAGGGCTTCACCAGGTAGTCGTCGCCGCCGGTCGCGAACCCCTCGACCCGGTCGGCGACGGTGTCCCGGGCGGTGAGGAACAGCACCGGTACCGTCCGGCCGCCGCGGCGCATCCGCTGCACGTACCCGGCGGAGTCGCCGGAGGGCAGCATCCGGTCCAGGACGACGCAGTCGTAGGCGGTGACGAACAGCGCCTCGTCCGCGGCGGGGAGGTCCCCGGCCTCGTCCACGGCCAGGCCGCTGCCGCGCAGTGCCGCGGCCACGGCGAACCGCAGGTCATCGTCGTCCTCGACCACCAGTACGCGCATGCGGGTCACGATAGCCGTGGCCGCCGGCGGGGCCGCAGGCGCCGGCGTGCGCGGCCGGTGACCGTTCGCCGGCCCACGTCCGCCGCCCGGGGCCGTGGGCCGGCGGCGCCGGCGGAGCGCCTCCCTGTGGGGGAGTGGGAAGGCGCGGCCGCCGACGTGGAAGATCATCACAGTGGGAACCTGAGGATTTGATGAGCCCGGCCGCGCCCTCCCGCCGGACGCACCACGGGCGTCCGGCGGCCCTGGTCCCCCCGGCAGAAGCGCATCGCGAGCCGGTGGTGCCCCGCGGCCTCGGCCCGCCCGCACACCACCGCGCGCGGGTCCGCACCCGAGCGCGCCACCACCCCGGCCGCCGTCCCCGCCGTCACGACCGCCGCGAACGCGACGGCCGCCCACCCGGCCCGCCGCAGGACCCGCCCGGCCTGCGCCCGCCGCCGGTACCGGTTCCGTATGCATCCCCGCACCGCCCAGCTCCGTCCCCTGCCCGCCGTCCGTACGCGCAAGAGCCTGACGGTGGCTGCCTGAGGATCTGATGAGAGCCCGGGCCCGGCCGGCCACGGGGGAGGCCCGGCGGGCCCGCGGCCGCGGCCGTCGACGTGGTCAGCGGGCGTGCGGGACGCCCTCGACGCGAAGGTCCGGGCCGGTGCGGGGGAGCGCCCTCGGGACCGGGACCGGGACTGGGACCGGGACTGGGGCCGGGGCTGCGCCGGGTGCGGTGCCCGCGACGGCGCCCGCGCCCGTCCCCGGGTCGCACAGCGTCTTGGCCACGAGCGAGCCGATCGGCTCCCCGCTCGCCGAGTCGTCCGTGCCGACGTACGGGTTGTACGACAGCGCGAACTGGCGCCGCCCGTCCCGGCTGCCGAGCAGCAGGGTGCTCCAGCCGGGGAGGCTGCCGTCGTGGCCCCAGGCCGGCTCGCAGCCCGGGCCCAGGTCGATCCGGAGCACGCCGAGCCCGTACCGCCCGCCCTCGATCGTGGTCGCCACCGTGTCCGTCAGCGCGGCCATCTCGGCCGGCCGCAGCAGCTCCCCGCCGAACAGCGCGGCGTGGAAGCGGTTGAGGTCGGAGGTGGTGGAGATGCCGTTGCCGGCCGCGTCCACGACGCTCGGGTCGAGCCGGGTGATGTCGGCCGGCCCCGCCGGCATGGCGAGGTAGGCGTGGGCGTGCGGGCCGCCGAGACCGGTCCCGGAGCCGGGGAACGTCGTGTCGTCCAGGTGCAGGGGCCGGACGATCCGGCGCTCGACCTCGCGCTGCCAGGTGTGCCCGGTGACCTTCTGGACGATCATCCCGGCGAGAACGTAGTTGGTGTTGGAGTAGTGCCAGCCCTGCCCGGGCGCGAAGTACGGCGGGTGCTCGGCGGAGACCGCGGCCAACTGCTCGGGGCGGTAGTCCCGGTACCGCCACCCCCCGTACGCGAAGTCCTGCAGGTCGGCCTCGCTCCGGATCAGGAACCGCTCGTCCTCCGTGAAGTTGAACAGGCCGCTGGTGTGGTTCAGCAGCTGCCGGACGGTGATCGCGGCGCCGTTCGGGACGACCCCCGGCAGGTGCCGTTCGACCGGGTCGTCCAGTCGCAGCCGGCCCTCGCCGACCAGCTGGAGGACGACCGTCGACACGAAGGTCTTGGTCACGCTGCCGATCCGGAACCGGCCGTCCGGCCTGGCCTGCTGCCCGGAGGCCAGGTCGGCGGTCCCGGCGGCGCCCCGGAACCGGGGGCGTCCGTCGGCGCGGATCTCCGCGAGCGCGGCGGTCGTCCCCCCGCGCTCCACGAGGTCCCGCAGCTCCTGCCGTCCGTCGACGCGGGGCGGCCGGCGTTCCTGCGCGGACCCGGTTCCGGACGCCGACGCGCCCGCCCCTCCCGCCCCGCCCGCCGCCACCGCCGCCGTCGGGGCGAGCGTGACGACGGTGGCGCCGGCCAGGGCGACGGCGGCGAGCCGCGTCCCCAGCCGGCCGCGCCGGCGCGGTGTCCGAGCCTGAACGATGGTCATGGTGCCCGCCCCTCCCGGCCCGGCCCCGGGCCGCCGGCACCACGATCGCATCTGCCGCACCCCCTGCGCGTCGTCCTGCGGAGTCATCGGACGTGAGCCCCGAGGACCGGACCGGCCCGGCCGAAAGAAGGAGATGACGCCACGTCAAATCATCGTGTAGGGGCTTGACTTGACCGTACGGCCACTGCCCCGCTCGGTGTCCTCGGGGGGCGAACCGGCCGCTCCCGTCCCCGCCGGGGTGACCGCCTTCCGGGCCGTCGTCCTCCACCTCGTCACGACCCGGTCCCGGACACCGCCCCGACCCTCAGGAGGGGGCCCGGGCCCACGGACGGCTGCCCCGGTACCTCCACGAGGACCCGCCCGCGGCCGGGCCGGCCACCGGGCCGGGCGGACGGTGCGTCAGTGGGACGGTCTAGCCTCTCGGCCATGGAGGAGAAGGAGACGATGCAGCAGATGGCGGCCCAACCGACCGAGCCGGCCCAACCGACCGAGCCGGCCCAACCGACCGAGCCGGCCCAACCGACCGAGCCGGCCCAATCGACCGGGCCGACCGGGCCGACCGGGCCGACCGGGCCGGCCGCGCTGGTCGCGCTGGTCGAGCAGCTCAGGCAGGTACCGGCCGACGGCGCGGACGTGGTGTCCCGCCTGGCGGCGGCGGGCGAGGCGGCCGTCCCGGCCCTGCTGGCGGCGCGCGCGGAGTTCGAGCGGTCCGGGCGGCCGGAGATCGCACAGGCGCTGCGGGAGATCGGCCCGCCCGCCCTGCGCGCCGTCGCGGCCGCCGCCCTCGGGAGCGACACCCCGCCGGACGAGCGGGAACTCGCCCGGCTCCTGGGCCTGTTCGACGCCCGGTGCGTCGACGAGCTGGCCCTTCTCCTGGCACACCCGTCACCGGCGGCCCGCGGCGCGGCCCTCACCGCCCTGCGCGGCCTCGGGCCGGCCGCCCGGCCCGCGCTGGCCGCGGTCCTGCCGCTGCTCGGCGACCGGCGGGAGGAGAGCTCGGCCCGCCGGTTCCTGGAGGCGATGGACACGTCGGTGGTCGGCGAACTGCTGGCCGTGCGGACGAACGGCCCGGGCCGGCTGCGCCGGCACGCCCTGCACGCCCTCGCCCACCTCGGCGCCTGCGACGCACTGCCGGCCCGTGACCGGGCCGCGCTGGAGCGGCTGGTGCGCGTCAAACTGCTGGACGACCGCCTCCCGGACGAGGTCTGGGACTTCCACTGGGTCGTGGTGCCCGGCGACACCTACGAGGCGGCGTTCGAGGCGCTGGGGCTGCACGACCGGATCCCCGCCACCCTGGCGATGGGCCTGTCCGGCCGGATCCACGACGAGGCGGTCGTGGCAGGGGCCGACGGCACCGAGCTGGCGGTGCAGCGCGTCTTCGTCACGCCCGAGATCGCCGGCTGGCGACTGCTCTTCGGCCCGTCCCTGGTCAACTGCCCGGACGACGGCTTGCTGGAACGGCTCGCCGAGGCCTGCGGGCAGGCGCACTACTACTTCCGCGACGGCTACGAGGACAGCCAGCACTGGGCGGTCGCCGAACGCGGCCGGGGCGTCGTCCGCTCCTTCCAGACCTACCGCGAGCCCGCCTGGACGGGAGAGCCGCTGCCCTGGGAGGAGCCGCAGACCGAGGACCCGCTGTGGGAGCCGGGCATGTACGAGCCGAACGCCTCACTGGAGTGTGACGCGCACGCCGTGGCGGGGCAGCTCACCGTGGACCCGGAGGAGATCGACGAGGACACCCCGATGACCGGCCACGGCTGGTTCGCCGTGACGGCTCCCGGTGCCGGGCACGGGGTGTTCCCCGGGGCGCTGTCGATCTGACCGCCGCCCGGGTCTCCCGCCCGGGCCGGCGGGGCCGTCGGTCGGGCCTCGGCGCCGGCCGGTGGCGTCCGGTGGCGTCCGGTGGCGTCCGGTGCCGCCCGGACCGCCCGGGGCCGATCCGCGTGTCCCGGGCCCGGCCTCAGCCAGTGGCGGCGGCCGTGGCGAGCACGATGCGCCGCTGCTTCTCCCAGTGCTCGCGGAGACCGGCCCGCAGGCCGTCGGGGTCGTCGGGGTCGTCGGGGCGTCCTTCGTCGGGCGTGGCGATGGCGGGGTGGAACGCGAGGAGCCCGGCCCGCCTTCGCCACCCCGCCCAGGGCGTGGGGCAGGCCGTCGCCCAGGTCGGCGGCCCGGTCGTGGGTGCGCGCGAGCAGGGCCACCATGCCCGGGCCCGCCGCTCGGCGAGGTGGTCGAGTTCCACCCCGGCTCCGCGGGCGCCCTCGATGCACATCACACGCATGGGACCGAGGACGGTGTCCGCCGTCTCCACGAGCCGGCCCCCCGGGTGAGGGACCGGTGCGGCGACCGCGAGACTGCGCCCGTGCAGTGCGTCCGTGCGGTGCGCCCGTGATCGCGGCGATCCGCTCGAAGCGGCCGAAGACCCTCGACCGTTCGGAGACGAACAATAAGTGGCGGGGACCGCCCGCCGCGCTCTCCCCGGGGATGACGAACCCATGCGACGCGCTCGAACGCCACCAGCTCGCGGCGCCTTCGCCGTGCCCCCGGCGGGCGGCGAGCACGTCGGCCGCCGGGCACCTTGTCGCGGGACGGGTCGCGACCCGCCGCCCTTCCCGGCGCCGGCGTTCACGTGCCGGATGGGGCGGGAGGTGGCATGGTGGTGCGTCACAGGCGGGCTGTCCGGCGCGCCGGGCCGGTACTGCGCCGGCCGGTGGGCGGCACGGCCGGCCCACCGGAAACGATCCTTGAGGAGAAGGCGCCGCCTTGGCAACCGACTACGACGCCCCGCGCGACAGCGGGGACGAGAGCAGCGACGAGAGCATCGAGGCGCTGAAGAGCCAGCGCGAGGACAAGCAGAGTTCCGCCGTCGACGTCGATCCCGAGGCCGTCGAGGGCCTGGAGCTCCCGGGTGCCGACCTGTCCGGCGAGGAGCTCGCCGTTCAGGTCGTGCCCCTCCAGCAGGACGAGTTCACCTGTATGACCTGTTTCCTGGTGCACCATCGCGCCCAGCTCGCCGGCGAGGACAAGAACGGCCAGCCCATCTGCCGCGACTGCGCGTCCTGACCCCTGCGGGAGCCGCAGCGCGCCCGTCCCCGCGATGGGCGCGGTCCGGCGGGCGCCGTTCCCCGGCCGCCCCGGGCCTTGGCTTCCCGGGGCCCCGGGCGACGGTCACGGGCCCGGGCCCGAGCCCGGTTCGGCGGCCGTGACCGCCCGGCCGCCCGGCTCCCGCCCAGGGCCGGCGCGCGTGCCGCCGGCGTGCGTGCCGCCAGGGTGCGTGCCGCCGGGGTCCGGCGTGGCCGCGTCCTGGACGTGCCCGGTGCCGCCCCGCCGTGTCGCAGAACTCGCGGAGATGGTCATCTGCGAGGGTCGCGGACCACCGCCAACCCGCCGACCCGGGTCGTGATGCCCGCCGGCCCGCGTCGGGCCGAAGCGAGCACGCTGGCCGGTCGACCGAGGGTGTCACCCTGTTCCACCTCGATCGCGACCGTCTGCGCCCCTGTCGTGTCGAGCAGGTGGGCGGCCAGGCAGCCGGTGCTGTTGGCGTTGGCGACGTCCTCGTCGACACCGATCGCCGGCGCGAACATCCGCGCAGCACCCGGTCGGTCGCCCACCGGCGGCACGTACACGAAACAGCCGAGGAGCCCGTACCGCCGGCACGCCGCCGCCAGCCTGCCGAGGTGTGGGCGGACTCGGAGCAGCGCCGACCGGTCGTGGACCGGTACCAGCATGCGTGGTGCGCCGGGCGCGGCGACCCGTGGCGCGTCGGTCGGATGCGGATCGTCCGCGGTGAGCCCGAGTGCGGCGACGATCGCGGCGCGCTCCTCCGGTGCCGGGTGACGCAGCGCGACGAGGCCCTGGTCGAACCACACCTCGATGCCGGCGGGGCGGCGGACCGCGACGGTGTCGAACGTGCGCCCGCCGGTGTGCTGGCGGTCGTTCAGCTCGCCCAGTGCGGTGCGGGCCAACCGGACGGCCTGCGCGGCAACAGTGCCGTGGCCACAGCCGGACAGTTCGGCGGCGGCGGTGAAGAACCGGACCGGCCGGCCACCGTCCGGCGTCCGCCCCGGGCCGAGGAACGCCGCGTGCGAGGTGCCGGCCGCAGCGGCGACCGCACGCCGGTCCGCGTCCGTCGCCGCCGGGTCGTCGTCGGTGACGGCCGTGGGGCTGCCGCCCCGGCCGTCGCGCCGCACGCACGCATCAACCACCGTGACATCCGGCCAGGACATCGGCCCACCTTTGACGTTCGACGAACCGGCGACCGCCAACGGCTCCGCCGACAGCCGGACCCGGCCGCAACGGCCGACCGAACGCGTCCCGGAGCGTACCGTCCTGCCTCAGCCGGTGCCGTCCTGCACCGGATAGTGGATGACGACCGCACCGCCGGTGGCGTAGTTGGCGACATCGGCGGCCACCCGCCGGCCGTGCGGCGACGCCCGCGCCGCGGCCAAGGCGGCGGCGTCGGCGAAGTCGCCTTCGAAGACCGCGAAATACGGCGCTTCCCCCCCGGTCGCCGCCACGTCGAAGCTGTAGCGCCACGCAAGCAGGCCGGGCCAGTTCATGACCAGCGGAAGGTGGTTGGCCACGTAGTAGTCGCGGAAGTGGTCAGGGTCGGCGGGCTTGGGATACAGGACCAGCAACCTGTGCATGACGTCCTCCGTCCGGATCGGGGTCGGCGGGCTTGGAATGCGTCTCGGTGAGGGAGGCCGGCGCCGCAACGGTGCCGTGACCGCACGCGGCAGTTCGCCCGGGCGTCATGCGCGCGAGCGGCGCACCTGCCTGCTCGGTGTACGGCGCTTCCAGCAGGGCTGTCCGCGACATCGGCTCTCCCACTGAGGGTGTCTCGAAATCAGAAACACCAGGAACGCTAGCGTTTCGAATAACGAAACACAAGGAGGGTCGTGCCGACACCGCGCCCGGGAACACCGGTTCGTTGATCGACTACCGGCCGTCCGATCATGGCCGCGATGGATCTCTCCGGCCGTCCGATCACTCTGCTGTCCGTCGGGCACGCCTGCGTCGACGTCCACCAGGGCGCGGTGGCGTCCGGGTGCGACGGCCGGCCTTCGTCGGCCCCGCTGCGGCCGGCCTCCGTCCGCCCCGCCACGGCCGGCCTTCCTCACCGCGGTGCACTCGGGAGGCCCCTGCACGCGCACGGCCCCTCTGCCGCCCCGGCGGAAGGGGCCGTGCGCACCCGAACGCCGGCTGACGGGCGGACGGGCGCGGACGGGAGGGCCCTGCGTCAATCGGCCGTCGTGGGCGTGGATATCGTGTCCGCCGTCGCCACGCGGCCGGCTTCTCGGCGTGCGGCCTTTTGCCATGTCAGGAGAGATCTGGGTGAAGTCCCGTATCACAGCGCTCCGGAGCGCCACGGCCGTCGCGGTGGCCGTGCTCACGGCGGCGCCCGCCGTCGGGTCCGCCGAAGCCGCGCCCGCCGGAGGCCCGGACACCAAGGCGGTGACGTACCAGGGCCGCGTCTTCCGGGTGCCCACGGCCTGGGCGGTGGTGGATCTGGCCGTGAACCCGCAGGCCTGTGTCCGCTTCGACCAGCACGCGGTGTACCTCGGGCACCCGGGCGAACAGCAGGTCTGCCCGCCGCGGTTGATCGGCCGTACGGAGGCGCTGCTGGTCGAGCCCGCCACGGCGGCCGCATCGGACCGGGAGGGCTCCAACCCCGTCGCGCACACGGTCCGGGCGAGTGACGGTGCCGTCGCGGTGACCGGGACGTACGACACGGACCAGGCGCTGGTGCGGCAGATCGTCACCGGCGCCGGGCTCACCCCCGAGCCGGCGCACCGGCCGGACCCTGCGCACCAGCCGGCACCGGCGCCCGCCGGATCCGGGAAGGCCACCGCACCGCGGTCCGCCGTTGCCGCGGCCCCGTCGTCCGACCTGGCCGCGGCCGCGCCGGCCGCGCCGGCTGCGGCGCCGGCGTCGGCGCTGGTACCGGCGTCGGCGACGAACTACACCGGCAAGGGGTTCGACGCCTGTACGGCGCCCTCCGGCGCCGCGATGAACGCGTGGATGACCTCCTCCCCGTACCGGGCGGTCGGCATCTACATCGGCGGCGCCAAGCGGGCCTGCGCCCAGCCGAACCTGACGGCCTCCTGGGTCCAGCAGCAGCAGGCCGCCGGCTGGGCCTTCATGCCGCTGTACGTCGGCGTGCAGGCCTCGAAGATCGCTTCCCCCGCCACCGAGGGCGCCAACGCCGCCGACGACGCGGTGAGCCAGGCCCAGGCCCTCGGCTTCGGCCCCGGCGCGATCCTCTACTACGACATGGAGGCCTACCTCCCGCAGTACTCGGGCGCGGTGCTCGGCTTCCTCACCGCCTGGACCAACGAGCTGCACGCCTGGGGCTACAACTCCGGCGTCTACAGCAGCTCCTCGTCCGGCATCAAGGACCTGGCCGCCAACGCCGGCAACAGCGCCTACGTCATGCCCGACGCCGTCTTCAGCGCGAACTGGAACGGCAGGGAGGACACCGACGACGCGGCGATACCGGCCGGGTACTGGTCCAACCACCAGCGCGTCCACCAGTACGCCTCGCCGGCGGACCCGGAGACCTGGGGCGGCTTCGCGATCGGGATCGACCAGGACTACCTCGACGTCCAGCTCACCAGCGCCCCGCCGTCCCAGTCCTCCGGGTTCTTCCTCGGCGTGCGCCAGAGCTCGGGCAACTGGCCCGGCTTCAGCCCGCTGGCGGGCGGCGCGGGTGTGTTCCGCGGCTCGGAGGCCGCGGTCGCCGGGCTGCCCGGGGGTTCCTCGCAGGAACTGGGCATCGGCCTGGACGGCCTGCTCTATCACGGGGTCCGCGCCGCGAACGGCGGCTGGTCCGGTTTCGCCGCGCTGCCCGGGGTCGGCACGCCCACCATGGCGGCCCGCCGGGCCGCGATCGCGGGGCTGCCGGACGGCTCCTCGCAGGTGCTGGCGATCGGCAACGACGGCAACGTCTACCACAAGACCCGGTTCGCCGACGGCAGTTGGAGCGGCTTCGCGGCGCTGCCCGGAATCGGCACCCCGACCATGGCGGCCGGGGACGTCGCCATCGCCGGCCTGCCCGACGGCTCCACCCAGGTGCTGGCGATCGGCAACGACGGCAACGTCTACCACGAGACCCGTTTCGCCAACGGCAGTTGGAGCGGCTTCGCGGCGCTGCCCGGTGTGAACAGCCCGCGCATGGCGGCCGGGCGGGTGGCCATCGCGGGGCTGCCGGACGGCTCCTCGCAGGTGCTGGCGATCGGCAACGACGGCAACGTCTACCACGAGACCCGTTTCGCCAACGGGAACTGGTCCGGCTTCGCCGCGCTCCCCGGCAACGGCACGCCCGCCATGGCCGCGCGGACGGTCGGCATCGCCGGCCTGCCGGACGGTTCGTCCCAGGTGGCGGTGGTCGGCGGGGACGGCAACGTCTACCACGAGACCCGCTTCGCGGGCGGCAACTGGTCCGGCTTCGGCACGGTCCAGGGCCCGTACGGCGCGAGCACCTTCCCGGCCCAGCGCGCCGCCATCGCCGGCCTGCCGGACGGCTCCAGCCAGCTCGTGGTCACCCGGAGCTGACCCGGGCACGGCCCCACCACCCCGGCGCCCCCGCCCCCCGGCAGTTCCCGGGGGGGCGGGGCCGCCGGGGGGCGGACGACAGTCCTCCGTGCCGTCGCCCAGCCCTCCATGCCCTCTCGCCGCCGCGCCCGGGCCGAGCACCTCCGCGCCGGCCGACCGGGCCCGCGTCGTCCCGGCCTCGCCTCCGAGCACGCCACCGGCCTGTGCGATGCCGGACCCGTCACCGGCCGCCGCGAGCGCTCCCTGGACCGCGGCCACGGCCCGGGGCTTGGGGACATCGGGCCTCACCCCCCGTTTGCGGACGCTTCCGGGCCGCGGTGGCGGGAAGAACCCGGGGCGGGGGAGGAGCTGCGGGAGTCAGCCGCAGGTGTCGCGGTAGCGGACGGTG
Organism: Kitasatospora sp. RG8; assembly: GCF_017813315.1. Lineage (NCBI taxonomy): Bacteria > Bacillati > Actinomycetota > Actinomycetes > Kitasatosporales > Streptomycetaceae > Kitasatospora > Kitasatospora sp. RG8. The sequence goes on from NZ_JAGIYX010000009.1 coordinate 41,260, forward strand.
GGGAGGAGGCGGGCCCACTCCGCGCGGGGCAGGGGCGGGCGCAGGACGGTGCAGGCCGCGGTGGCGGCCGCGGCGGGGTCGAGGCTCCACAGCGGGGCCGCGCCGTCGTCGCCCGCCGCGAGGGCGCGGCCGTCGGGCAGGAAGGCCAGCGCGTTCAGGGGCTGTCCCGGACCGGTGAGGGTGGCGAGCGGATCGGGGGAGGCGGGGTCCCAGAGGCGCAGGGCGCCCTCGTGGCCGACGGCGGCGACGGAGCGGCTGTCGGGGGTGAAGGCGAGCGCGTGGACGGTGTCGGCGCCGACCGTGCGGTCGGCGGTGCCCAGGAGACGGCCGGTCGGGGCGTCCCAGACGCGGACGAGGCGGTCGTTTCCAGCGGTGGCGATGCGCCGCCCGTCGGGGCTGACCGCGATCCGGCGGATGTGGTCGCCGTGCCGCATCGAGGTCTTCCGCGCGGTGGCCGCCGGGTCGCGGACGTCGAGCAGGTGCACGGCCGGCGTGGTGTGGGCGAAGGCGAGTTCGGGCCGCTCTCCGACGAACGCGACGGCGTTCACCTGGTCCTGGTCGTGATGCCACCGCGGCTGCGGCGGCGAGCCGTCCGGCGGGCCGACCAGCAGCCGGCCGTCGGCCGTGCCCGCGGCCAGCAGCGCGCCGTCCGGGCTGAGCGCGACGGCCGTCGGGCGGGCGCCGAGGTCGGTGGCGGCCAGTTCCCCGCCGTCCGAGCCGCGCCGCATCCGCAGGGTGCCGTCGGCCGTGGCGGCCACCCAGGTGCGGGCGGCGCGGTCGAGGGCCAGGCCGGTGACGGCGTGTCCGGTCGGCCCGGTGGCCCTGACGAGGCGGGGTGTGCGGCCGGTGACGTCCCACAGCGCGGTACGGCCGTCGGCCGTGCCGACCACGGCCCGGGTGCCGGCCGCGGCCACGGCCGTGACGGCGGGGCGGTCCGGACCGGGGGCGAGGTCGGTGCCGCGGCGCAGGTCCCACAGCAGGACGCTGCCGGGCGGGGAGCTGATCCCGGCGGAGGTGACGACGGTGCGGTTGTCGCTGCCGACGGCGACGCCGAGGACGAAGGTCGGGTGGCCCCGTAGTTCCGCGGTGGCCCGCCCGGTGGGCAGGTCCCAGACCCTGGCCGTCTGGTCGGCCCCGGCGGAGACCAGGGTGGTGTCGTCGGGGGTGAGGGCGAGGGCGTTGACGGAGCCGACGTGGCGCTGCGGCAGGTCCTGTGACGGCCAGGCCTGCGGCTCGGCGCCCTCTCCGCCCGGCGGGCCGCCGGGCGCGGCGGGCGGCCGCCACAGCCGGATGCCGCCCTGTTCACCGCCCACCGCGAGCAGCCGGCCGTCGGCGGCGAAGGCCAGCGAGCGCGGCATCGGCGCGCGCCCCGAGAACAGCACCGGGGCGCCGCCGTCCGGGCGCGGCGGCGTGTCCAGGTCCCGCACCAGGACCGTGCCGTCGGTGTCGGCCGAGGCCAGCCGGTGCCCGTCGCCGAAGCCGAGGCCCTGGATCACCCCCGTATGGTCCACCAGTGTCCGTACCGGCGGGGCGGCGCCGGCGTTCGTGCGCCAGATCCACACCCGGCCGGGCAGGTCGCCGTCCCCGCTGCCCGCCGCGAGGAGCGTGCCGTCCTGGCTGAACGCCACCCGCTTGGCGACGGAGGTGTTCCCGGTGGTGCTCACCGGCATCACCGGGGAGGGCAGCGGCTGCCGGTCGGCGACCCGCCACAGCAGGACCCGGTAGGCCGGGGTCTGGGTGAGCACGGCGGCCAGCAGCGTGCCGTCCGGGCTGAACTCGACGTCCTGGACGGGGTGGCCGACGCCGTGGTCCAGCAGTTCGGCGGCCATGGTCGTGGTGGCGGTGTCCCACAGGGCGATCTGCCCCTGCGAGTCGCCGGTGGCGACCAGGCGGCGGTCGGGGCTGAGCGCGAGGGCGTTGACGCCGAAGGCGAAGCCCGGGATCCGGCCGGTCAGGTACCGGGCCTGGGTGCTCAGGACCGCGTCCTCGGCCGGGCGGTGCAGCTCCGGTACGTTCGTGGGCGCGGCCCGCCGCGCCTCGACGGACTGCAGGAGCGCGGCGTAGGGGTCGTGGCCGGCGTTGCGCTCCGCGCCGGAGAGCAGCGCGTGCACCAGGTTCGCACGGTTCGCGGTGGCCGCCGTGTTCCGCTGCTGCCACGCCAGCGCCCCCGCCAGCAGCGCGCACACCAGCAGCACGGCGAGCGCGGCGACCAGCCGGCGCAGGGTGCGCACCCTGCGCCGCTCGGCCCGCTGCTCCTGCCGCTCCCGGGCATCGGCCGTCTCCAGGAACTCCCGTTCGTCGGGCGTGAGGGTGGGCACGTCCCCGGCAGTGGGCAGCGCCCACTGCCGGGCGAGTTCGAGGCGGCTGCCCCGGTAGAGCAGTGCCTCCTCGCGTCCCGACCCGGTCCAGTGCTCGGCGTCCTGGGCGAGCTGCTGGTGCAGCCGCAGTCCGGCCCCGGCCTCCTCGATCCACTCCCTGAGGCGCGGCCAGGCGCGCAGCAGCGCCTCGTGGCTGAGTGCCGCCCCCGTGGCGTCCAGGGTGATCAGCCGGTCGGCGGCGAAGGAGGCCAGCACGCGGTCGAGCCGGTCCGGGTCGTTGTCGGTGGCCGCCAACGCGGACCGTTCGGCGCGGCGGCGCACCACCTGGCCGTCCGGGCCGACGTGCACCAGCCGCAGCAGAAGCCGGCGTGCGGTGACCCGGGCCTCCTCGTCCAGCCGCGACCAGGCACGCTCGGCGGTCAGCGCGACGGAGCCGTGCAGCCCGCCGATCGCCCGGTAGCCGTCCAGGGTGAGGGAGCGGGCTGTGCGCTGCTGCCAGACGGCCCGCAGGGTGTGCGCGAGCAGGGGCAACGCGCCGGGGTCGTAGACGCGTTCGGGGTGGCCGGGGTCCAGGCCGAGGTCGGCCGTCAGCAGGTCCAGCAGGCCCGGTTCGAGATCGAGGCCGGCGGTCCGGGCCGGGGCGGTGACCGCGGAGTGCAGTTCGCCGGCCGTCATCGGGCCGAGGGCGAGCTGCCCGCGCCGCACGGCGCGCAGTAGGCCGTCGTGGGCCAGGCAGTGGCCGTAGAGGTCGGCGCGCACCCCGAGGACGACCAGCCTGCTGCCGGCCGGTCCGGCCTCGTGGCAGAGCCGGTCGAGGAAGGCGCGCCGCTCGCCGGCGTCGGGGCACAGGGTGAACAGTTCCTCGGCCTGGTCCACGATCCAGACCATCGTGGCCGGCCGCCCGGCGACGGCGGCAAGTCTCGCCGAGGGTCCGGCGCCCGGCGTCAGGACCTCGGCGGTCACCGGGCCGAGGCCGGCGAGGGCGCCGCGCCGCAGGGCGGGGACGAGGCCCGCGCACAGCAGGGAGGACTTGCCGGCGCCGGAGGGTCCGACGACGAGCACCGGACCGCCGCGGTCGGTCGCCCGTTCGCCGAGCAGGCCGAGCAGTTCGGCCCGTGCCCGGTCGCGGCCGTGGAACCAGCGTTCGTCCTGCGCCTTGAACGAGGCGAGCCCCGGGTACGGGCACTGGCCGCGGGTGGCCAGCTCGATCAGGGCGCCCCGCGCGCGCAGGGCGGTGTCGCAGGCGTGCGCGAAGTCGGTGGTGGGGGGCTTGGCACCGGTCTCCACCTTGCTGATGTGGCTGCGGTCGTAGTGCACCAGGGCGGCCAGTCCGGCCAGGGAGAGGCGTTGCGCCTGGCGCAGTGCCCGCAGAGCGGCGCCGAAGCCCGGCTCGTCGGTGCCGCCGTCCGGTACGGGGCCGGGCCCCGGTTCGACTGCGGGGCGCCGCCCGCCGTGCTCCGTGTCCATCAGCCACCCCCGGTCGGATCGTGTCCCGACCGCTCAACGAGCCGGCCGACGGTGCGTCACGGGTATCGGGCCCGCGCGGAAACGGCAGGTCAAGGGTGTTGTCGAGGGGCCGTCGGCGGGCGACAACAGGCACCTGGTGCAGGCCGGACGGCCGCCGGGCGAAGCTCTCACCAGGCCCGCCAACGAGGCGGCGCACCACCGGCCGCACCATCCGGCCGACGCCCCGTCACCGCCCTCCCCGTCCACAGCAGAGGAGAACCCACGATGTCGCACCCGCCCCGCCGCACGCTCGTCGGAGCGCTTCGGGCGGCCGCCGTCACCACGGCCGCGCTCGCCGTCACGGTGGTCGCACTCGGGCCGGTTCCGCCCGCCGGGGCCGCCGGTACCGGGCCGGACGCCTACACCGTGCGCGGCTTCGACAGCTCCCACCACAACCACGAGACGAAGAACGGCGACAAGGCCTACGACTGGCCCGCCGTCGTGCGCGGCGGCCAGTCCTTCGTCTACCTCAAGGCCACCGAGGGCCTCACCTTCGACGACGGCTGGTTCGGCCGCGACATCGCCGGCGCCCGCTCGGTGGACCTCGTCCACGGCGCCTACCACTTCTTCAAGCCGGACAAGGACGGCACCGCCCAGGCCGACCACTTCCTCGACGTCCTGCGCCGTGAGGGCCTCACCGGCGCCGGGCCGGGCGAGCTGCCCCCGGCCCTGGACCTGGAGGAGTGCGGCAAGGACGGCCGGATCCCGCTCGGCCAGGTCAAGGCCTTCCTCCAGCGCGTCCGGCAGGTCACCGGCACCGCGCCGGTCGTCTACACCCGGCGCAACGTCGTCGACGAGTGCCTCGGCGGCACGAAGGACCTCGCCGGCCACCGCAGCTGGCTCGCCCGCTACGGCACCACCGCGCCCCAGCCGCTGCCCGGCGCCGCCGGCTGGGACTTCTGGCAGCACAGCGAGCGGGCTGGGGTGCCCGGCACGGCCGGCCTGCCGATGGACGCCGACGTCTTCCACGGCGACCTTGCCGCACTGCACCGCCTCGCCCACGTGGGCTGAGACCCCGCGGTCCCGACACCGGCCACCACACCGGCCACCAGAAAATCGAACACCCCGCCAGAAAGGCAGGAACCCCTGATGAACCGCTTCCACCGCTGGAGCGTCCCCGCCCTCGCCGCGACCGCCCTGCTCGGCTCCCTCGCGCTCACCGGCCCCGCCGCCGCGACCACGCCCCCCGGCGGCGCCACCGCCACCGCCGTCGCCCAGGAGCCGGGCCTGCGGGCCGGCGCGCCGAAGATCACCCGGGCCGAGGAGATCCGCCGCGCCAAGCTGTGGCTGACCGACAACGGCGGCAACGCCGTCCCGTACTCCCAGACCAAGCACTGGAAGGACGGCTACCGCCAGGACTGCTCCGGCTACGCCTCGATGGCGCTCAAGCTCCCCAAGTCCGGGCCGAACACCGTCGCGCTGAAGAACGACGGCTGGACCAAGCCCATCAAGATGTCCGAGCTGCGCCAGGGCGACCTGATCATCAAGGCGAACAGTGACGACCCGAACCACCGTCACGTCGTGATCTTCGACAAGTGGGAGGGCGACAAGCGCTCCTACCTCGCCTACGAGCAGGCCGGCCACGTGGGGACCCGGCACGCCACGCACAGCTACGGCCTGAAGTCCGGCGACGGCTACCACGCCTACCGCCCGGTCAACCTGTCCGACTGACCGCTTCCCGGCGCCCGCGCCCCCTGCGGCCACCGGCTCCCACCGGTCCGCAGGGGGCGCGGGGCCGGTACGATCCTTCGTCGGCAACCCGTCGTCCCGCCTTTCACCGCCGGCCGGACGGCGGTTCGCCCGTCGAGGACGCGCACCGCCGGAGAAGGAGACGCCCCGTCATGACACCCGCCGCCCGGCCGAGTTCACCGGAGGACGTCGCGGTGGTGCTGTCGGGCTACGGCCCGGTCGGCCGCGCTTTCGCCGACCTGGTGCGCACCCGGGGCGACGAACTCGCCCACCGCTACGGGGTCCGGCTGCGGCTCGGCGCCGTTCGGACCGGCTCCGCGCACTGCCTGCCGCGCCCGGGCGACCCGGTGCCGCCGCGCCCGGCCTGGGGGCCGCCGGCGGCGCTGGAGGAGAGCCTCGACCGGAGCAACGCACGCGTCCTGGTCCAGGCGCTGCCGTCCTCGCCGGCGGTGCGGCGCCAGGCCGCCGAGGAGGCGGTCCTGGCCCTGCGCCGCGGGGTCCACGTGGTCACGGCGGCCAAGGGCCACCTGCTCACCCACTGGTCCGAACTCGGCGAGGCCGCGCAGGCCGGCCGCAGCCTGATCAGGATCTCCGGGGCCACCGGCGCTGCGCTGCCGACGGCCGACCTGGCGCGGTCGGGCCTTCGCGGTCTCGGATGCCGGTCGGTGCGGGCGTGCCCCAACGGGACCGCCACCTTCGTCCTCGACCGGCTCGCGGCTGGGGAGTCCCTGGAGGAGGCGGTCGGCGCGGCGCAGCGGCGGGGCATCGCGGAGGCCGACCCCTCGGCCGACCTCTCCGGGGAGGACGCGGCCACCAAGGTGCGGCTGCTGGCCGCCCTGCTGTGGGGGTGGGAACCGTCGGCCGTGCGGGTGCGGACGGAGCCGGTGGACGGGCACACCGCGCCGGCGGCCCGGGCCGCGGCCGCCCGGGGGAACAGGCTGCGGGCGGTGGCGGGCGCGAGTGTGGACGAGCCCCTGGTGGTCCGCGTCAGGCTGGAGGAGACCGCTCCGGGTGATCCGCTCCACGCACTGGCCGGGCCGGAGAAGGCCGTCGTCTACGGCTGCCCGGAGGCGGGGGACATCACCGTGAGCGGCGGCCGGTCCAGCCCGGTCGGTGCGGCTCTCGCGATGCTCAAGGACACCCTTGACGTGACGACGGCCGGCCGTTTCGGCTTCGGCTGAGGGCCTCGCGGCGGATCCGGCGCGCGGGCGGCGACGGGCTCGGCGGCCACGAGGGGCAGGGCGCGCTCTCGTGGGCGCCGGGCCGGGAGGCCGACGGGCACTCGTCCGCCGGCCGGGTGGGATCAGCTCTCGTGACGGTCCGGCCGAGTCGACGTCCAGCCAGACGCAACTTCTTCGCATTAAGCTGTGCGCATGAGTGCCCGAGCGACCACACGCCCCGGCGGGCGCAGCGCCCGCGTCCAGCAGTCCGTGCACCAGGCCGTCCGTGACCTGGAGGCGGAGGTGGGGCGGGATGCGCTCACCGTGCCGCTGATCGCCGCCCGTGCGGGAGTGACGCCGTCCACCGTCTACCGGCGTTGGGGGGACCTGCGGGAGCTGCTGTCCGACGTGGCCGTCGAGCGGTTGCGCCCCGACGCCCCGCCGGCCGACCACGGCAGCCTGTGGGCGGACCTGGAGGCGTGGACGGTGCAGTTCGCCGAGGAGATGTCCTCGACGGCGGGGCGCACGTACATCCGCGACGCCCTGCTGGGCGACCCCGGGCAGGGCAACGCGGCCCGGTGCTCCGACTACGCCGCCGAACAGTTGAAGGCCATCGGCGTGCGCGCGGCCGGGCGCGGGGAGGCGGTGCCCGACGTGGAGACCCTGCTGGACGTCGTCGTCGCCCCCCTGATGTACCGGATCCTGTTCCGCCCCTCGGACCTGTCCGCGGCCTACGCCGGCCATCTGGTGGCGGCGGTGCTCGGTCGTGGCCTGCCCCTCTCGCCGCCTAAAAGCTAAATATTTGCGTTCCAGGCGGCGGGGGCCGTAGGGTACTTAACGCAAAGCATTCGCCTTAAGGCTCCGAGGTGTTCCATGACCAGCGTCACGGCCTTACCGTCCCACCCCCGCCGGTCCCACCCCCGCCGCCCGCCCGCGGCGAGCCGCCAAAGCTCCTTCCGGCTCCACGCCCTGGTCCTGGTCGGCCTGCTGGCCGCCTCCAGCGCACCGACCCCGCTCTACGCGCTCTACCAGGCCGCATGGCACTTCTCGGCCCTGACGCTGACCGTCGTGTTCAGCGCCTACGCGCTCGCCCTGCTGGTGGCACTGCTGACCGCGGGCACGCTCTCGGACCACCTGGGCCGCCGCCCGGTCCTCGCCGGGGCACTGCTGGCGGAAAGCGCCGCCATGGCCGTCTTCGCCACCGCCCAGGGAGTACCGGCGCTGATCGCCGCCCGGATCCTGCAGGGCCTGGCCACCGGCGTGGCCACCAGCGCCGCCGGAGCCGCCCTGCTCGACTTCGAGGCCCCCGACCGCCCGGGCCGGGCAACGGCCGCCAACGGCATCGCCCCCGTGGCCGGCATGGCGGCCGGCGTACTGGTCGCCACCGCCCTCGGGCAGTACGCCCCCGCCCCGACCCGCACCGTCTACCTGCTGCTGCTCCTGCTCTTCACCGCACAGGCCGCCGCGGTCCTGCGCACCCCCGAGACCGCCGGCCTCAGCCCCGGCGCCCGGCGCTCACTGCGCCCGACGATCACTGTCGCCCCCGCCTCCCGGCCGGCCATGGCGCTCGTCGCGCCCGGCATCGCCGCCGCCTGGGCGCTGGGCGGCTTCTACTCCTCCCTCGGCCCCTCGCTCGCCCGGCTCATCGCCCCGGACACCGCCCACGCGACCGGCGGCCTGGTCTTCTTCACCCTGACGGCCGCGGCCGGCCTCACCGGGCACGCCGCCCGGGCACTGCCCGCCCGCACCGCGAACCTCGCCGGGACCGCGCTCCTGACCGCGGGGGCCCTGCTGACCCTGAGCGGCCCGTACCTGCACAGCCTGCCCGCGCTGTTCGCCGGCACCGCCCTGGCGGGCGCGGGCTTCGGCGCCGTCACCCAGGGCGCCCTGCGCCTGCTGCTCCCCCCGGCCGCCCCGGGCGAACGCGCCGGCACGCTCGCCGCCTACTACGTCCTCAGCTACCTCGCCATGAGCGTCCCCGCCGTCCTCGCCGGCCTGCTGACCAACCTGTACGGCCTGCAGACCGCCGTCTCGCTCTACGCCGCGACGGTCGTCCTGCTGACCCTGGCCGGCCTCACCCGCGCCGTGCGCCGGCCGCGCACCGCCTGACCGAACCCGACCCGCCCCCAACGTGAGGACCCACCGATGAGCACCGCCACGCCCCGTCAGGCCATCCCCGCCGCGAGCACGGGATGGAGCCTCGGCGACATCGCCGTGCACCGCGTCGACGAGATCGAACTGCCGCGCCAGACCGGACCGTGGCTGCTGCCGGACGCCACCAAGGAAGTACTGGACGAGGCGCCGTGGTTGCGCCCCGACTTCGCCGACGCCGACGTCCCGCGCCTGGCGAGCCACAGCTTCGCGGTGGAGGCCGGTGGGCTGCGCATCGTCGTGGACACCGGCATCGGCAACGGCAAGACCCGGGCCAACCCGGCCTGGAAGGGTCTCGACACCGACTTCCTGGAGCGGCTCGCGGCGGCCGGCTTCGCGCCCGAGTCCGTGGACCTGGTGATCAACACGCACCTGCACACCGACCACGTCGGCTGGAACACCCGCCGCGCGGGCGAGGACTGGATCCCCACCTTCCCCAACGCCCGCTACCTCACCAGCCGCACCGAATGGGACCACTGGGCCGCCACCGACCTGGACGAGGCCCGCACCCAGATGTTCCGCGACTCCGTCCACCCGGTGCGCGACGCCGGGCAGTACGACCTCGTACCCGTGCCCGGGCAGGGCCGTGAGGTGGCGCCGGGCGTCCTCCTGGTCCCCGCCCCGGGCCACACCCCGGGGCAGGTCGCCGTGGAACTGCGCGGCAGCGACCGCCGGGCGCTGATCACCGGCGACAGCATCCACCACCCCGTGCAGCTGTCCCACCCCCACGTGCACAGCTGCGTCGACATCGACCCGGCCCAGGCGGTGCGCACCCGCGCCCGGCTGCTCGACGCCCTGGCGGACACCGACGCGCTGCTGCTGGGCACGCACTTCCCGCGGCCCACCGCCGGCACCGTCCGCCGGGAGAACGGCCGCTACCGGCTGCTCGCCGAGCCGGGCGTCGAGATCCCGGTCACCGCGGTCTGACCACGTGGTCTGACCGCGTGGCCTGACCACGCGGCCGGTGCCGCCCGGCCGCCCCCGCACGGGCCGCCGGGCAGCCGTGGCGCCCGCGGCAACCCGGCCGCTCGGAACCCCTGGCAGGCCGCCGGTTCGTCCGCGCCGTCGGGTGCCAGGACCCGCCGCGATGCCCGGCCCACCGCTACCACGCCCCGGCCCGGCCGGCTGCCCCGTCCCTGGGCGAAGGCGGTGCCGGGGGGCGGCAGGGCTGCCGGCACGAGCGGGGCGGCCGGCCGGGCGCGCACCCGGTGGTTCACCGTGTTCCGCCGGGCTGCCCGGCCGGGACCGGGGGCGGGGGGAAGGAGGGCGGTGCGTCGGCCGGGTTGCCGCCCCAGGCGGTCTCGGGGGTGTCGGCGAGGGTGAAGGCGAGGGTGCCGCCGCGGCGGACGAAGTCCTCGCTCACCCAGGGGCGGCCGGTGGGGCGGCCGTCGGTGCTCAGCGCGTGGACGTAGCGGACGGTGTCGTCGGCGCCGGGCGCGGTGATGTCGATGGTGGGACCGTTGCCGCGGCGGATGGTGACGGCGGGGAAGCGGGGACTGGCGAGGACGAGTTCGGCCCGGCCCGGCACCTGCGGGTACAGGCCGAGGGAGGCCCACACCACCCAGGAGGACAGCTGTCCGAGGTCGTCGTTGCCCGGCTCTCCTCCGGGGCCGTCGGTGAACAGCGTGGTGAGGGCGCGCCGGACCACGTCCTGGGTCCGGTCCGGGCGGCCCGCGTAGGTGTAGGCCCACGGCGTGTTCAGGGAGGGTTCGTTGCCGAGGTAGGCGTAGGGCACCCGGGCGCCGGCGTTGAGCTCGGTGAAGAAGGTGTCGAGCCGGGACACGGCCGCCTGGTCGCCGCCCATCGCGTCGAACAGGCCGCGCTGGTCGTGGGGCACCATCCAGGTGTACTGGGCGGCGTTGCCCTCGGCGAAGCCGTCGGGCCGTTCGGGGCTGAAGGGCGGCCAGCTGCCGTCCGCGTCGCGGGGCTGGATGGAGCGGCCGGTGGCGTTGAAGAGGTTGCGCCAGTTCGCCGAGCGCCGCAGCAGGGCGTCGTGGGCGGCGGAGTCCCCGAGGCGGGCGGCGAGCTGGGCCAGCGCGAAGTCCGCGGTGGCGTATTCCAGGGTGACGGACGCGCTTTCCCCGCTGGTGGCCGTCGGGACGAATCCCGCTGTGTCGTAGGGCTCGTGGCCGGGGCGCTGGCGCGGGTCGTTCCGGCCCTGCCGGGCCAGCCGCAGCAGCAGGGCGGCGTCGAAGCCGGTGGCGCCGAAGGCGTGCACGGTGGCGGCCATGGTCGGCAGCGGGTCGCCGACCATCACGCCGGTGCCGCCGTTGGCCAGGGTCCAGCGGTCGAAGTAGCCGGCCGAGGCGCCCTGGTCGGTGATCGACTGCGCGATGTCGCCGGCCTCGTCGGGGGCGATCAGCGCGACCAGTTGGATCTGGGAGCGGTAGACGTCCCAGCCGGAGAAGTCCGCGTACTGGGCGTGGCCGGGGCGGGTGGTGCGGACCTGCCCGTCGAAGCCCGGGTAACGGCCGTCGGTGTCGCTGAACACGCTCGGGTGCAGCAGCGCGTGATAGAGCGCGGTGTAGAGGACCCGCCGCCCGGCGGTGGTGCCGCCCGCGACGGCGATCCGGCCCAGCAGGTCGTTCCAGCGTGCGCGGGTGCGGTTGCGGACCTCCTCCAGCGGGCTCCCCGCTGCTCGGCGCCCAGGTTGGCGCGGGCGCCCTCGGCACTGACGAAGGAGACCCCCACCCGGGCGGTGACCACGCGGTCGTCTCCGGTGTCGAAGGAGAGCACGGCCCTGGCGTCGGAGCCCGCTGCCGGGACGTTGCTGAAGGGGCGGTCGAACTCGGCGTGGAAGTAGACCCGGTAGTGGTTGGGCGTGCCGCAGAAGCCGCCGCTGTCGGTGTGCCCGGAGACGGTGGTGCCCGTGACGGCGAGCTCGCCGGACGCCGCGTTGAAGGCCCGGCCCGCGTCGAGTACGAGGGAGGCGGTGTGCCCGGCCGGGTAGGTGAAGCGGGCGATCCCGGACCGCTGGGTCACGGCCAGTTCGACGTCGATGCCGTTGGCGAGGGTCACCCCGTAGGAGCCGGGGGCGAGCCGTTCGTCGGCGTGCGAGAACGCGGTGAACGCCGTCGGCGTGCCGTCCAGGACGGGCATGAACGGGGTCGTGCCGTAGTCGCCGCAGCCCGCTCCGGAGATGTGGGTGAGGCTGAGGCCGCTCAGCCTCGGGTCGTCGTAGGTGTAGCCGCCGTGCTGGTACGTGAAGGTGTCGGGGCTCCACTGGAGCATGCCGAACGGCGCGGACGCGCCGGGGAAGGTGTTTCCGGCGCCACCGCCGTGGCCCCGGTCCGGGGCGTCGGCCCGGGTGCCGACGTACGGGTTGACGTAGCCGGCCGGGTCCTCGACCACCACATGCGCCGCGGGCCGCCCGGCGGTGCTCACGCCCGCCGGGCCGGCTCCGGGCGGCAGCGGCCCGGTGGCCGCCATCGTGGCCCCGAGCAGCAGGACGGCCCCGGCCCGCCTGAGGGAACGGAGACGGAACACACGACCTCCCGAGGAGCGTCCGGATGACGGACCATCAGGGGCATTCTGTCGGTGTCCCCACGGCGCACGAGGCCGCGACAGGCGGCTTGTCCCCCGTGTGGCCCGGGGCTCACGCGGCTCCGCAGACGCCGGCCCCGCCCGTCGTGGCGCCGCCGGCCGGCGGGCGGGGCGGTGGGTGGGGCGGTGGGCCGCCAGGGTGGCCGCCGCCCGGCCGGCGGCGGTCTCCGCAGTCGCCCGGTCGGCGTTCCCGGCCTGCTCCCGCAGGGGCCGCGGCGCCGTTCGTGGCAGGGCTCAGGCCGTTTCGTGGCAGGGCTCAGGCCGTGAGGCAGACCAGCGCGCCGAGCCCGGCCAGTGAGCAGTACCAGGCGAACGGCTTCAGCGTGTGCGTCCTGAAGTACTTGCTGAGGAAGTGCACGGCCGCGTACCCGCCGACGAAGGCCAGGACGCTCGCGACCGGGACCTGTGCACCGAGGTCGGCGCCGTTCGCGCCGATCAGCGAGGGCAGCTCGAACAGGGCGGCGGACCCGATCACGGGCGCGGTGAGGAGGAACGCGAAGCGGGCCGAGTCCTCGTGGGACAGGCCGTTGAGGACGCCGGCGCCGATGGTGATCCCCGTACGGCTGATCCCGGGCAGGAAGGCGGTGATCTGCGCCGCCCCGATGCAGACCGCCTGCCGGAAGCTCAACTGGACGATCCGACGGTCCGACTGCCCCTCGGCGGAGAGGTGCCGGTCACCCGGGGCGACGTACGGCTGCGCCCGTCGCCGGCCGGAGCCGCCGCGCCGGAGCAACTCGACGCCGAACAGCAGGAGGCCGTTCACGGTGAGGAAGACGGCGGCGGGGACGGGCCTGCCCAGCGTCGCCTTGAACACCCCGCTGATGGCCAGCCCGGCGGCACCGACGGGCGTGGCCCCCGCGATCACCAGCCAGGCGAGGCGCTGGTCCGGTTCGCGGATCAGCCGGCGGCGGACCGAACTGCACAGGCCCCGCGTGATCCGCGCCCAGTCCTGGCGGAACCTGATCACCAGCGCCAGCGTGGTGGCCAGGCGCAGCCCGACCAGGACGGCCAGGTACGGCGAGCCCGGAGCGGACACGTCGAGGTCGTGCCGCCAGCGCCCGCCGACCAGCGCGGGCAGCAGGATGCCGTGGCCGAGGCTGGAGACCGGGAACAGTTCGGTGACACCTTGGAGCAGCCCGACGCCGACGGCCTCGGGATAGGTCAGGACGGACATCTTCGACGACGACTTTCACGATCGGCGGGAGGCCCCTGCAGGACCTCCGCACGAGGGTGACGCCGCTTCCCCCGTCCCCCGGGCGGAGCGAGATTACTACAAGATGATCTATGTACTTCGCCGGGTCACCCGTGGTCGGCCCCTGCCCGGCAGCCGAGTTGACGCCCCGCCAGGGCGCGCGGGCGGGTGCCCCGGGAAGGCGCCTGCGCCCGTCAGGCGTCGAGTATCAGCTGCAGCAGCTCGTGCAGGTTCTCGCGCTGCGGTGTGGTGAGCCGGGCCAGGGGTTCGGCGGCGAAGGGCATGCGGGTGCGCAGGTCGGCGGCGACGGCGCGGCCGGCCGTGGTGGCGGCGACGAGCTTGACGCGGCGGTCGCCGGGGTCGGGGCTGCGCTCGACCAGGCCGCGGGACTCCAGCCGGTCGATGATGACGGTGACGTTGGAGGGCTCCGCGTGCAGGCGGTCGGCGATGCGGCGCATGGGGACCGGTTCCTCGGCGGCGAGCAGCGCCTTGGCGTGGAGCGGGGTCAGGTCGTGGGCGGCCGCCGCGGCCTCGGACTCCTGGATGTAGCGGCGGTTGACGGCCGCGAAGAGGCCGACGATCTCTCTGGTGAGCTCATCCGTGGGGGTGGACATGGCTTCAGCCTACCGAGGTGCTTGACAAGGTGAAGTGTCTCCCCGCATAGTTATGTTCAATATTGGTTATGAGGCATAAGTAAGGACTGAACGATGAGCACCAAGACCGTCCTGATCACCGGCACCTCCTCCGGCATCGGCCTGGCCACCGCCGTCGCCGCCGCACGCGGCGGCTGGCACGTGATCGCCACCATGCGCGACACCGCCAAGGCGGGCGCGCTGCTGGCGGCGGCGCAGGAGGCCGGGGTCACCGTCGACGTCCGCGCCCTGGACGTGACCGACCCGGCCGCGGTCCAGGCCTGCCTGGCCGGCCTCGACCGGCTGGACGCGCTGGTGAACAACGCCGGCGCGGGCCACGTCGGCACCCTGGAGCAGGAGGGCGTCGAGGACGTACGCGCCGTCATGGAGGTCAACTTCTTCGGCGTGCTGCACGTCACGAAGGCCGCCCTGCCCCTGCTGCGGGCGAGCGGGGGCCGCGTGATCACCGTGTCCAGCGTGGGCGGCGTGATCGGCCAGCCCTTCAACGAGGCCTACTGCGCCGCCAAGTTCGCGGTCGAGGGCTTCATGGAGTCCCTCGCACCGGTCGCGGCCACGGTCGGCGTGTCCGTGAGCGTGGTCGAACCGGGAGCGGTGGCGAGCGAGTTCGTCAGCAACGTGCGCCTCGCCGCCGACCCGCTGGAGCAGGCCGGGCCCTACGCGCCGGCCCTGTCCGCCTACCTGGAGCGCACCCGCGCCGCCTTCGCGAGCGCGCAGACGCCGCAGGACGTGGCGGCGCAGATGGTCGAGCTGCTCGCGGCCGAGCGGCCCGCCTTCCGGGTGCTCACCTCCGACGCCGCGCGCGCCTTCGCCGGGACGAAGCTGGGGGACCTCGACGGCTCGGCCGTCCTCGCCCTCACCGGCGCCTGGGTCCGCTGACCACCGGCCTCCCCGCCCCACCACCATCCAAGACGAGGACCGACATGTCCGAGAACACCGGCAGCACCGACCTCGACCGCCTGCGCACCACGCTGGCCGCGAGCGCCTACGAGCACCGGGTCCGGACCGTGCTGCACCGCTGGTACTGCGGCTACGAGGCCCCGCACATGAACCTCGACCAGCAGGGTGAACTCGTCACCGACGACTTCACCCTGCACCGCCCGCCCGAGGGCGACATGCCCAGCGTCCAGGGCCGCCAGGCCTACCTCGACAGCGTCTCCGCCCTTCCCGCCGGACAGAACAACGCCCACCACCTGCGCACCCTCGCCATCGAGCACACCGGCGCCGGCACCGCGCAGGTGGTGGTCACCCACGACTTCGAGACCGCCGGCCCGGCCATGACCGGCGCCGCACGCCTGCGCTACGACCTCGAACTCCTCCAGGAACCCGGCGAGCACCTGCCCCGGATCAGCACCATGGCCGAGCACATCCTCACCTACCAGCAGACGCCGTTCGCCGACGCGTACGCCGAGAACCGGGTGCTCGCCTTCGTCCACTACTGGCTCTCGCTCCTGGAACAGCCCGGCGCCGACGCCGAGCCACTGCGCGAACTGCTCGACGCCGACCTCGCCATGACCCTCTCCGGCGGCCGCGTCCTGCACACCTTCGACCAGGTCGCCGCCTGGTACACGGACACCGCCGGCCTGGTCGACCTCAGCACCCATCACCTCGCCGACCTCACCATCACCCCCGGAACCGGTGACACCCACGACCTCTCGGTCGACTTCGCCTGGGAGGGCATCACGCGCGAAGGCCAACCCATGACCGCACGCACCCGCCACCAGTGGACTCTCGCCGAAACCGGCGAACGCCACCTGCGCCTGCGGCGCTTCGCCGTCACCGTCCTCGACCCGTTCACCCCGGTCACCGCCCAGGAGGCACTCGCCCACCACGACGCCAACAAGGCCGGCTGACAGGGCACCCGCCGGCCGCCGCGCCCCTCGGCGCCAGGCCGCGGCCCCGGAGAGCGGGGTGCCGGGCCCCGGCCTCCGGGGCCCGGGGTGCAGGCGAGGACGGTGAGGACGGCGGTGATCGCGGCCCGGGCGGCGGACCGAGCGGCTACCGGCTTGCCGTACGCCATCCGCAACGCGTCTCGTCGCTGGTGGCGTTCGCCGCGGTCAGCCGGGCCTTCGAGCCGGCTGGCGAGAACCTCGACACGCGGCTGATGACCACGACCAGCGTCGGGAACTGGCTCCTGCGCCTCCTCGCGGCGCACGCCCCCAGGACCACCGTGGCACAGACCCTCAAGGCCGAAGGCGACCTGTCGAAGCAGGAGCTGCGCCTTTGGTCGACGACGTGCTCCAGGAGGAGCGCACGAAGGACGTCGTGCTCACCATGGCGGAGGTGGTCGCCGACCACGCCCACCGCCACGAAGGCATCGACAACGACCGCACCCGGTTCGCCGGGATCGGGTCACTCGAACTGGACAGGACCACTGGACCTGCTCGAACGCCAGACCTGATCCCACTCACCGTCCCCGAGATCCGCCGGTTGACCACCGACCTCGCCCGGCCTGTCCGCCGCAACATCGCCCATGTCCTGCACTGGTCCCGCTGGCGCCGCCGACGCCAGCGCCAGGCACGCACCAGCCACTACAAGAGACGAGGCCACAGCCCAAGAACTGAATCCTCGTCACGGCAAACACCGTTGCAGTACTAAGGCGACCGTGGGCTCGGTCGCCGGTCAGCAAGGTGCTACTTCGGCTGCCCGTTGGGCGAGTTCGGTGGCTCCGGGGATCCCCCGCTTCGAGTAGACGGCCATGGCTGAGTTCACGGCGAGGAGTTCCTTGGTGTTCCGGTGGGACGCCACGCCGTCCGTGGTGTCGAGGAACTGGTTCCAGAGGGCCACGGCCTCCTCGTGCCGGCGTTGGGACGCCACCGATTTGGCCAGGTTCGCGATGGTCAGGCCACGGACCCGCTGGTAGGTGCCGGGGACGCGGCCCTCCAGGGCTTTGCGGTAGTGGCGCTCGGCGGCACGGTAGTCCTTCGTCTCGGTGAGGGTGCGGCCGGTGTGCGACGCGACGGTGGAGGCGACGGGGCCGGAGGCCGCGGCATAGGTGGGGATGGTGCCGTCTGCGGCGGGCAGGGCGTCCTCGGCGGCCAGGAGCGCCCGAGCCGCGTCCTTGCTCCGGCCGCTCGCTCCGTAGGCGCGGGCGGCCGTGACAAGCAACAGCGCCTCCGTACCGCGGTCTACCCTGCCTGCGGCGCGGGTGAGTGCGGCTTCGGCGAGGTCAACGCAGTGCTTCGGCCGGCCGAGGTCGAGGGCCTGATGGGTCTGGGCACGCATCATCCAGGCCGCGTGGCCGTTCGGGTCGGACTCGCAGGCGAGTTGGAAGCCGAGCAGGTAGTACCTCTGGGCGGCTCCCTCGCGGCCGAGGTCGTGTAGTTTCCAGCCGACCAGGGTCGCCAGTTCGGCTGCCGCGCCGAAGGCGTTCTTCCGCACGTCCTCGGAGGGGTAGGCGGCCCGGAGCATCGGCAGGACGGTGTCGGTCAGGTAAGCGGTGACTGTGGACAGTCCGTGACCGCCGCCGAGCCTGTCGTCGGCGCTGCGGAAGGTCTCGGTGAGGGTCCGCACGGTGGCGACCTCGTCGGAGCCGATCCGGCCGCCGCTCCGTGCCGATCGGAGTATCGCGGCGACGGCCTCGTGGTCGTAGGCGAGTGGCAGCCCGACGGCTGCGGTGGAGAAGGCGAGGGCGAGGAAGTCGCGGCGGCGGTGCATGACGAGCCTCCCGAGGTCGGCGGCAGTGGCCAGAGGGTCGGGGGTGATGGCCTCCCCAATGCCGTCGGAGCCTAGACCGATCTCGGCGAGCGTCACCGTCCGCTTCGTCATTCTCGTCAGGGCCTCGGCGATGTAGCCCGCCGTTCTGCCGGTGGGGTTGCCACCAGCGACCCAGGAGTGGACGGCTGAGGGCGATGTCCGCAGGACCTCCCCGGCCTCGGCCGCGACTGCCCGAATGGCCTTCGCGAGGGCTTGATACGTACACCCGGCTTCCTCGATGACGGCCGCCAGCCGTTCATTCGGCACCTTACGCCCAGTCAACTTGCATCCCCATAAGTGATCTTGAACGAATTGAATGGGATGGGAGGGCCATCACCGTACCTCCGGCGCGTGGTCGGCGGTTCACTGAACGCACAAATCCGCACCACAGAGGGGACATCCTCCATGGCCGACGTGTATTGCGACCCGCGACTGCGCGAACTGGCGGGGGCCCGCGTGCTGGTCACCGGCGGCGGTGGGCTGGTCGGCAGTCGCATCGTCGCGCAACTCGCGGCGCTCGGCGCCCACGCACTGGTCCTGGACCGCTTCGACGCCTACCCGCACCCGGTCCGGGACCGGTTCCAGGTGGACCGGCATGCGGAGAAGGTCGTGCTGGGCGACGTCCGGGAGCGGGCAGCGGTCAAATGGCTGGCCGGCCGCGCGGACTTCGTGGTCCACGCCGCCGCGTACGCCGACGTCGCCGCCTGCACGCGCCGGCCCGACACCGCGTTCGCCGCCAACGTCCACGGCACCCAGACCCTGCTGGACGCGGTCGTGGAGTCGCCGGTGAAGCGTCTGGTGTTCGTGTCCTCCGCCGCCGTCTACGGCGACGGGGCCCCGGGCGGCGCGCCACGGTTCACCGAGGAGCAGCCGTTGACCCCGATCTCGGTCTACGCCAACACGAAGCTGTGGGGCGAGCACCAGGTGCGGCTGATGCTCGGCGGCACCGCCACCGGGTTCTCGATCGTGCGGTACTTCTCGGTCTACGGCGACCCGCAGGTACCGAAGCCCGGCTCGCACTCGTGGATGGTGCCGTGGCTGGCGATGTTCGCCGAGACCGGCCGGCCGTTGCGGCTCAACGGCGGAGGGCGGCAGGTGCGCGACATGGTGCACGTCGAGGACATCGCGCACGCCACCGTCCTCGCCCTGGTCGCCGACCGGGCTGCCGGTCAGACCGTCAACATCGGTACCGGCATCCCGACCTCGGTCCGTGAGATCGCCGAACTGATTGCCGCACGCTACCCGGACGTGACGTACGTAAACACGCCGAGGCCCGAAGGCGATCCGCGCGGTGGCTTCGCCGACACCCGCCGCGCCGCCGACCTTCTCGGCTGGCAACCCACGATCCCCCTCGCCGAGGGCATCGGCCGCTACGTGACCTGGCTCAGGACGACGCCCGACGCGATCCCCGACTGGTTCACCGCCATGCCCGCCACCTCGGCCACCGTCCTGGCAGCCTGAACGAAGGATCAGACCCATGCGCATCGTGCTCCTTGGCGGAGCCGGATACCTCGGCTCCGTCGCCTCCCACCACCTCGCCTCACAGGGCCACGACGTCACTGTGGTCGACGGGCTGATCTACAACCGCGCCGACGAGCCCGGCCGGTTGCTCCCCCACGACGCCGCGTTCGTTCACGGCGACCTGCGCGACCCCGGCCTCCTGATCCGGGTCAGCGACGGGGCGGACGCGGTCGTCCACCTGGGCGGGATCGTCGGCGAGCCCGCCAGTCAGCTGGACGAGCAGCTGGCGGTCGAGCTTAACTACGCCTCCCCGATGATTGCCGCCGAGGCTGCCTCCGCCGCCGGGGTGCGGCACTACGTGTTCTTCTCCTCGTGCAGCGTCTACGGGATGCGCGAGGGCACCGTGGACGAGGACACCGAGCCGAATCCGCTCGGGATCTACGCCCGTACCAAGGTCCTGGCCGAGCGCCGGCTGCCTGACGTCCTGGGGCCCGACACAGCGCTGACGAGTCTGCGGCTGGCGACCGTGCACGGCTCCTCCCCGCGTCAGCGCCTGGACTCCGTGGTCAACGCCATGGCCTCCCGGGCCGCCTCAACCGGCCGCATCCCGCTCAACGGCGGCTCCCAACGACGCCCGCTCGTGCACGTCGGCGATGTCGCCCGGGTCCTTGCCGGCGTCGTGGAGCAGCGGCTTCCCGGGGCGTGGAACGTGGGCAGCGACGGGGAGAACTTCACCATCGGGGACATCGCGGCCACGGTGGCGGAGGTGGTGCCCGGTGCGGTGATCGACCGCGGGCCGGAGCAGAACGAGGCCGACGCCCGCGACTACCGGACCTCCTTCGCCCGGCTCCAACGGGCCCTGCCCGGCGCCTGCCCCACCACCCTGAAGGAGGGGGTGCGGGAGATCGCCGCCCTGGTGCTGACCGGCCTGGTCACCGACCCGCAGCAGGCCCAGTACGACAACCACCGCGGCTTGATCGAGGCGCTCGCCGCCGGGAAGGTCAGCAGCCTGGGAAGCGCCGACTGCCTGCGCCACGGTGGCGAGTACGCGGCCGCGTGGGGGCAGTCGTGAAGGCCGCCGCCTTGCCGTTCCTGCCGTGGAGCCTCCCGTCGATCGGGCGCGAGGAGGAGGCCGAGGTTCTGGACACGCTGCGCTCGGGCTGGCTCACCCACGGGCCGAAGGCGCTGCGGTTCGAGGAGGCTGTGCGGGACGCGCTCGGGGTGGAGGACGCGTTCGCGGTGTCCTCGTGCACCGCCGCCCTGCACCTGGCACTGCTCGCCGCCGGGATCCGGCCGGGGGACGAGGTGATCACGCCGAGCCTCACGTTCTGCGCGGCACCGAACGCGATCGTCCGGGCGGGCGGCACGCCGGTGTTCGCCGAGGCCGACCCGGTCACCTTCAATCTTGACCCGGCCGCCGCCGAACGGGCGGTCACCCACCGGACCAAAGCAATCGTGGTCATGCACTACGGCGGCCAGCCCTGCGACCTCGCGGCGTTCCGCAAGCTTGCCGACGAGTACGGACTGCTGCTGATCGAGGACGCCGCTCACGCCCTGCACGCCTGGCGCGACGGCGCGCGGGCGGGCAGCGTCGGCGACCTCACGGTCCTGTCCTTCTACGCCAACAAGGTCATGACCACCGGCGAGGGCGGGATGATCGCCGGCCGGACCGAACTCGTCCAGCGGGCGCGTTTGCTGGGGCGGCACGGCATCGGCATCTCGGTGTGGCAGCGGCACGGCACGCAGCGCACCGCGGACTACGAGGTCACCGTGCCGGGCCTGAAGTACACGATGCCGGACATCACCGCCGCGGTCGGTCTCCAGCAGTGGCGCAAGCTGCCCGACTTCACCGCGCGCCGGGCCCGGATCGCCGCTTCGTACGACCGGTCGCTGGCCGGCCTGCCGGGCCTGCTGCTGCCTGCCGTCCTGGACGGAGTCCGACACGGCTGGTTCCTCTACGCCGTACTGATCGACCCCGTCGGCTGCAGGAGCCGGGACAGCGTGGCGGACGCACTGCGGGAGATCCATGGGATCGGCACCAGCGTGCACTTCAAGCCGGTCCACCGGCTCGCCGCGTACCGGCACCTCGAAACGGATCTGCCGGTCACGGACCGGATCGCGGCCCGGCAGCTGTCCCTTCCCTGCTACCCGGCCATGACCGCCTCGGACGTGCAGCGCGTCATCGACGCCGTCCACGCCGTCTGGACCTGACCCCAGGAGGGTGCTGTGCCGGCTGTCAGAAGACTGGCGGCCGGCCCAGCCTCGCCATCCGCCACACCGTGTCCCACCGCATCGGCCGACGCGGCGGACACGGCACCCGCACACCCTCGAAGAACCCACCCCACCACGCCCTCAACCCCGCCAGCGGCGGGCGGCGCAGCAGGGTGTAGGCGATCCAGGAGGTGAGGTAGACGGGCACCAGCGGGGCGGGCAGGTGGCGCTTGGCGAGCCAGACGCGGTTGCGGGCGGTCATCCGGTAATAGGCGGCGTGGCGGGCGGGGTCGGTGCGGGGGTGTTGGAGGACCATGTCGGCCCGGTAGTCGATGCCCCAGCCGGCGTCGAGGGCGCGCCAGGCGAAGTCGGTCTCCTCATGGGCGTAGAAGAAGGGCGCGGGAAATAGGCCGACCTGGTCGATGACGCTCATGCGGATGGCGTGGCCGCCGCCGAGGAACGTCGTCACGGGCCCGGACTGCATCGGGTCGCTCGCGCCGAGGCGGGGGACGTGGCGGCGCTGGGTGAACCCGGTCTCGTCCGCGATCCGGAAGGAGACGATGCCCAGCTTCGGGTCCTGCTCGAACGCCTCCCGGACCAGCTGGAAGGTGTCGGTGCGGGGCAGCAGGCCATCGTCGTCGAGAACCACCAGGACGTCAGTTCCGCCGGTCTCCCTCAGCCGTTCGACGCCGGCGTTCCGGCCACCAGGGATCCCCAGGTTCTCCGGCAGCTCCACCGCGTCCACCCGGTCGGGGAGCTGGGGCAGCTTGATGCCCTGCCCGAGCACCACGGTCCGAACGCCGCTGCCGCCACCCTCCTGGGCCTCGACCGAGTCCAGGAGCGCGAGCAGCTCCGCAGGCCGGTTTCCCATTGTCAGCACCACCACGCCCAGCGTGACGCCCATCGCACCCGATCCCAAGTGAGGAGCCCTTCACGATCACATCGACATCCCGGTCCGACGGCGCTTCGCTGCGTGCGCTCGCCGAGGCGGGCCGGCTTCCGGACCACCAGTACATGGACCGGGCCACGCTCTCCTGGATCGCCTGCAACCGCCCCACCGGTCCGGGTATCGGGGCCACCCTGCCACACCGCCCGCTCCTGCTGGTACCCGATGACTCCTGGTTCGCCCGCGCGGAGACCGTCGACTCCATCCACGGTGCCCGGCACGGCGCCCGCGTCGCCGTCCTCGTCCAGCTCCTCGCCCCCAGCTACGGCCTCGGCCCCGCCCGGGCCACGGCGCTCGCGGCTGGAGCGGCCTGCCACGACGTCGCCGCCACCACGACCGCGACGACCCCGGCCACGGCCGACGCGCCGCCGACTGGCTCACCAATCAGCCCGTCGCCGTGACGGCCATCTTCGGGGTCGCTCCCTCGCCCGAGGCAATCACCGCAGTCGCCGTCCATGACGCGGAGGCAGCGGGGCACCGCCAGCATCGGGAAGCGGTGGACCTCCTCAAGCTCGCCGACGCCCTCGACCGATTCCGCCTCCCGCTCGCCCGCTGGTGGCCCGACTCCAACCGGATGCCTGGGCCCGTTCCCGCCTGGGCCCCGCCCCTCGCCCACGACCTCGTGATGCTCAGCGAACAGGCCCGCCTCGACGGCGCCACCAACAACCAGGCCCTTGAACTCGCCCTCCACACCGTCCTGCCCGAGTAGGAGAAGCCCGTGCACACCGAATGGAACGACGCCCACACCGACTACGGCGCCCCGCAGACCAGCCAGGCCCCGGGCGGCCTCGCCGACAGCGACGCCGACTGGCGCCAACACCTCGAACAATCCCCCAACGGGCGGCTGCTACACGACAACGCCATGCTCCGCACGCTCATGGCTGGAGCCCGGGTCCGTCTCATGCACCTGACCCGCTCCCTCGACGCGGTCCGCTCCAGCGGGCAGCTCCTCGCCTCCACCGGATGCCTGGTCGGCGCCATCTACGGCTCCCCGCTCACCCCGGTGCCCGGCGGAGGACTACAACCCCACAACCTCGGCGCCTACCTGTTGACCAGCCGCAGCACCCTGGCGAGCCGCCGTGACAGCACCCCGCTCGTCATCGAGATCACCCCCGACGGCCCGCAGCCGGCCAAGGGCCTGGACTACCTGCGCCTGGGCGGCATCCACCTGCGCACCTACCAGGCGTTTCGGCATGTCCTCACCACCGCTGAGGACCACCAGGTGGTGCAGTCCGTCGTGGACCGGGTGCGCGTCGCCGCGCCGTTCCTCGACACTCTCCTGCGCAACGCGGGTGGCCGGGCGACACCCGACAAGGCGTTCGTCGACGCGCTCGCCGCCACCGTCCCTGTCGTGCCCTATCTCGGGTACCTGTACTTCGAGACCGTCGCCGAGTACCTGATGCTTCACTCCACCAGCCGCGCCACCAAGGAGAACGCCGACCGCGGGGAGATGAACAACCGGCTCTACAAGTGCCTCGCCTTCATGGCCGTGGACGGGATGGACGTCCTCTTCGACCTCGGCCGTTTCCACCCCGACCACTCCCGCCTCCTCCAGCTCGTCGACCGTATCGAGCCCGCCCTGACAGCCCCGGTCGCCCGCTACGTCCGCCGCCGTCTGTCCCACAGGTTCGCCACCACCGCCCTGGCACCGGACCAGGACACCACGGCCTTCTCCTTCGAGTACCCCGACCTGAACGTCCTGACTGCCGCGGTCCCGCATCTCCTCGGCCAGCTGCTCTTCCGGGAAGTCCGCATCCTCGACCGCTACCCGCAGCTCTACCATTGCTTCGAGCAGGCCAAGGCCTTGGAAGCCTGGACCTACTGGAACACCGAGCAGATCGCCACGCCGTTCAACGGCACCATGCCCAAGGGCGAGATCGGGCTCAACCCTGCCTACCCGAACGCCCGGGTCACTGTCTGGACGGCTCAGACCTGCGACCGCGGCCTCCTCCACCCGGCCGAGCAAGTCGCCGCCGTGCCGGCCCCACGCCTCGTTCCCTGGCTGGTCGCTCCCCTGCGGGACCGGACGCAGGAGGACCAGTGGATCAACCGCCGCCCGGTTCCGACATGAGCGGGACCCGGCTGATCGTGCTCCGGGGGAACTCCGGCAAGACAAGCACCGCCTGGCGTGTCCGGCCCCTCTACGGCGACGGGCCGGCGGTCATTTCCGGTGGCCAGGCGGTAGGCGCCGGTGGCGCGTCCGGCGGTGGTGGCGATGGTGATCTCGCATTCCCACTCGCCCGGCGGCCCGGCTCGTTGCGGCGGGCCGCCCCGGCCGATCTCGTGGTCACCTTCGGCGGGGCCAGGACCGGGACCCGCGGCGCGGCCGGCCGTCGGGCTCCGACATCCCGCGGGGCGGCGAGGCCCCCGCGCGGCGACGGTGCCCCCACGGCGGACGGCGAACCGTGCCGGAGCCCGGCATCCGCCCGGCCGGGCGGGCGGTCAGTGCCTGCGCCAGAGCGCCCAGTTCTGCTGGGTGTCGGCCTGCTCGACGTACCAGCCGGCGGGGTGGCCGGGCCAGTACTCCTCGGGCCGCTGCCCCGGTGCCGGCAGCGGGGTGACCAGGACGGTAGCCTCCGCCGGGACGGGCTGCCACCGCGGGTCGCGGTACCAGACCCGGCCGCGGTAGACCTCGAAGGCCTGGGCGGCGCGCAGTGACCACTCGACGTCCCAGGCGAACACCACGTTGTCGTCCGGCTTCAGCCCGGCGGTGCGGGTGAACCCGGTGGCCTGCGCCTTGCGCCACTTCGCGTGGGGCCCGGTGACCTGGGCGGTGATCGTCGAGGTGGCGAACGCGGCGAAGAGGGCCAGCGAGAGGCCGATCGCCCAGAGCACCGGGCGGCCCCCGGCGGCCCGCAGCAGCACGACCGCGCCGAGGATGACGAGGGCGGCGGCGGTGGCCCGGAACATGGTGAGCCGGCTCCAGTCGGTGGACAGGAACGACACGTCCGGCAGTCCCCAGAGCACGAAGCTCTGGGTCCGCAGCTTCGCGCCGGCGGACCGGACCACCAGCTCGGCGAGGACCAGTGTCAGCCCGGCCGTCGCCGCCGCCGTCCGGCCGAGGGCGCGGCGGCCGTACCGGGCCAGCACCGCGACGCCGGCCACGAAGGCCGCCGGGACGAGGTAGGAGGTGTAGCGGGCGTAGACCCAGTCGTCGATGCGTCCGTCGTCCGGCAGGGCGGCCGCTGCGGCCAGCGCCGTCCCGGCCAGCAGTGCCACCAGCGCGCCGCCGGTGATCCGTTGCGGCCGCGGGAAGCGGCGGCTGAACACCGCGAACAGGCAGACGGTGACGGCCAGTCCGCCGATGCCCCAGGTGCAGACGATGAAGTACCAGAGCTGTCCGGCGGTCCTGGTGAGGGTCCGCCGGGCGGCCTCCGGGTCGGTGAGGCCCTGCCTGAGGAAGCCGCCGACGTCGCTGTTCTGGACGGAGAACCGCGTGTGCAGCCAGGCGGCCAGCAGCTCGGCGCCGAGCACGCCGGGGCCGAGCGCCCCGAGGCCGGCGACGGTCGTGCGCCACGGGGCCCACCGCAGCAGCAGGACCCCGGCGAACACCACGGCGGTCAGGGCGACCACCACGCCGCCGCGGTCGTGCGTGGCCATCGCGTAGGCCGCGGCCGCGCCCGCCCCGGCGGCGTGCCAGGCGCGGCGGCGCACCGGGCCGTCGTCGAGCCAGCCGTGCAGGCAGAGCAGCCAGGCGAGGATCAGCGCGGGCAGTAAGGCGTCGGTCATCGCGAACTGGGAGTAGAAGACCACCGGCGGCAGCAGCGCGGTGACGGCGCCGAAGACGTACGCGAGCTGTCGGCGCAGGCCGAGGCGGCGCAGGGCGACGTACGCGAGCGGGAAGACCAGTGCGCTGACCAGGGCGTTGATCCCCATGATCAGGTGGTACGCGGTCACCGGGTCGTCGGCGAGCCGCAGTGCGGGCGAGATCAGCAGCGGGTAGCCGCCGGGGATGACCACGCCGACCGGGATCTCGGTCGTCGGCCGGCCGGCGAGGACGCGGGCCAGGACGAGGTAGGAGTCCTCGTCGGGGTGGACGGACGGGTAGCTCAGGTGCCGGGCGAGGACGAGCCGGAAGAGCAGCTCGGCGGCGTACCCGGCGGTCAGGGCGGCGGGCCAGAACCAGGGGCGCAGGCGCAGCTCCCCGAAGCGCCGTGCCGCCCGGTCGGCGAGGCGGCCGGCGGGGCTGTCCGCGGGGCTGTCCGTGGGGCGGCCGGCGGGGGTGGTCGGTGGGAGTGCGGTGGCGGCCGGAGCTCCGCTCGGCTTCTCGGACGTGCTGGGTGCGCTGCGCTGCTGCATCGAACTCTGATTCCTCCCCTGATGGTTCGGCTCCGCCGGGCACCCGGGCACGCGGGGCGTCGGAGGGCGTGCCGAACCGCGGCGCGGCCCGTGCCGGGACGCACCTTCATGTCACGCGACTATGTATGTTGCTGATCTACATATGCAGATGGGATGAGTCGGCTGGGAAGGGTCTGACGAGAGCGGACATGGTTCCCCCCGGAACACGGCTGCGGGCATGCCGCAGGAACATCTGGCTACGGCTGTGGGCAGGCGGCGCGCGCCCCGGCGGCCCCGGCTGTCCGGGCGCCGTCGTCGGGGCGGCTCTGCTGCGACGCGAACGGGGAGACCGGTTGTCGGCCCCGCCGCTCACTGTGGAAGACGTGTGGCGGGCGGTGAGGTTGCAGGGGCCGGCGAAGAAGGTTTCCCGACGCCCGGATCAGGCCCGGCCCGCCCCCCACGGCCCGGCCCGCCCCTCGGCCCGTGGGCAGACGGCGGCCGCGCGGTGCCGCCGCCGGTCCGGGACGCGGGCAGCTGACAGGGCGCAGCCTCCTGCCTGGCTGCTACGCCCCTTCACGCCTCGGTGTCCGCCAGCAGTTGCCGGGTCTCGGCCAGGTAGCGTTCGGCTTCCAGCTCGTCGAAGATGCCGGCCGCCTCCTGCAGACAGTTCCTTGCGGGCGCCGGCCGTCCCTGTCCGAGCAGGGCCTTCGCCTGTCCGAGAAGTGCTTCGCCCTCCCCGAAGCGGTCACCGCTGCGGCGCGCGATCTCGCGGGCCTTGACGCCGCAGGCCTCCGCCGCCTCGAACTGGCCCAGGTCGCGGTGCCGTGAGCCGGTGAGGACGTACGCCAGGCCGAGGCGGTAGCCGTCGCCGCGCGCTTCGCGGATCGCCACCACCTGCAGCATCAGCTCCAGGGCCTCCGCGTTGCGGCCCAGACCGGACAGGCAGGCCGCCATGGCGTTGAGGGCGGACGCCTCGCGGTCGGTGTTGCCTTCGCGCCGGGCCAGCTCCAGGGCGAGGACGGCGTGTTCCAGGCCCAGCCGGGGGCGGTCGGTGCGGCCGTAGAAGATGACGAGGTTGTTGAGCACCGCGGCCTCGCCGTCGCGGTCCCCGAGGAGGCGGCGCGCGGCGAGGGCCGCGGTGAACATCTCCTCGGCCTCCTTCGTCCGGCCCAGTTCGGTGGCCGTCGCGCCCAGCCGGTTCTGGAGCCAGGCCTGCGCGGCGAGGTCGCCGGTACGCCGGACTCCGGACAGGGCGTCGGTGAGCAGGGCCTCGCACTCGGGCCAGTTCTGGTTCACGGCCCGCAGCACCGAGGCGGCGGCCGGGATCCGCCAAGCGGCTTCGAGGTGGCCGGCGGCTGTGGCGGCCGCCGATGCCGCGAGAAGATTGGCGTGCTCCGCTTCCAGCCAGGCCACGGCGTCGCTGCGGTCCGTGAACTGCGTCGCGGGGGCCCGGGGGGCGGACCGGGCAGGGGACGGCATGCCCAGGGAGGGCAGGAGCGTGGTCGCGGCGTCCTCGGCCGTCCGGGTGTACCAGGTCAGCAGCCGGTCCACCGCCGGGGCACGTTCGGCTGCGCAGAGCCGGTCGGCGGCCGTCTCCTGCGCGTAGGCGCGCAGGATGTCGTGGAGTTCGAACCGCCCCGGCGACCGTTGCAGCAGGAGGTACTCGTCGCACAGGGCCTCCAGGGTGCTGCGTGCCGCACGCGACGTGACGCCGGCCAGGGCCGCGGCCGCCTCCGCCGTCACGTCGATGCCGGGCTGGACCCCCAGCAGCAGGAACAGCAGCCGTGCGCGCCGGGGCAGGGCGTCGAAGGACAGGTCGAACACCGGGCGCAGCGAACGCCGTCCGACCGTCATCGCGTCCAGGCCGCCCCGGCTCAGGTGTTCCAGCAGGTCGGAAGTGGTCCAGGAAGGACGGGCCTTCAGCCGCGCTGCGGCTATCGTCAACGCCAGGGGGAGGTTGCCGCAGGCTTCGGCGACTCCCGCGGCCGCGACGCGGTCGGTGTTGATCCGTTCCCCGCCCGCGACGGCCGCCAGCAGATCGAGCGCCTCGGCGTCGCTGAGGACGTCGAGCCGGTGGATCTCGGCGCCGTCCAGGCCCGCCAGACTGCGCCTGCTGGTGACCAGCACGAGGCAGCCGGGGGAGGCCGGGATCAGATCCCTGACCTGGTCCTCATCCACGGCGTTGTCGAGGATGAGGACGGCGGCCCTGTCCTGCATCCGGTCCCGGAACATCGCCGCCCGTTCGCCCGGCCCGGACGGTACCTGGGCGGCTGGTACGCCCAGTTGACGCAGGAACGCCGCCAGGACCTCCGACGGATCGGCGGGCTCCTGCTCGGAATCGAACCCGTGCAGGTTCACGTAGAGCTGGACGTCCGTGAAGTGTCCGGACCGGACCAGGCGATGTGCGGCGTGCACGGCGAGTTGGGTTTTTCCCACCCCGCCCATGCCCTCGATCGCGGAGATCACCACGGTGGTGGCCCGGGGGCCCGGACGGGCCGTGACGGCGATCAGATCACCGAGCTCCTTCTCCCGTCCCGTGAACACCGCCAGGTCCGCCGGGAGTTGGCGCAGCACCCCGGTGGGACCGCCCGTCTTCGCTTCCCGGTGAACTCTGATGCCGCTCTCGCGCCAGCGCCCGGCCTCGCCTTCGCCCACCCCCAGAGTCCGCACGACCGCAGTGACGAGGTCGATGTCCAGACGACGGCGCCCGGTTCTGAAGACGTCCGCGAGCGTGGACGGCGAGACCACGCGCGCGGGTCTCATCAGCGGCCCGACCCGCTTCGCGAGCGAGCGGTACGAGGGCATCCCCGCCCACGCCCGCAGATCGCCCAACAGGCCGACGAACTCCGCCAGATCCGCGGCGCCCCCCCGGATCCGGCATCCCGCCCCGCTGCTCACCCATGACGTTCGTCGTCCATGACGTTCGCACCCCCCGTGAATCGGGTCCCAGGCCACCAGAGTCTAGGAGCGGGGTGTACGGATTCGTACGGGAAACGTGACTCCGCCGGGCCCGGGCAGCAGCCTGAACAAGCCGCCGCACCGTCGGCGGGGAAGAGTACACACTTCTACCCTGGAGGGGTTCATGGCGCGTTCACTGAAGAGGGCTGCGGCACTGGCGGTCGGCGCCGGCCTGCTGGCCGTCACCGGCATGGGGGGAACGGCGTACGCGGGTTCGACCGGGACCGTGCAGATCAGGGTTGTCGGCTGCGTGGGCACGATGAAGCTGGACGGCGGCGGCTCGCCCAACTTGGCCACCGCCTCGCTGCAGTCCCTGACCTCCAACACCTGCTGGCTGGCGTTCTGGGACATGAACACCACGACGGGCCAGAAGGTCTCCCAGGGCTTCAGCGTCCGGGGGAACTCGAGCGGCTCGGCCGGCTCGGCCTACTACCACGACTTCGAGCACAAGGTCGCCATTTCCATCTCCAACGGGGTCACCTCGGCCGGCAGCGCCTGGTACAACTAGGCCTCCTGCGACGCTCCGGAACTCTGAGCGTCTCCCAGCGGCGCTGTCCGTCCCGGTCGGCTTCCGCACTCGCACCGGCCGCGCCCGCGTGCGCGTACAGGGCGCCGGGCGGACAGACCTCCACGGCGGTCGGCGTTCGGAACCCCGTCACGGCGACGGGGTTCCGAACGACCGTCTCCCGAGGCGTCCGGCCCGGCCGGGGCCCACCAGTGCGGTGGTTCCACCGATCCGGTGGTCCCACCAGCGCGGGGTCGAACACGGGGTGAAGGATCGGGCCGCGTGGTTTCCGCCGGTGCCGGGGCCGGTATGGAGGCTGTCATCGCCGCCACGACACACGGGAGAGACCTGCCGACGAGTGCTTCGGAGCGCTACGCACGCGCGTGGGAGGGCTTCTGGGCCGAGAACACGGGCGAGCCGGGTGCGCCGTTCTGGGACGCGGACGCGACGCTGACGGCCGCCCCGCACACCGCACTGCTCGCGGCCCACGCCGACCGCACGCTGCCCGTCGTCGACCTCGGCTGCGGCAACGGCACCCAGACCCGCTACCTGGCCGGGCAGTTCCCGCGCGCGGTGGGCGTCGACCTGTCCGCCTCGGCCGTGGCACACGCCCGCCGGGCGGACCGCGACGCGGTGGCCGAGTTCGAACAGCTCGACCTCACCGACCTGGCGGGAGTGCGGCGACTCGGCGAGGGGCTCGGCGAGGCCAACCTACCTGCGGGCGGTCCTCCACCAGAGCGACCCGCCCGACCGGCCGCCGGTCGCAGCCGCCGTCGCCCTGCTGCTCGGCCGGCGCGGCCGGGGCTTCGTGGTCGAGCCGACCGCCGCCGCCAAAGCAGTGCTCCAGCAGGTCGCCGAACGACCCGGCGGCCCGCCGGAGAAGCTCCGACAGGTCCGCAGACACCAACTGCGCCCGGCCGAAGTCGCCCCGGGGGAACTGCCCGAGCTGCTGCGCGGCGCCGGATTGGAGATCCTCGACCAGGGCGGGACCGACCTCGCGATGAGCGAGCGCCACCCGGACGGCACCCGGGTCACGCTGCCGGCCCACTGGTTCGTGGTCGCCGCGGCAGCGGGCAGCCGGCCGGGCGGCTGAGCGCCCGGCCGGCCGCACCTGCGCCGGCCGCGACCCCGGGGACGCCCGGGCGAGGTACCGGGAGGAGACGGCGGGGAGAAGACGGCCGGGAGGAGACGGCCGGGACGACCCGCCGCACCTCCGAGGCCCCCGGCCGCCCCGGCGGGCGCACGCGGCCCGCCCCTCGGCTACCCTCCCCCCTCGTGGACGATCACCCCGAGCCCTCGACCCTGCGCGTCTTCGTGGCACTGGCTCCGCCCGACGACGCCAAGGACGAACTGGCCCGGGCCCTGCAGAGCGCCTACGCCAGGTACCCGCGGCTGCGGTGGAACCGGATCGAGGACTGGCACATCACCCTGGCCTTCCTCGGCGAACTGCCCTCCACGGCAGTGCCGCCGCTGCGGTCGGCGCTGGCCGGTGCGACCGCGTCGCGCCCCGCCCTGCAACTGGGCCTGCGGGGCGGCGGCCACTTCGACCAGCGGCTGTTGTGGAGCGGGATCGACGGGGACCTGGAAGGACTGCACCTGCTCGCCGCCGACGTCCGGGACCTGGTCAGGTCCTGCGGGATCGACTTCAGGGAGCGCCCGCTGCGCCCCCATCTGACCCTGGCGCGGTCGCGTCGTGACGATCCCGCCAGCGTGCCGCAGGCCGCGGCCGGGCTCGCCGGGTTCGTGGGCCGGCCGTGGCGGGCCGAACGCCTCCACCTGGTCGGCAGCAACATCGGCCGTGGCCCCGGGCCGATCCGCTATCGCGACATCGAGGCGTGGCGCTTCGGCGCCGCCGTCCGGGCCGGGGGCGACGGCGCCCCCACCGAGCCGTAGCCGGCAGGCCGGGCGCCCGGCAGCAGGACTCCCCGGCCCCGCCCGCAGCACGACACCCCGGCCCCGCCCGCAGCAGCCGCCGCCCCGGACCGCGGCCGGTAGCCGCGTTCCGGGCCCGGGGGCGGGCGGCCGGGGTGGTCAGGGGGTGGTCAGGGGGCGGTCGTGCCGGGCCAGGCGCCCTGGGCGGAGAGGCCGAGGACCAGCGCGGCGATGTTCCACGCGTCGTCCTCGCCCCGGTGGTGGCGACCCTCCAGCGGCAGTCCGGCGATGCGCAGGGCCTCGGCCATCCCGGGGCGCTTGCGCAGCCCGTGGGCCTCGGTGAAGACCGCCTTGGCGTTGGTGTGGCGGCCGCCGAACGGGTACGGGGTACCGGTGCTGTGGCACTGGCGGGTGAACTGGTGGCGGTCGTAGTCGCCCCAGCTGGCCCACGGGCGCGCCCCGGCCCGGTGTTCGGCGGCCAGCAGCCGGCAGGCCTGCGCGAAGCCGGGGCCGGTGTCCACCTCGGCCTGGGTCAGGCCGGTGAGCCCGGTGCAGAAGGGGCTGACGGTGGAGCGCGCGGGCCGTACCAGGATGCGGTGGCGCCCGACCCGCTCACCCGTGCCGAGGTCGACGACGGTCAGGCCGATCTCGATGATCTCGCTGACCTGGCCGGGCGGCGGCAGGCCGTCCCAGCAGGTCGCCTCGACATCGACGACGTTGAGCAGTCCCTCGGCGGGCGTTCCCCCGGTGCTGTCCATGCCGCCGAGGGTAGGGAGGCGACCGCCCGCCGGTCACCCGATTTCCCTGCGCTCCTCTCGCCCCCCTCGCCTTCCCCCACGCGCCCGCAGGGCCGCCTCCCCACGCGCCCGCAGGCCGCCGGCATCCCGCCGCGTTCCCCCGGTCCTCGGCCGGACGTGGAACGGCGCGCGGTCGACGAAGATCATTCCGCGTCCTATGCTGTCGCGATGTCCGACACCACGCCCCCTACCCTGCTCTTCGTCATCGGCCCTGCTGCGGTCGGCAAGATGACGGTGGGCGGCGCCATAGCAGAGCGCACGGGGTTCAAGCTCTTCCACAACCACCTGACCATCGAGCCGCTGCTGCGACTGTTCCCCTACGAGTCGCCCCAGTTCCAGCGCCTCAACCACGCCTTCCGTGAGCAGATCTTCGCCGAGGCCGCCGCGAGCGACCTGCCCGGGCTGGTGTTCACCCTCGTCTGGGACTTCGACGATCCGGAGGACGCCGCACTCGTCGAGCGTTACTCCGCCCCGTTCCGTGAGCGCGGTTCGCGTGTGCTGTTCCTGGAGCTGTCCGCCGACCAGAGCGTCCGGCTGGAACGCAACGCCGGCGAGTCCCGCCTGGCGGAGAAGGCCTCCAAGCGGGACCTTGAATGGTCCAACGGAAACCTGGTCGGCATGGACGCGAAGTACCGCCTGAACTCGGTCGACGACTTCGCCCATCTCCCCGGGGCGCACCTTCTGATCGACAACACCCACCTCGGACCCGACGAGGTTGCCGAGCGGGCCGTGGAACACTTCGCGCTCCGGCCTGCCTCCTGACCGCCGGCACCCGGGGTCGCGGCGACGCCCGCACGCATGCACGTACGCCCGCCGCGCCGCACGCCCGCCACCTGGGGGATCCCGAAGGAGAACGTCATCGGCTCGGCGGCCGCCTACACCTACATCGACGGCAGGATCGTGCGTTCCCGCGAACTCCTGGGCGGCCTGGACCTGGGGCCGGGCAAGCCCGAGCACATCTTCGCCCACACCGGCCGGCTGCCCGCCTTCGCGGGCGGCAACGCCGACGTCGACATCGAGATGCTCCGCAGCGCCGCGTTCGCACTGCTCGTCCGCCACGACGACGACCGGCGCGAGTACGCCTACACCAAGGGCGCCGAGGCCTCGCTCGCCACGGCCCGGCAGCTCGGCGGGACCGTCGTGAGCATGAAGAGCGACTGGGCGACCCTGTTCTGACCGGGAGGACGCGTTGAACGACCTGACCGCCGTCGACGTGCTCGTCAACCCCGACGAGGCGACCCTGCGGCACGCCCACGCCTGGAACGCCCGGATGCGCGGGAGCGTCCCGGACGGCTTCGCCCTGGACGCCTCCCACCAGCCGCACATCACCACCCTCCAGCGCTACGTCCGGACAGCCGATCTGGACGACGCGTACGACGCCGTCCACCGGGCCCTGGCCGCGACCGACACGAGTGCCCTGTCCTACCGGGCCGTCGCCATCGGACACGCCGACTGGGGCGTGCCCGGCCAGGGCCTCGCGGGCCTCCTGCTGCGACCCGGCCCGCAGGCCCTCGACTTCCAGGCCGCGCTGCTGGCCGCGATCTCCCCGTTCACCGAGTCCGGCGGCACGGCCGCCGCCTTCGTCACCGACCCGGGCGAGGGCATCAGCCAGAGCACCCTCGACTGGGTCGACGGCTACGTCCCCGCCCAGATCGGGCCCGGCCGGTACACCGCTCACATCACCGTCGGCTTCGCCACCCTCGACGACCTCGGGGCCATCGAGGCCGAGCCGTTCGACGCCTTCACCGTCCGCCCGGCCGCCGTCGCCGTCTACCAGCTCGGAAACAGCGGAGCCGCCCGCAAGCCCCTCAGGACCTGGCCCACCCCGGACTGACCGGGCCGCACCACGGGCGCCGCCCCGGCGTTCCGGCGGCCGGCGAGGCCGGCGGGAATGCCGGGAATGCTCTGTCCGGGGGGTGGCGCCGTGTGGTGCCGGTGGCGGCGTACCGCCCGGCGTGATACTCGGGTGGTGTTCAACAGCCTCCGTGACCGCGTGCTCCCGGACCATCAGCGAAGGTCCTTGGAGGAGCTGGAGGAGGACCTGGACCTGTCGGTCGGCGACAGGCGGGCGAAGCAGTCCGCGTTCTGGACCATGCTGTTCCTGTCGGCCGTGATCGCGGCCGGCGGGGTGCTGACGGACTCCACGGCCACGGTGATCGGCGCGATGATCATCGCGCCGCTGTCGACCCCGATCATGGGGATCGCGCTGGGTGCGGTGCAGCGGCGGCGGTCGACGGCGGCCCTGTTCGTGGCGTTCGGGGGCCTGCTGGTGGTGGCGGTCGGGGCGCTGTTCTCGCTGGTGCTGCCCGCTTCCTACGACCTTCTGTCGGACAGCCAGATCTCCAGCCGCACCTCGCCCGGGCTGATGGACCTGGTGGCCGCGCTGGCCACCGGCTTCGCCGGCGCCGTGGCGCTTGCCCGCCGGGACGTGGCCGCGGTCCTGCCGGGCGTGGCGATCGCCATCTCGCTGGTGCCGCCGCTGGTGGTGACCGGTGTGTGCGCCGGGCAGACCGCCTGGTGGCTGGCCCTGGGCTCGTTCGTGCTGTTCGTGTCCAACCTGCTGGCCCTGGTGACCGCGGGCATGGTGGTGTTCGGCGGCCTGGGCTACGCGACGGCCGGCCGTCGGCGCGAGGTGGGTTCCACGCGCAGGACCTACCTGGCGGTCGGCCTGCTCTTCGCCGCCGTCGGCCTGCTGCTGGCGGCGAACACGGCGGCCTCCGTGCTGGTGCAGCTGTGGACCACGCGCGCCACGAACGCCGCCTCGGCGTGGCTGGCCGGGACGCCCGGGGCGTCGGTCGTGAACGTCCAGGCGCAGTCGCGGACCCTCTCCATCCAGGTGCGTGCGCCGGGGGACCTGCCCCCGATCGAATCCCTCCTCGCCGACCTCCAAGGGCAGGTCCCCGACGGGGTGCCGGTGGTGGTCACGACCACCGCCGGCCGCCGGATCCAGGCCGGGCGGGTCGGCGGCTGACGCGGTCGCGGTCACCTGCCGTGGCCCCTCCGTCCGGCAGGCGGGGCCGCCTGCCGGTGACTCCTGCGCAGAGGCCTCCCGCCGTCCGGCGCCGACGGCCTGCCGGCCGGCTCCCGGCTTTCTATCTCCCACCTGTGTTGTTCTTAGAATGGCCGGGTGAACGACATCGACGCGATCGCGGTACTGCAGGACCCGGTGCGCCGCCGCCTGTACGAGTACGTGGTGGCCCAGGGGCGTGAGGTCGGCCGCAACGAGGCCGCCGAGGCGGCCGGGGTGGCGCGCACGCTCGCCGCGCACCATCTGGACAGGCTGGCCGAGGCCGGGCTGCTGGAGAGCGGCAGCCGCCGTCTGACGGGCCGTTCGGGGCCGGGGGCGGGCCGCCCCGCCAAGGTGTACACGCGGTCGCCGGCCGAGCGCTCGGTGTCGCTGCCCGCCCGGGACTACCGCACCGCCGCCGAGCTGCTCGCCGAGGCCGCCGAGCAGGCCGGGCTGGACGCCGGGCTCTGCGCGGCCGCGCGCCGGCGGGGCGAGGCCCTGCGCGGTTCGGCGGCGCCCTGCGGCGGCCTCGCGGAGGCCATGGAGGTGCTGGCCGCCCGCGGCTACGAACCCCGCCTGGAAGGCGTCGGGGGCGCCGAGGGCGTCGAGGGTGTCGAGGGCGCGGAGGGTGCCCGGGAGGCCGGGGGCGCCGAGGGGCCGGCCGCGCACGTCGTCCGCATGCGCAACTGCCCTTTCCACGCCGTCGCCGAACGCTTCCCGCCGCTCGTGTGCGGCATGAACCTCGCACTGCTGGAGGGGCTGCTCGGCACGGACGGCCCGGTCCGCGCCCGCATGGACGCCCGGCCGGGGGAGTGCTGCGTGGTGGTCGAAGCTTCTAAAAACAATGAACATTGACTTAGAAAGCGGAGGCGTGCTGGGATGAGGCCATGACCGCCGCCACGCACGCCACGCACGCCGCCCACCTCGCCCAGCTCAACGTCGCGACGCTTCGCCACCCCCTCGACGACCCGCGCCTGGCACCGTTCGTCGACATGCTCGACCCGGTCAACGCCGCCGCCGACGACGCGCCCGGCTTCGTGTGGCGACTCGCGGAGGAGGGGGAGGCCGACGCCACCGGCCTGCGCCCGGCGGGAGAGGACGTCATCGTCAACATGTCGGTCTGGGAGACCCAGGAAGCCCTCTGGGACTTCACCTACCGCAGCGGACACCTGGAGGTGGTGCGGCAGCGGCGCGCATGGTTCGAACGCCACGTCGAGGCGCACCTGGTGCTCTGGTGGGTCCCCGCCGGCCACCTCCCGACCGTCGGCGAGGCCCTGGAACGGCTGGCGGACCTCCGGGCACACGGGCCCTCCCCGCGCGCGTTCACCTTCGCCTCCTCCTACACCGCGGCCGAGGCCGCCCAGCACCTCCCGGCAACGGCAGGGGAGACCGTGGCGTAGGCCGGGGCCCGGGCCTCCCGGCCGCTCACCCCGCATCCGGGCCGAACCGGCGCCGGTACGCCGACGGGGCCAGACCCGTCGCCCGGCGCATCGACACCCGCAGGTTCGCGGCCGTCCCCAGCCCGCTGTGCCGGGCGACCAGCTCCAACCGCGACTCGCCCCGCTCGATCAGTCGGCACGCCAGCGCCACCCGCTCCCGGGTCAGCCACGCCAACGGGGTCGTGCCCAGCTGCGCCCGGAACCGGCGGTGCAGCGTCGCCGGGCTGACCGCGGCGCGCGCGGCCAGCTCCGACACGGTCAGCGGCGCGTCCAGTCGCTCCTGCGCCCAGGCCAGCAACGGCGCCAGGGACTCGTCCGGGACGGCGGGCACCGGCCGCTCGATGAACTGCCGCTGCCCGCCGTCGCGGTGCGCGGCGAAGACCAGCCGCCGGCTGACCGCGTTGGCGACCTCCGCGCCGTGGTCGCGGCGCACGACGTGCAGCCCGAGGTCGAGCGCGGCCGCGCTGCCCGCGGCGGTGAGGATGTCGCCGTCGTCGACGAACAGCACGTTCTCCTCCAGGCGCACCGCCGGGAAGCGCGCCCGGAAGGCGTCCGCCCACTGCCAGTGCGCGGTGGCCCGCCGCCCGTCGAGGACCCCGGCCTCGGCGAGCGTGAACGCGCCGCTGCAGAAGCCCACCAGCCGGGCGCCGCGCGCGTGCGCCCGCCGGACGGCGTCGAGCACGGCGGGACGGCGCGGCACCTCGACGTCGGGCCGGTTCGGGACGATCAGGGTGTCGGCGTCGTCGGCCGCCTCCAGGTCCGCGACGCCGGTCAGCGTGAAGAAGCCGTCCCGCATCGCCGTCCGCGGCCGCGGCGAGCAGAGCCGGAAGTCGTACAGGTCCCGGCCGAGCTCGGGCCGGCGCAGGCCGAATACCTCGGTGGCGCAGCCGAGCTCGAACGGGTTGGAGTTCTCGTCCACGATCACGACGACCCGGTGGAGGCGCTCCCGGGCGGGCGGCTGAGAGGAATCATGCGGCATGTGCGATTCCTAGCACTCGTCCCGGTCGCGCCGCCGCACCAGGATGGGGCCATGGACGACACGAGCACCGCGAACCGCGAACCCGTCTCCCTCGACGAGGCCCTGGCCTCCTTCGACACCCTCTGGAGCCCCCGCATCGTCACCCGCGTCAACGACTACGACGTGCGCGTCGCCAAGGTCGGGGGCGAGCACCTGTGGCACGCCCACGACGACACCGACGAGTTCTTCCTGGTGCTCGACGGCGAGCTGTTCATCTCCCTGCGCGAACCGGACGGCGAGCGCACCGTCCGCCTCCCGCGCGGCGCCGTCTTCACCGTCCCCCGCGGCACCGAGCACAAGCCCCACGCCCCCGCCGGCGCCGCGATCCTGATGTTCGAGCCCACCGGTACCCCCACCGTCGGCGACCGCCACGACCCCGTCCCCGCCCACGTCGACGCCACCACCGGCCACCCCCTCACCCCCTGAGGCCGCGGCGCCGCCCCCGGCCCGCTCACCGTCCGCACCGCCCCCTGTGGAGCCGGCGCCGCGCGTCCCTGTGCGCCGCGCCGCTCCGGGTGCGCCTTCTCCGCGTCGCGGTCCTCCTCGTGGGTGGCGGTCTCCGCCCCGAGTGGCGTCCGTCTCGCACCATTGCAACGAGTCTGGTGACTGTTGTTGCGTTAGATTCTGATCCAGTGCAACGATTTCAGTGCTCTGAACTGCTGTGATGGCACTTCTGTGCAACGAACGTGTTGTCAGGAAATGGAAAGCAACGTAGCTTTTCCGTTGTCAGAAACACGGAGTGCAAGTGCGATCGCAGGAGAGAGACCATGCAGAAGTTCGACACCCCCGCCCCCGTCGCCGCGGTCCTGGACATCCCGGCGGGCCTGATCCGCCTGGTCGCCGCCGAGCGGGGCGACACCGTGGTGGAGGTCCTGGCGAAGGACGCCTCCAAGGGCCGGGACGTGAAGGCGGCGGAGCAGGTCACCGTCGAGTACGGCGGCGGCGTGCTGCGGATCCAGGCCCCGGCGGCCAAGAACCGGGTGCTGGGCAACTCCGGCCAGGTCGAGGTCACCGTCCAGCTGCCGGCCGGCTCCCGCGTCGAGGCCAAGGCCGCCCTCGCCGAACTCCACGGCACCGGACGCCTCGGCGAGGTCGCCTTCGACGCCGCCCAGGCCACCGTCGACCTGGAGGAGAGCGCCGGCGCCCGCCTCACCCTCCAGGCCGGCGACATCCGCCTCGGCCGCCTCACCGGCCCCGCCCACCTCACCACCCAGAGCGGCGACCTCACCATCACCGAGGCCACCGGCGGCACCCTCACACTGCGCACCGAGCACGGCGACATCACGGTCGGCGCCGCCCGCGGCGTCTGCGCCACCCTCGACGCCGGCACCGCCTACGGCCGGATCCACAACACGCTGCACAACACCGACACCGCCGCCGCCGGCCTGGCCATCACCGCGACCACCTCCTACGGCAACATCACCGCCCGCACCGTCTGACCCGGCCCGGGCGCCCGCGCCGACACGCCGCCCCCGGCCCCGCAGGCCGGGGGGCGCGCATTCCACGTGGTGAGTCATCAAGAAAGAGGGGGCGGACCATGAAGACGGCCCAGAACCGGCAGCAGGCGGCACCCGGCGCGTTCACGGCCTTCGCCCGCTTCGTGCTCTGCGGCGGCGGGGTGGGGCTCGCCTCCAGCCTCACCGTGGCGGCCCTCGCCTCCCGGATCCCCTGGGCCCTGGCCAACGCCCTGGTCACCGTGGTCTCCACGCTCCTCGCCACCGAGCTGCACGCCCGCTTCACCTTCGGCGCCGGCGGGCGAGCGACCCGGCGCCAGCACGCGCAGTCGGCCGGCTCCGCAGCGGCCGCGTACGCCGTCACCTGCACGGCGATGCTCGCCCTGCAACAACTGGTGGCCGCACCCGGCGCAGTCCTCGAACAGGCCGTCTACCTGACGGCCTCCGCACTCACCGGCGTCGCACGGTTCGCCATGCTGCGCCTCGTCGTCTTCGCGCGCAGCCGCTCGCAGGCCGCGCCCGCCGTCCGCACCGCCCTTGCCCTGCACACGAGCGCGGCCCGCCCCGGCGCCGCGGCCGGCCGTGCGGAGCTCTGCCGAGCCGCCTGACCGCCCCCGCCGGGCGGTCACGCGCCCGTGGCCGCAGCCGCCTCTGACGGTCCGTGTCTGCTCACAGGCGTCCGACCCTGACGGCACGCCGGGCGGCACCAGGGCGGCACCAGGGCGAACGTCCTCCGTCGAGGCGAAATCCCGTTGCCTGACCGTGCCGCGTGGTTCGACAGTAGGGTCATGCTCGGATTCGTCAGGACCGACAACGAAGCCCTCGTCTCGTGCTTGGGCGACCCGCAGCGCGCCGTGGCGGCCTACCGGGAGCTGCTGCGGCGCAAGGAGGAGGCGGTCGGCGCCGTCCGCGCCGGCCTGTCCCACGAAAGCGCCGCCGTCCGGGAGGGCTGCTGCCGGCTTCTGGACCACCTGGTCGACACCGAGTCCATGAGCCGGCTCATCACGATGGCCGACGATCCCGACGCCCGGGTCCGGATCGCCGCCTTCCACGCCCTGGCGTGCGACCGGTGCAAGGGCGACACCTGCGCACCGGGCGCGGACCGGGTCCTCGAACCCGCACTGCGGCACCTGGCCTCCGACCCCGACCCAGCAGTGCGGGCAAGGGCCGCCGAGCTCGTTGGCAAGTTCGCCCATGCCGACGCCCGGGCCGTCGCAGCCTTGCAGGCGTCGCACGCCCAGGACCCGAGCCCGGCCGTCCGGAAGAAGGCGGGATGGTTCATCCCCGGAGGAGCCGTCTACGAACGGACCAACCCGCGCGCACCCAGGTAACGGTCTTGGTGCTCACCGGTTTTGACTGCGGCGGACATGTCGTGACGATCACTGTCCCGGCGGGGGAGCGGCGAAAGGCCGCCCGGGGCCGTCGTTTCGGAGGCCGCCGCCGGGCAGGTGTGCCGCCCGGCCGGCACGGCTACCGGCGCCCGCGACTCCGGGCCCGGCCCGGATCCGGGGCCGCGGGCGCGTCGCCGCGGGGCCGGTGTCGACTACGAGTTCAGCGCCGCCAGCGGTAGTAGGCGTCCCATTCCTCGGTGATCCAGGTGCCGTCGCCGACCAGCGTCACGTTGTCGACCTCGGCCATCGGGTACTCGATCCGGCCGTGCAGGGCGCCGGTGGCGGGGTCGGCGAGCCAGTGGCTGTGCTCCCTCCAGCCGTCCCTGCCGAACATGTACACCGCGGCCTCGTCGTACGGGTTGTAGAGCGTCACCAACGCCGTGTCGTCGTCCACGAACCCGCTTGAGGAGGAGGAGATGTACGGGGCGTTGTGCACCGAGCAGTCGCCGGTGCCGGGGGCCGGGAAGTCGCCCAGGCCGAGCGAGGCGGTGACCTGGTACGTGGGAAGGCTGTGCCAGCTGACGTCCCGTCCCCTCCGGTCGACGCTCATGCAGCGGGTGTTCCCCGCGTCCATGCCCAGGTACTCGCGCTCGCTCCAGAGGAGGGCGCCCCGGTCCTGCGGCAACTGCCCGCCCAGGACGATGGCCCCGGACTGCCACCGCGCCTCGTAGCGCGTGAGCGCCGCCCGCCCTTCGGAGACGGTCACGCCGCAGACCTCGTCGTTCTCGTCCCAGAGCAGGCTGACGAACCGCTCGTAGCCGCCGCACGGGAGCACGCTCCGTGCCAGCACCGTCCCCTCGGCGTCCAGGGTGAGGATCAGGGTGCTGTCGGGCAGTCCGGAGGGGAGCCGCAACCAGATCCGGAGGTCCTGGCCGGCGCCGCCCGCCGAGGAGCCGGCGGCGGCGGGGCGGGATGCGCCCCCGGTCGTCGAGAAGTCCAGGTAGCCCCAGCGGCCCACGTCCCACGTGCCGTACGGCTGCTTCCACAACGTCGTGCCGTCCCGGTCGACCGCGACGTACTCCGTCGCGGTGCCGAAGACGGCGAACGACAGGTCGGGAGCCGTCCACTCCATCGACCACCGGCCGGGCAGCGGGGCCGGGAACTCGGCTGTCAGTTCCGCCCGTTCCCTCAGGTCGTAGATGCGCAGCGACCCGGCGCCGCGGACCTCCAGACGGGGGACGGGACCGGTGGGGTCGACGAAGGTCCGGGCGCCGTTCCGGTCCGGGATCGGGTACTTGGCCACCAGCCGGGGTGTGATCGTCATGCCGGCATCCTCTCGCGGCGGGCCGACAGCGCGTTCCTCGCGCGGACCCGGGGGCGCCGGCGCCGTCACGGGGGTGGCGTTCGTGCGCGGCCCCGCGCACCGTTCGCGGCACCCGGGGCCGCACTGTGCCCCGCCGCAAGGCCGTGGCCGAGGTCGCCAGGCTGCACGGCAAGGTCCGCCGTCGGCGTCTCGACCACGCCCACAAGACCGCTCTCCTCCTGGTCCGCGAACACGACTTCATCGCGCACGAGGACCTCAGGATCCGCAACATGGTCAAGGCTCCCGCGCCGAAGCCCGATCCTGACCGGCCGGGCGGCTTCCTGCCCAACGGGGCGGCGGCCAAGGCCGGGCTCAACCGCTCGATCAACGATGCCGGTTGGGGGGTGTTCCTCGCGATCCTCACCGGCAAGGCTGAAAGCGCCGGCCGGGAAGTGGTCGCGGTGGACCCCCGCAACACCTCCCGCGACGTGCCCGCAGTGCGGGCACGTCGCGGCGGAGAACCGGCCCACACAGGAGACCTTCCACTGCGTCGGCTGCGGCCACCACGCGCACGCCGACACGGTGGGAGTCGTCAACGTCCTTCGGGCCAGGCTGGTCCGTCGCAACGCCCAGCAGGGTGAGCGAGAAGCCCCCACCCTTGAGGTGGGGGAGGAGTCACCCAGAAGCCGTCCACGACCACCGGGTGCACCGGCCGTTCCTCCGGATAGAAAGAGAAGCCGCCCGAACCCATGGGGAAGGACCCGCCCGGGATCCGCACCATCCCCCGGGCCGGCGCCGGGAGCGGGCGGCGCTGCGCAGTCGTCGTCACGCAACCGACGGTGCACCACCCGCCGCCGGGCCACCCCGACGACACGCCCGGGTGAACACAGTGGCCGGGCCTGCGCCTGCGTCCTTCGTGCAGTTCGGCCGGCTCCGGCCTGCGGGTGGTCGAGGTCCCCGCCGCCGCGCGACGCTCCCCGGCCTCGTGCGGCACGGTCGGCGTCCGACATCCCGGCGACGGTGCCGGTGCCGGG
Organism: Kitasatospora sp. RG8; assembly: GCF_017813315.1. Taxonomy (NCBI): domain Bacteria; kingdom Bacillati; phylum Actinomycetota; class Actinomycetes; order Kitasatosporales; family Streptomycetaceae; genus Kitasatospora; species Kitasatospora sp. RG8. The sequence continues at coordinate 84,779 of NZ_JAGIYX010000009.1, forward strand.
TGCCTGCGCCGGGTGTCGGTGTCGGCGGCCGTTCCGGGGCGGCCGCCGGCACCGGGTTTCCGACAGGTCGGGTCAGGTCAGCAGGTGCCGACCCGGCCGTGGAGGGAGGACCAGACGGGGGTCCACGGGCCGTCGCCGTGGGGGCGGTAGACGACCAGGTTCCCGTCGTTCTGCAGGCGCACCCAGTTGACGGGCGGGTTGCAGCCGAGGGCTGTTCCGGAGGCCCACAGGGCGCGCATGGAGCGGTCGTAGACGACGAGGTTGCCGTCGGACTGCATGATGACCCTGCCCGGCGTGGTGTTGGCGGTCCCGGTGGTCCAGACCGCGTGGCCGCCCTCGTCGTACTGCACGAGGTTGCCGTCGTTCTGGTAGACGAGCCGCTGATCGCCGTTACCGGAGACCAGCGAGTCGCCGGGAAGCAGACAGTGGCGCCAGTCCATGTGGTCCCAGCCGCGCGGGTTACGCGAGCAGTTCCACTCCCAGTCGACGTCGGCCGACGCGCTGGTGGCGGTGGTGAGGCCGATGACGCCGGCCAGGGCGGTCGCGGCGGTTGCGAGTGCGACGAGCCGCTCGGACGTCCTGCGGATGGCCATGGCGTTCCTCCTCGTCCCGAAGCGGTCCTGACCGCTCCCGGGCCGGTGTCGTGGTGGCGCGCGGTACCGGTCCCCGCCCCGCCGATGGAATGGAGCCCTCCGTTCGGCGGCCCCGTACCTGACAACGCTGCGCATACGTCCGGCGGTTCAGATCCCCGGTCCGGCGGTTCGGATCCCCGGTCCGGATCCCCGGACGACGAACGGGGATCCGGGTGCGCCGGGAAACGGTGTGACGACGCGGGTGACGCCGCCCGCGGCCTCGTCCTGCGCGACGCGGACCCGCCCGGTCCCCGCCCGGCCCCCGCCCGGCCCCCGCCCGGCGACAGGCGGCCCGGCACCCCCAGCGGGCGCGGGTCAGCCGTGCGCGAGGCAGTGCTTGAGCTCGTCGAGCCCGTAGAAGTAACTTCCCTTGGCGACGGGCCTGCAGGAGGACTTGAAGGCCGTCTCCTTCTCGTTGTAGAGCATCCGCACCAGGTAGGCGGCCGGCCGCCCTTCGGAGGGCGGGCCCGCGAACAGGTCCCACTGGACGTTCGCGGCCATCGGCGAGACCTGCGCGCCGCGCCACGGGTTGTTCCCGTAGGTGTACGGCTGCCCGGACCCGGCGGGCTCGGTGCTGCCGGGCAGGCCCATCAGGGCGGCGAGCGGCTCGATCTCCTCGGCGTGGGTGAAACGCAGGACCGCGCCGTTGCCGTTGGTACCGGCGGCCTTGGCCTCGGCCTGGGCCAGCAGGTCGTCGAGGAGGACCCCGGCCATCTTGTAGGTGATCGTGCGTCCGCTGAACGCGGGCCCCTTCTGGTAGAACTCCTCGGCGTCGTCGAGGTAGGCGAACCACCGGGCGTCGCGGCGCTCCAGGAACGGGGCGAGGTCGACGTCCGGCGCCTCCACGCCCAGGTCGGGCGCCGCGCTGTAGAGCTGGTACAGCGCACGGGCGAAGGAGACCTGCTCCTCGGCGGACAGCGCCGCAGCGAAGCCCTCCCGGAACAGCCGCGCGACGACACGGTGCGCCGCCTCGGCGGTGCGAGGGTCACCGTCGATCCTGCTGAGGACCTCGGCCAGCTCCGGATCACTCTTCACATACGCCTGGTAGTCGGCGTTCTGCGGCTGCTTGTGGAAGTACAGCAGGTTCTTGTCGGTGACCGGGGCCTTGACCAGGCCCGCCAGCGCCGGATCACCGGAGACCAGACCGCCCGTGAACGCACCGGCACTCGCCACCGCACGCGCCACCCCCGAGGTCTCCACCACGATCGGCTCGTGCCGGGCGGCGATGCCCGCGAACAGCGGCGCCAGCCGCTGCTCCATGCGCAGCGCGGTCTGCCGGTGCTCCTCGGCGCCGCGGGCGGAGAGGTTGCCGTAGCCGAGTGCGGAGGCGGCGGCCAGCAGCGACTGCACCTGCGGGCCCAGCTGCGCACCGAGGCCGGTGAGCGCTCCCTGGTCCTGCGCCCTGCGCAGGACGGCGAGCACGGCGTCACCGTCGCCGCTGTCCGTCATGGCGCGGGAGCCGTGGCGGGCGACGTTCTCGGTGAAGACCGGCACGAAGCCCTTCGGCGCCTTCTGGTAGTGACCGGGCCTGCCCTGCGGGGCGTACGGGGCCTTCGTCCCGTAGAGGTCGCGCCCGGCGGGCGAAGCACCGGGCGTCTCCCGCGCGGAGGCGGTGCCTGCGGTGACCAGCACGCCCGCGGCGAGGGAGATGGCCATGGCGGCGGACAGGGGGGCGGTGCGCTTCACGGCGGCCCTTCGGGTCGGTTCGGACCACCGGCCGGTAGTCTCGGTCTGCCGCAAGGTGGCATGACCACGGAAATCACCGCCGACGTCATGCCGTGACCCTGGTTAACCGAGGCTGAACGCTCTCCGCCCGACCGGCCCGCACGCCGTGCGGGCCACGTGCGGTCCGTGCTCGTCGCCGGCGCCGGGGCGGGCCGAACGCGCCTCCGTCGTGCCGTTGCGGGCGCCGGTGATCTGCATATAGGGCAGGCCGCTGAACTGGTGGCGCCGGCACCTGCCGGGGAGGGAGGACTCGCAGGGCTACGCCGAGTACCAGACGTTCAAGGAACTCGTGTCGCGCATGGCGGAACTCCTGCTGGCCGAGCCGAGGCGATGTCGGCCGCGGTTCCGCATCCGGCGGCAGCACCGGAGCCGGCTGGAGGCCTTCCTGGAGATCACGGGCGGCGACCAGGGGAGTGGAAGCTGGCTCGTTCCCGGAGCGCCGCCCAAGAAGTGACGCGGGGGTGACGCGGTCACGTCCTCCGCGTGCGGCCCCGGCCTCGGCCGGCGGCCGCTCCTGGTCCTGCCCGCCCTGGTGGGCGGCCTGCTGGTCGTCGTGATGCTCGCGGTCCCCCTGCGGGTCGACCTGCTCACGTTCTCCGCCTGACGCACTCGCGACCGCGACAGCCGGGGCGTGCATGCGCCCCGCCCGCAGGAGCCGTGACGGTCGGTCAAGTGCCGGCTGCGGTTCCAGGACACCGGCTCCGGGAGCCGGGTTCCCGCGCCCGGGGGCCGCCGCCGGTGCGCCTCCCCGACCGGGCCTCGCGGACCGGCGGACCGGGCGCTTCGGGCGTCCAACTGCACGGATGCGACCGGCGGATATTCGGTACCCGGGTTTCACGGTCTGAGTTAGGTTCGGACACCGCGGGCCGACCGCCCGCGGGAAGACGGAAATGAGGACGCGTGACCGGCACCGACATGTCAGGGAAGCTCCGGACGGCCGCCGAGCTGTTAGCGGAGTTCCGGCCGCGGAGCGAGAAGGAGGCCGCGGACCTCGCCCGCATCGCGCCGCTCGCCACGGCCGGTGACCCTTACGACCGTGCACGGCCCCTGCACCTGACGGCGTCCGCGGTGATCGTGCACCCCGCTGGGCGGGAGGTCCTGCTGCGCTGGCACGAGCGTCAGCAGGACTGGCTGCAGGTCGGCGGGCACGGCGACCCGGGCGAGGAGTTCCCCGCACAGATCGCGCTGCGCGAGGCCCGCGAGGAGACCAACCTGCCCGACCTCGCCTTCTGGCCGACCGCACGGCTCTTTCAGGTGGTGGTGCTGCCGGTGCCCGCATCCGCGAGCGAGCCCGCACACGAGCACGCCGACCTCCGGTTCGTGCTCGCCACCCGGACGCCGTCCGCCGTCCGCCCGGAGCGGCCCTCCGCCCGCGTACGGTGGCTGCCGCTCGGGGAGGCCCGCGAGGCGGCACGGGGCGAGGCTCTGCGGGAGTCGCTGGCACGCGTGGCCGAACTGCTGGAGAACGACGGCCCGGCCGGCCCACCGGCCGACGGACCGTCATGGAGCGACGGGGGACGACCGTGACCGGTGACCAGGTGCTTGTCTTCGACGCCGACGACACGCTGTGGGAGAACAACGTGCTCTTCGAGCGCGTGATCGACGGCTTTCTCGACTGGGTGGCCGCCACCCCGCAGGACCGGCCGGGCGCGCGGGCGCTGCTGGACAAGGTGGAGGCGGCGAACGCCTTGACCCTCGGCTACGGGGCCGCGGTGTTCCGCCACAACCTCACCGAGTGCCTGGAGCAGTGGCACGGGCGGACACCGACCGCCGAGGACCGGGACCGGATCGACGAGCTGCTGCGGCCCCTGACGAGCCGGACGGTGGAGCTCATCCCGGGCGTCGCCGACACCCTGGCCCAGCTCGCCGGCCGGCACCGCCTGCTCATGCTCACCAAGGGCGACCAGGACGAGCAGCGACGCAAGGTCGAACAGTCCTCGATCGCCCACCACTTCGACGGCATCCACATCGTGGCGGAGAAGGACGTCGACACCTACCACCGCCTGGTGGCCGAGCTGTCGCTTCCCCCCGAGCGCACCTGGATGATCGGCAACTCGCCCAAGTCGGACATCATCCCGGCCCGCCGGGCGGGCCTGAACGCGGTGTTCATCCCGCACGAGCACACCTGGGTGCTGGAGCACGAGGAGTTCGGCGAGCACGCCGCGACCCTGCAGCTGCCGAGCTTCCCGGAACTGCTGGCGCACTTCTGACCGGGCTGCAAGGCAACGGGCCGCCCACGGGGGAACGGCGGCCGGTGCGGCGGGTGACATCCCGTCGGGCTGCTCGACGTTCCGGGCCCCGGGGCGTCGAGCAGCGGAGGGAAGGCCGTTGCCTGCGGCGGGAGAGCGGCCGCAGCCACTTCCTCCACGAGGCCTGACGCCCGCGGCAACCGGCTGCGGAGACCACTGCGCCCCCGCCGGCCGGCGGGGGCCCAGTGGCAGGCGCTCAGGCTCCGGTCAGCCAGTCCTCCTCGAGGCCGTCGAGGACGAACCCGTTCTCGAAGCGCACCCTGTACCTGATCCGGGTGCCGGCTGCGGCGTCGAACGCCCCGTGCTGGACGATCTGCTGACGGAGGTTGTTGAGCAGGCCGGCCGTGAAGGCGTCGAACTGGCCCGGGCGGACTTGCTGGTCGAAGGCCGTGAGCGCGTCCTGGGCCATTCCGCCGCGGGCCTCCTTCGCCGAGCCCGTGACGATGCCTACCAGGCCCTCGGTCAGGGACAGAGGACCGGGAAGGCCGATCCTGGCCGCCGTGTCGTCCGCGGTGACCTGCACATCCCTGGTCAGCTTCACCTTCGCGCCGGTCTCGTACGGCATGGGTGTACCCCCCTCGTTCGGTCGTGGGCCATGGCCATGGCCATGGCCAGCGTAGTCAAGATCCCGTGGAGGGAAGGGGTGTCCGGCAAGACCGGGAACCCGCTGACGGCCGGGCAGGGCACAGGTGTTGGGATCCCGCCGCGGCGTGTCGGCCCGGCCCGTCGGTGAGCCCGGCGACGAGTGGGATCCGCGGTGGGATCCGCGGTGGGACGCACACTCGCGTCCCACGCGGCCGGGCCGGCGAAGCAGCCGGGGGGCCGGCGTCCGCGCCGCCCTCCCGGGCGTGACCTGCCGGAGCGCGACCTCGTGCGGCGGGCTTGGCGGGGGAGGGGCGGGCCGCGTTGTCAGCGGCCACCCGCCGCGGGGGCGAAGGGCCCGTCCAGGGCCGCCCACTGCAGGAGCAGGATGGTCTTCCCGTCGGTGATGCGTCCGTCGCGGGTCATGGCGAGGGCCTCGGCGAAGGGCAGTTCGAGGACCTCGATGTCCTCGCCCTCCTCCTCGACTCCGCCGCCGGTCCCGGTCCGGTCGGCCGGGGTGTAGGGGGCGGCGAAGAAGTGGAGGCGTTCGGTGACGGAGCCGGGGCTCATGTAGGCGTCGAGGACGTGGGCGAGCGGTCCGAGGGTGACGCCGAGTTCCTCGGCGCACTCGCGTCTGACGGCGGCGGGCGGGTCGTCCGCGTCGAGCAGCCCTGCGGCGGCTTCGACGAGCATGCCGTCGGGGTGGTCGTTGACGTAGGCCGGGTAGCGGAACTGGCGGGTGAGCAGGACACGGTGGCGCCGGCTGTCGTAGGGCAGGACGACGGCGCCGTCGCCGCGGTCGTAGGTCTCGCGCTGCTGGGTCTCCCAGCGCCCGTCGCGGCGGCGGTAGTCGAAGGTGGTGCGCCTGAGGACGTGCCAGCCCTGGGAGGTGAGCTCGACGTCGCGCACCCGGATGCCGGGGTTGCGGTCCAGGCCGCGTCCGGCCAGGTCGAGGCCGGTGCGGCCGCGGTGGTCGGGGGTGTCGACGCCGGGGCGGCCCGTCACGTGGTCTCCTGCGGGGCGCGGCGGGGGATCTCGGCCACGTCGTGGTAGACGGGCAGGCCGCGGCGACGGGCGGTGGCGACGTCCTGGTCGGCTCCGGCGGAGTCGCCGGGCAGGCGCAGCACGGCGTCGCAGCGTGCGAGCAGGCGGTCGGCGGTCGGGTAGAGCACCTGGTCGGCGAGGGGGTCGGTGGGGCCCGCGCCGGCGGAGCGCAGGACGGGCAGGGCGATCCACTCCCCGATCACGGGGAGGTGGCCGGCGGCGAAGACCGGCCAGGCGGCGGCTTCGAGGCGGGCGAGGTTGGCCGCCATGGCCTGCAGGTCACCGCCGGTGCCGGAGCGGTAGGGGCCGGCGATCAGGATGAGCATGGGGTGGTCGGTCACGGGCGCTACCATACATGCAGAAACGTGCAAGAACGGGAGAGAATGCGGATGCTGGCTGCTGAACGGCGCGACCACCTGCTCGGTCTGCTCGCCCGCCGGGGCAAGATCGTCGCCAAGGACGTCGCCGCCGAACTGGGGATCTCCGAGGACAGCGTGCGGCGCGACCTGCGCGATCTCGCCGCCGAGGGACTGTGCCAGCGGGTCTACGGCGGCGCGCTTCCCGTCTCGCCGGCGGTGGTGGACTACGCCGCCCGGCAGAGCGTGGCTCCGGACGGCAAGCGGAGGGTCGCCGCTGTGGCCGCCGCTCTGGTGCGGCCGGGCGGCACGCTGATCCTCGACGGCGGCACCACCGCCCTCGCCGTCGCCCGCGCGCTCCCGCAGGACCTGGCCTGCACCGTGATCACCCACAGCCCGACGATCGCCGTGGCCCTGCTCGACCATCCGCAGGCGGAGCTCTTCCTGCTCGGGGGCCGCGTCTTCAAGCACTCGGCGGTCGCCTGCGGTGCCGCCGCGGTCGAGGCCGCGCAGAACGTCTCCGCCGACCTCTGCCTGCTCGGCGTCACCGGCGTGCACCCCGAAGCGGGACTGACCACCGCGGACGCCGAGGAGGCCGCGATGAAGCGCGCCCTGTCCGCGCGGGCCGCGGACACCTACATCCTCGCCTCCTCCGAGAAGATCGGCACGGCTTCGCGGTTCCGCGTGCTGCCCTGGGAGAAGGTCAGCGGGCTGATCACCGACGCCGACCCCCAGGACGCGGTCGTCCGGCAGATCGGGGCGCACGGTGTGGAGATCCTGGCCGCCGGCTGACGGCCACGACCCGACGGCGGCATCGGCGGCGGGCCGGCCCCGTCGTCCAGGCCGTCAGGTCGTCAGACCGCCATTGTGGTCCGGCGGTTCACGGGACGGGTGGGCGGGTACGAGCGGAAGCCCCTCAGTGCCCGGGCCGCTACCGAGCCCCACGCGGCCGTGCCCGGCCGGGCCGCGAATGCGAGCGCCGCCCACGGCCCGTACCTCCTGTGCAACACCGTCACCGCCAAGTGCGCCGGCATCCCGGACTTCGGCGCCGGCAGGATCAACGGCCCCGTCAACGAGTACACCTGCAACGGAGCCTCGGGCGACAACCAGCGGTTCTGGCTGCTGCCCCGCGGCGACGGGGGCTTCTGGGGCGTCGACCTCAAGAGCGGCCTGCACCTGGACGTCGACGGCGTGCGGACCGGCGACAACGGCGACCACTCCTGGAAACCGACCTGACGGACCGTCAGCTCACTGCTCGTAATGGCGGCTGCGTCTACCGTTGGCCGGAAGGCGGCCGAGGCGGCCAAGGCGTGACGTGGAGGCGGCGATGAGGGTCGTGTTCGTGCACGGGGCGTGTGTGCGGGACGGGTCGTGGTGGTGGCACCGCACCGCCGGGCTGCTGCAGGAGCGAGGGGTGCCGAGCGTGGCGCCGGCGCTGCCGAGCTGTGGCGAGGCGGGCCTGCCCGCGGGCGGCGGCGGTCCGGGGCTTTCCGAGGACGTCGCGGCGGTGCGGCAGGCGCTGCTGGACAGCGACGAGCCCACCGTTGTGGTCGCCCACAGCTACGGCGGCATCATCACCGCGGAGGCCGCCGCCGGTGTCGCGTCGGTACGCCACCTGCTGCTGGTCTCCAGCTACCTGCCCGAGGTCGGGCAGAGCCTGTCGGACTTCGGTGACGGCAGCCCCGCCCCGTTCCTCGACATCGACCCCGGCGCCGGTACCTTCGGAGTCCGGCCCGAGCTGCTCGTGGACACGTTCCTGCAGGACTGCGACCCCGGGATCCAGGCGCGGGCGGCGGACCACGTCGCCCGGCAGAGCCTGCGGGTGACCGGGCAGCCCGTCGGGGCGGCCGCATGGCAGCACGTGCCCTCGACCTACCTCGTCTGCGCCCGGGACCGGGGCACCCCGCCGCGGCTGCAGCGCGAGTTCGCCCGCCGGGCCGACAGCGTCGTCGAACTCGACGCCGGCCACCACCCGTTCCTGTCCCGGCCCGCCGCGGTCAGGGACCTGCTGCTGGGCCTGCAGTGACACGACCGTGCACGGAACCGCGGCCGGGGCCCCGTAGTTTTGCGAGGCTTCGCCAACGGCCTGCGCAAGGACCGGGACGCGGCCGTGGCCGGCCCCACGCTCCGCCGGAACCCCGGCCCGGTCGAGGGACGCGTCAACACGATCGCGATGCTCAAGCGCCGGATGTCCGGCTGCGCCCGGCTCGACCTCCTGCGCAAGCGCGTCCTGCTGTCGGCACGTTGACCGTCTCCCCGTACGATCAGTGCCTTTCCGGATCTTGCGTCCCACACCTGCCGCTCGGGTCCGGTCAGGTCTTCGTACGCCGGCACGCGGCCCTTTGGTCGTGGGGGAGCGGGCTCCGGCCGGTCGGTCGATGGGCCCGCATGACGTGCCGATATTCGAACGCCGGTATGCGCGCGGTGTGGTTGGCTGGCTCACGGTTCCGGCAGGCGTCCGACCGAGGCGGTCGGCGACTTCGGCCGGTCCTTCACGAAAGCACTCTCCAACCTGCGAGGTCCGTGGTGAACGAGCTGCAGGCACTGACGGCGCTCTGCCCGCCGTCCGGGCGGAGGGTCGAGGTGGTGCCGGCGGGCGGGGCGGGGTTCGAGGTCCCGCCGAGCCACCGGGCGCTGATCGACGCGTACGGTCCGGGTTGCTTCGACGAGTTCCTCTGGGTGTACGCGGAGGGCTCGGCCCGTCCGGGACTGGACATCGTCAGCAGCACGCGGGAGAGCCGCCGGCTCCTGCGGGACTATCCCGAGCCCACCCTCCCGGCCCTGCTCGCGGAGGACGGCCTGACCACGGACGACCTCGTGCAGTGGGCGGTGACCGACAACGCCGACCTGCTGTTCTGGCTGCCGGTCGGTGAGCCGGACGCCTGGCCGACGCTCGCCGTCCAGGCCGGCCGGCTGAGGTTCGCCCGGCTGCCCCTGAGCTCCACCGGGGTGTTGCTGGCACTGCTCTCCGGCGAGGTGCGGTTGGACCTCTTCCCGGACGACTTCCCGAGTGAGGGGCCGGTGTTCTCGATCGATCCCTACGCGTAGCGGCCGGCGGACCGGTGGGAAACGGCGGGGCCCCTCTCATGGCCGACCGCGGGGGATCCGCCGCGGCGAACGCCGTATCATTCCCTGATCGTCCAGCCGCGCAGGGTGTCTCTGCCGGTGAGAGGGGACGCGGGGCTGTGCCAGGACCGGATCCGGGCGGCCGCCATCAACAACGGGGGATTCACATCATGCTGACCAAGGCCGCACTGCGCACTGCCCTGCCCGTCGGCGCGCTCGCGCTGCTGCTCGCCGGCTGCGGGCCGGACAACGACCCGGGCGCGGAGCCCTCCGGCGCGCCGGCCGCCGCGAAGGGCACGTTCGACGCGCCGTTGGCGTGGAAGACACCGGCGGACGCGAGCGCGACGACGTACGGGACGCACGAGACGGTCAGGCTGGGCGTCACGCCGGTCTCGGTCGTCAAGGGCGACGCGGCCGCGGTGGACAAGCTCAGCACCGGGGTGGTCCAGGGCAGGGTGCCGTACTACGTGACCGTCACCTTCTCCCACAAGGGCGGCCCCGAGGACATCGGCGCCTACGTCCACGGGGTGGCCCTGCACAGCGACGCGGAGCACGCGTACGGATACCTGCCCTCCTGGGGGGTCGACTTCCCGCCCTGCCAGGAGGGCGACGGGGAGGCCCGCCGGCTGACGCCGGGCAAGTCCGTGACCACCTGCGAGATCTTTCTCCTGCCCGCGAACGCCCAGCCCGTCTTCCTCGCCTACAAGGGCAGCGACGAGAAGGGCGACGTCCAGGCCGTCTGGAAGGTCGGCTGAGCCCACCGCCCACCGCCCACCGCCCACTGCCCACCGGCGGACCGGCACGGCACGTGTGCACGCCGGTGCGCCGGAGTACGGACCTGCCGCGTATCCGGAGCAGGGCCCGGCCGGGCACGGCTGAGCCCGGGCGGCCTGCGGGGGCCGGGGGATGAGACCCCCGGCTGCCCGGCCGGCATGGCTCCGGCGTCCGGCCGCGAGCGGACCGGCGGCCGGTGCGCGTCTACCCGGCCGACGTCCGGGCGGTGCCTTCGGCGCGGATCCGCTGACGCAGGAAGAGGGCGGCACGGTCCAGTGCCTCGTCCGCCTCGTCGAGGACGCCGGCGAACGACTGGAACACGTGCGGCACGTCGGCGGTGACGTCGAGGATGACGTCCACGCCCGCTGCGCCCGCCCGCGCGGCCAGGCGGGTGGAGTCGTCCAGCAGGACCTCGTTGGCGCCGACCTGGATCAGCATCGGGGGAAGGCCGGTCAGGTCGGCGTGGACGGCCGGGCTCAGCAGGGGCTGGCGCGGGTCGGCCCCGGCGAGGTACATGGCTCCGGTGTGTTCGAGGGCCGCGCGGGTGAAGACCGGGTCGATGCCTTCCTTGGTGTCCATGCTCTCGCCGGATCGGGTCGCGTCGGTGCCCGGGGAGAAGGCCAGGACGGCAGCGGGCATCGGGAGGCCCGCGTCCCGGGCGGCGAGGCAGGTGGTGACGGCGAGGCCGCCGCCGGCGGAGTCTCCCGCGAAGGCGATGGCCGAGGGGTCCTCGCCGCGGTCGAGGAGGGCCCGGTAGGCGCTCAGGGTGTCCTCGATCGCGGCCGGGAAGGGGTGTTCGGGGGCGAGCCGGTAGTCCGGCGAGTACGCCCCGAAGCCGGTCCTGGCCACGAGGTTGCCGGTCAGCGAGAGGGCGGTCTCGGGCGAGCCGAAGACCCAGCCGCCGCCGTGGAAGTACAGGATCGTCCCGGCGCCGGGGCCGCCGTCCGACCCGCGGCCCGGCCCCCCGGCCGGCTCGACGCGCAGTGCCGGCCGGCCGCCGAGGGTCGTCGGCGCGGTGCGAATGCCGTGGGGCACGATCATCCGGGCCATCAACTGCCTGAATCCGGACCGGATCTCCTCGACCGACCGGGGCCCCTCGGGGCCCGGCTGCCGCAGGATTTCGTCGACCCGGATGCGCTGTTCCCTGCTCATGGGCACACTCCTGCCACAAGTAGCTTCCGGTACACTATATGCCATGGAATATACATCGAGCGGGGATCCCGCCGCAGCCGACTTCCCCGAGCTGTTCGCCGACCTGGTCCGGTGCGAGACGCGCCTGTACAACGCCCTCAACGACCGCCTCCGCGAGCGGCACGGGATCGTCACCTCGCAGTACGAATTCCTGGGCTACCTGCGCGACCACCCCGGGTGCCGGGTGGCGGACCTCGCCGCCGAGTTCGCCATCGGCGTCGGGGCGACCAGCAAGGGCATCGACCGCCTGGAGAAGCAGGGGTGGGCCGCCCGCCGGCCGAACCCGGCGGACCGCCGGTCCTCGCTGCTGGCCCTGACCGACGACGGCGCGCGGCTCGTCGAGGAGGCGGAGCAGACTTTCACGGGCGGCCTGGCCGAACTGCTCGGAGGCACCCTGGACGCCCCCTCGCTGGCAGCGGTCGCACGGGCCCTCTCGACCCTGCGGTCCGCACTCGAACGCGACCAGGTCGGCACACCCACCGGCTGACCGGCGCCCCGGGCAGACCGGCCCGGGCCGTCGTCGGCCGGGAGGCACCTCGGTCAGGGACGGGGCGCCCGGCCAGGTGGGGCGAGGCCGGTGTCGGCGAGGATCCGCCCGACCGTGTCGTCGAGGGTGCTGTGCCGGCTGATGACGTGTTCGAGGCCGCCGGGCAGGACGTCGTGCGCCTGGTACCAGCCGGCCATCTGCTCGGGGGAGACCTCGGCGGCCAGCGGGCGGGTGGCGTGCCGCCGGACGGTCTCCTCGAAGTCGACGTCCAGGTAGTACAGGAAGCTGCGCCCACGGTGGTCGGCCGCCAGCCGGGCCAGCATCCGGCCGTAGCGGTCGGCGGCGAGGATGCCCTCGACGACGACGTGGAAGCCATGGTCCAGGGCATGCTGTGCCACCACGTCGATCAGGCCGATGTTCGCCCCGCCGGCGACATCCCGCTCCCGCAGCACGTCGCGCCGCAGAACGTCCTGGCCGACGACGGCGACACCCCGGCCGTACGCGGCGCGAAGCCGTGCGGCGGTGCTGGACTTGCCGGCGCCGCTCGGCCCGCGCACCACGATCAGCACCGTGTCCGGGCCGCCCGTCACGGTACTGTGCACGCCGTTCGGGAGCCGCTCTGCGCTGTCGTCCACGACGTACGACGGTATCGGCCGACAGGCCACGGGCGAGGGAGATCCGGCCTCTTGGATCCCTCCGGCCCGCTGTACCCCTCCGGCCCGCTGGGTGGGCCGGAGCCGTTGGGCCGGAGCGGAGGGGGCAGGACAGGAGTCCCGGGCCGTCGTCCTGCGGTGCGCTACTGCGCCGACGGGATGTCGCGAGGAGCGTCGTACATGCGGACGTCACGTGCGACCACGAGGGGCACCACCTCGCCGAGGCCGATGTCGCGGAAGTGGGCCGAGGCCCGATGCGCGGCGAAAGCCTCGGCGTCGGCGTACTTCTCGATGCTCACGCAGCGCTCGGGCTGGTCCAGCGAGCGGAAGACCTCGTAGGACAGGCAGCCCGGTTCGGTCCGGCACGCTCGGGCGAATTTCTGCAGGACGCGGCCGAACTCCTCGGCGTTCTCGGGGCTGGAGGAGGTGTCGGCGATGACGAGCACGTGAGAGTCCACCCGTGCACTCTAGCCGCGGGTCTTCGGACGGCCCCCGGCGGTGGGCGCTGACTGGACCGCTGCCGTGAGGTGTGCTGATCAGACCCCTGCGGGTGGGGGCGGGATCGCCTCGGAAGAAGTCCGGCAACTCCGTCAGGGACGCGATGGCGGGCACCCTGGACGTGACCGGTCCCCGGCAGACCGCGCGCCCCGCGCGCCCCGCGCGCCCCGCGTGGCCGAGCCCGATCGCGGCGGCGACCAGGTCCGGATCGTCGTCGAGGAACAGGCACTGCGCGGGCACGAGATCCAGCGCGGTGCCGGCGTGGTGGTACATCCGCGGGTCCGTCGTGTTGCAGCCGAGCTCCGCCGGGATCGCGTACGCCCCGAAGAACTGCCCGATTCCCAGGCCCGCGTGGAGGTCGGGCAGATCGGGCCAGGCGTCCGACACCACCGTCATCCGCACACCTCGCCGGCTGAGCTCCTCCAGGGTGTCCACGACCTCGGGGAACGTCTCCAGGACGGTGGACGGGGGGACTTCGCGGCGCAGGTCGGCGAGGAGCTCCGGGGTGGGGTCCACCCCGAGGCCGCGAAGCACCACCCGGTGGTAGTCGTCGTGGCCGGGTGCCGACGGGGAGGTGGTGAGGAACCGGTCGCCGGCGACGACGGCTGCCGCGAACTGTTCCGGCGTGATCGAGGGTTCGTGGCCGAGGACGGTCTGCTCGACGTCCGCCCGGGGGTTCCAGCGGCCACCGATCGGCTGCATCAGGACGCCGCCCGAGTCGCACAGAACAGCACGGAGACCTTCGGAAGAGGACGCTCGTGTCGTCGTCACCCGCTCAGCCTGCCGCGAGAACCCGCCCGGCCGCCACGGGGGTGCGGCGGCCGGGCGGGTGACCGGGGGAGCGGGCGGGGGCCGGGCGCCAGGGCTCAGGCGCCCTGGAACGGCCCCCGGGGCAGCCGCCCGGTCAGCAGGTGCCGGCCGCGCGCTCGCGCACGACCAGATCCGTGCGGCCCGCCGTGGCGTCCAGCCAGATCACCCGGGTGCCCCGGTCGGCCGCCGGCGCGTACTGGCCGCCCCGGTTGCAGGAGACCCGCTCGGGGGTGCCACCGGTGAGCGGCAGCTGCCAGAGCTTCGGCAGGTCGGCGTTCTTCGTGCCGCCGGTCACCCGGCCACCGGCGACGCCGAAGGTGACCGCCTGGTCGGAGGCGGTCAGGGTGGTGATCCGGCGCGGCTCGGCGGTGCCGCCGGGCAGGAGGTCGGTCACGCCGGAACCGTCCAGGGCGCCGGAGCGGATCGCGCTGCCCTTCGTCCGGTCGCCGGGCGTCTGCACCCAGAGCAGCCGGCCACCGGCGAGGCGGGTGCCGGTGACCACGGTCCCGGGGGTGGCGGCGTCCGCGTCGTCCACCACGTACTGGGCGACGACCTTGCCGGCGGCGGTCGAGTAGACGGTCGGCGCGCTCACCGTCCGCTCACCGGCCTGCCAGCTCTCCGTCCAGGCGAGCAGGCCGTCCTTGAGCGAGAGGTCCGAGGCGCGGTGGCCGTCCGGCAGCGGAATCCGCACCGCCGGGGCACCGTTGCGGGACAGCACGGGCCCGGTCAGACCGGCGGCGTAGTCGTTCGCCACGAAGGCCACGTCGCCTCCGGAGATCCGCACGTCGCTGACGAACTGGTTCGCCGCACGGTGGACGCTGCGCACCGGGCCGCCGTCGAGCGGCCGGGCCAGCACCTCCATGCCCCAGGCGCCGTCGGCGCCCGGACCCATGGCCACCCACGCGGCGGACGTGCCGTCGGTGGCGGGCCAGCCGTGCGAGCGGCCGTCCTCCGGGCTGAGCCGGGCGGGCTCGGCGGAGTCGCTGACGGCTCCCGCGTGCACGGCCATGCTGCCCTTGGCGCCCTTGCCCGCGGTGGCCGCCACCCAGCGGCCGGCGGCGACATCGGGTGCGACGCTCTCGGTGGAGAGCTCGCGCAGCAGCGGTCGGCTGTCCACGCCGATCCGGCGCTGCCAGCCGTCCTTGACCCCGTGCGCGTCGAACGCGCCGGCCACGGTGCGGAGCTGGGCGCGGTCGAGGCCGAGGGCGCGGCCGGCGGCGAGCACCGCGTTGCGGGCGTCGACGAAGTCGTCCAGCGGGGTGAGGTACTCGGCGAGCGCGCGGTAGACCAGGCGGTCGGCGAGGAGCGGGTCGAGGGTGCGCCGGATGTCCCACAACGCCCCGGAGAAGATGGTGGAGTTGAGGTGCACGCCGCCGTTGTCGACACCGGCCGGTGCGCCGATGTAGTCGGCGACGGTGGTGCGCCGGTCGTCCATCCTGCGGTCGGCGCAGGCCTGCGGGGTGCCGGTGCGGCAGAGGCCCTCGCCGAGCAGTGCGGCCCTCGGGTCGGTCATCGGGATGCCGCGGCTGGTCACCTCGATCGCGTTGCCGAAGTAGTCCGCGAGGGCCTCGTCGAGTGCGCCGGACTGGCCGAGGTTGACGAGCTCCGCCGTGTGCTTGACGACGCCGTGGGTCATCTCGTGCCCGGCGACGTCACGCGCGACGGAGAACGGGTGGCGCTTCTCGCTGCCACCGCTGTAGATCATCTTCTCGCCGTCCCAGTAGGCGTTCTCCAGCGGCTGGCCGGAGCTGGTGACGTTGACGACGGAGGTGATCGGTCCGGCCTTGCCGTCGATCCCGTCGCGGCCCAGGCGGTCGCGGTAGAAGTCGTACACGGCGGCGGCGTTCAGGTGGGCGTCGGTGGCGCCGCTGGTGCCGGTGGAGGCCGGGAAGCCGGGGCTCGCCGAGGCGGCCGGGCGGGCGTCGGCGGGCAGGGCACGGTCGAAGTCCGTGACATCCCGGCCGGCCGCGTCGTAGGTGGTGATGGCGGCGGGGCGGGTGAGGTCGACGAGCTGGTAGGTGCCGTCCGGGAGGCGGCCGATGTTCACCTGGGCCGGGCGGCCGAAGGCGTCCGGGGCGGTGCCGGTGGCGGGTTCGAGGCCGGCCGCCCCGGCTGCCGGGGAGGCGGCCTCGGCGGAGGGGGCGGCCTTGGCGGCCTTGGCGGCGGGGGCGGAGGGGGCGGCCTTGGCGTCCGGGGCGCCGAGCGGGTACCGGTCGCGGACCTCGTAGGTGAGGGCCACCTCGCCGACGGTGGCGTCCACGAACACCTCGCGCGCCTTCGCCGCCCAGGGGTCCGTGCCGGCAGCGCGAACGGTGAAGTGGCGGGCGAGCCGGCCGGCGCCACCGGGCAGCACCACCAGGCCGTGGTCCTCGACGGCGGCGCCCTCGCGCGCCGCGGGGTCCTGGAGCGCGCCGATCGCGAGCCGGCGCAACACCTCGTCCGGCACGGTCTGCGCGGTCGGGGCGGTGAGGCCGGTGAAGAACTTGCCGCCGACCGACTCGACCCGCTGTCCGGCACCCTCGCCGACCAGGTGGACCAGGTACCTGGCCCCGAAGACCGGTACGCCGCCGTGCCGCTGCTCGAACCTGACGGTGCGCCGGCCGTCGACGGCCTGCCCGGTCCCGGCCTCGGCGAGCTGCGCGGGGTCGACCCGGTAGCGGTCCTGATGGGCGGCCAGGTGGGCACGGGCCGCGTCGGCCGGGTTGTCGCCGGGGGCTGCGTCGTCCAGGCCGGTGACCAGCTGCGGAGCGATGGTCTCGGAGCCGGCGACCAGCCCGGGCACCGGGTCGGCGCCGGAGGACGGCCCCCCGGCCGGTCCGGCGGCGGGTCCGGCGAACGCTGGTGGCACGCCCGCGCCGAGGCTGAGCACGGCGGCGATCGCGATACCGAGCAGCCTGGGTCCGGGCGTACGGGAACGGTGATGCACTGCGGTCCCTCCCACGGGGAAACGGGCGGTCCGGCGGCATGCCGGACCACATCTGAACGGCGGACGCCCACCCACGGCTCGTCCGTTCTCCGGAGCCGGCGGCCCGTCATGCGGACCAACATAGGCCATCTTCCTGAATATGTCGATCGACTGCATATGCAGGCGACTGGCACTCGCCGGCCGAGGTGCCCCTCCTCGCCGGATCCCCGTCGAAGCGGCGCCGGATCCCCGCCGAAACGGCGCCGGCGGACGCCGGGACGGCCCACCCCGCCGTGCCGGTTGGGCGGCGGGCCCTCCCGGCCACGGTGGGGCGCCGGCGGTGTGACCGGTGCGCCGCCGACGGGGTGACTGTTCGACGGGTCATGACAGGTCCGCGGCGGGCCGGTACCTAGCGTGACGGCATGACCACAGATCGCTCTCCCGGTGTCGCCGTGCTCCCGCGGACCATCCGGCACCACGGCCTGGCGCCACTGTTCGTGCTGGCCCTCGCCCTGCTCACCCTCGTCGCCGCCATCACCCCCGCCGCGGCCGCGCGCCGGGCGGGCGGCCTGCTCGGGGTGAACCTCGTCAACAGCAGCGACCGCGACCTGACCCTCGCCAACCTCCAGGTCACCGACGGCTGCGCCAACACCAACCCGCCGGCGCGACTCGCCGCCCTCGGCGGAACCGGGCAGTTCAACGTCGGCGTGTGCAACGGTTCCAACGGCGCGTCGGGGACCGTCAGCTACCAGGTGGGCGGTGAGAGCCAGGGCACCGTGATCACGTTCGGCTGGAACGTCCCGGCCCCGCTCGACGCGCCGAACACCCTCACCGAGACCGCGCCCACCGGCTACGTGGCGAGCCACACCGGAGGTACCGACCCCTTCACCCCCGTCACCTTCACGGTCGACTGCAACTCCACCACCTGCGACGGGATCCCGGACGACTGGAAGCGCAACGGCGTCACGATCAAGCCCAGCGACGGCAGCCCCGACCAGTTCATCGACCTCAAGGCCATGGGCGCCGACGTGAACAAGCCGGACGTCTTCGTCCAGGTCGACTGGATGGCCGACGCCACCCACAGCCACGCGCTCACCAACGACGCGATCAGGAAGGTCGTCGACGCCTTCAAGAACTCCCCGTTCAACCGGCACAGCCCCACCACCGGGATCAACCTGCACGTCGACGCGGGGCCGGACAGCATCCTCGACTTCACCAAGAACACCACCTGGGGGACGCTCAGCAAGGCGAAGAAGCAGACCGAGGCGGCCAACCTCGGGACGGTCGACGCCAACGGGCGCTACCTGTGGGACGCCTTCAACAAGATCAAGACGGCCGCGGGCGGCTTCATCAGCACCGGGCGGAGCTCGCTCTTCCACTACGCCATCGCGGCGCACAACCTCCAGCCCGGCGTCACCTACAGCGGCGTCGCCGCCGGCGTCCCGGGCAGTGACTTCATCGTCAGCCTGGGCAGCTTCGACAACCAGGTCGGCAGCACCAACCAGCAGGCCGGCACGCTGATGCACGAGCTGGGACACGACCTGGGCCTCAAGCACGCCGGGAGCGCCGACACGCCCAACCACCAGCCGCAGTACTTCAGCGTGATGAACTACTCCTACCAGATGGGCGGCCTGTCGGTCGGCACCACCACCGGGGTCATGGACTACTCCCGCGCGGTGGGCTCGCTGAACGAGCCGACGCTGAACGAGCGCCAGTTCCCGGCCAGCACCGCCGGCTACGACGTCACGCACTGGTGCCCGAACACCAAGCAGGGCTCCCGCTTCGTCACCGTCCAGGCGAGCGCCGGCCAGGTCGACTGGAACTGCGACGGCATGATCAACCCCCAGGGCACCGTCGCGTTCGACACCAACAACGACGGGTCCCAGACCGCGCTGAACGGCCACGACGACTGGGGCAGCATCCAGCTGCGCGGCGGCTCGATCGCCCACTCGGGCGCGGCCGGGGTCCCGGCACCGACCGAGGAGAACGAGATGACCCTGGAGGAGGCCGGGATGGAGCTGCCGCTCGACGTCCTGCCGCCGGTCACCACCGCGCGCACCGACCCGCGCCCCGACCGGCACGGCGTCTACCACTCGGACGTCCTGGTCACCCTCGACGCCACCGACGACATCAGCGGCGTCGCGATGACCGACTACCGGGTCGACGGCGGCGAGTGGACGCGCTACACCGGGCCCTTCACGGTGAGCGGCGACGGCCGCCACGAGGTCGAGTACCGCTCGGACGACCACGCGCAGAACGTGGAGCAGGAGCACTGCCTGGAGATCCGCATCGACTGCGACCCGCACGAAGCGGAACCCTGGGACGCCTCCGACGGCTCCCAGGAGGGTTGATCCGGCCGGTACCTGACGAAACATCCGGACCGAGCACCCGGCCCCGGGTCACCCCGAGGTGGCCCGGGGCCGCGGTGCGGCAGGGGCGTCACGACGCCCCCGGTCCCGGTCAGCCCAGCCAGAAGCCGAGCACCACCGCGCCCAGCAGGACCAGCGCGGTCAGCGCCGGCGCCCCCATCCCGCCCCTCGGCCCGGACGTGACGGCGGCCATCGACACGACCGGCACCGCGAGGGCCAGGCCCACCGTCAGCACGACCACCGTGCCGGAGGGCGCCCCGGCCACCATCGCCCCCCACACCACCGTGAACATCAGCACCAGCCACATCGACGCGGTCACCAGCAGCCAGGCCGCCCGCGCGGTCCACCGGGCCGCCTGGTCATCGGCGTAGAAGTTGGCGCGGGTCGTCGTCCAGAACCGCAGCAGGGGCCGGCCAAGCCGGGCGGAGATCAGCATGGCGTCAGTCTGGCGTGCCCCGAGCCGTCGCGACACCCCCCGAATCCCTGCGGCCGCGTTGTCACATCCGTCCTCCTGCCGCCGTGACCAGCCGGCAGACGACCGATGACCCCTCAGCCGGCGACAGGACGCGGGAAGTCGAGCCGGAGCCCGTACTCGCCGACAGGGCCGTGCAACCCTTGCGGCGTCGCGGCGGTGAGTAGGGCAGAGCGAGGGCCCGATCGGGTCGTCGCGCGGACGCGAAGAGGAATTGGATGACCGCGAGCGTAGTGCACAACCCGCTGGAGGACCGGCCGCGGCCCGTCACGGCACCGGCCGCGGGCGG
Organism: Kitasatospora sp. RG8; assembly: GCF_017813315.1. Lineage (NCBI taxonomy): Bacteria > Bacillati > Actinomycetota > Actinomycetes > Kitasatosporales > Streptomycetaceae > Kitasatospora > Kitasatospora sp. RG8. Next base: position 104,881 of record NZ_JAGIYX010000009.1, read on the forward strand.
CCCCGGCCTGCGGGGGCTCGACTTCGAGGGGTTCGCCGCCACGCGCTGGCGGCGGCTGGTGCGCACCGCCTACCTGCTCACAGGCGACTACCACGAGGCCGAGGACGTGGTCCAGGCGACTTTCGCGAAGGCCTTCAGGAACTGGCCGCGGATCAGCCGCCTGGAGGAGCCGGACGCCTACATCCACCGGGCCCTGGTGAACAACAACCTGAGCCGCCACCGGCGGCGCCGGGTCAGGCAGCTGCTCGTGCCCGTCCTTCCCGACCGGGCGTACACCGCGGGCGGCGGCCACCGCGACGTCGAGGAGCGCTCGGTGCTGATCCAGGCGCTGGCGGAGCTGCCGCCGCGACAGCGGGCCGTGGTCGTCCTGCGCTACTGGGAGGACATGAGCGAGGGCCAGGTCGCCGAAGTGCTCGGCTGCTCACCGGGCAACGTGAAGAGCCAGGCCAGCCGGGGCCTGGCGAAACTGCGCGGCCACCCGGCGCTGGCCCCGTACGCGGCGGACACCGGTTCAACGATCCACGGCACGAACGGAGACAACAGGTGATGGACACCGAGGACATGGTGCGCGGCGCTCTGCGGGACGAGGCGGCCCGGGTCGCGGTGGCGGACTGGTCCGCCGGGCCCGTACGGGTCCAGGTCCGCCGGCAGCGGCGCGGACGCCGGATGGCGGCGGGTGCGGCGGCCGTGGTGGCCGCGCTCGCGGTGGCGGCCGGTACGGGGACGGTACTGTCCTCGCAGCACGGGCCCCAGGCCGCCGGGCCGGCCTCGCAGGCCCAGGCTCCGCGGGTACCGGCGGGGCCGCCTCCCGAGGCCCTGGTGGTGGAGCCCGGCCGGCAGCTGCCGCTGGACCGTCAGGACTGGTGGATGCAGCTGAAGGACCAGGAGATCTGCATCCACGACGCCCCCGCCTACGGCAGCGGTCCGGGCTGCAGCGGGCACTCCTGGACGTCGGGCGCGACCGAGATCACCATGCAGTACTACGGGAACCCGCCGCTGTACCACGAGGCCCTGTACAACCTCGTCTACCACGGGCCCGGGCAGGTGGCCCGGATGGCCATCGAGGTGGACGGCCAGGCCTACTGGGCCACCGTCGCCTCGCTCCCCGGCAACCCGGGCTACGCCACCGGTTACGTCTGGGGGCCCGGCCGCAAGACCCCCGACGATCCGAAGGCACTCCCGCTCCAGGACATCAGGCTCGCCGCGTACGACGCCCAGGGGAGGGTACTGGCGAGCAAGACGCTGCCGTCCTGAACCGGACCGGCATCGCGGCCTTGGCGTCGGCGTCGCGCCTGGCGCCGGTCGAGTCGCCGAGCGGCCCGTGCGGCCGCCCGGCGCCGTCGCGCGGGCCGGCGGTGAAGCCGCGCCCGCCCCGCCGGGCGAGGAAGAGGCCCTGAACGTTACTGCTGGTCACCGCGGTTGGCAGGCCTCCGTACACCCGGCTTGCAGTCGCCGCGGACATCGGCCACGGTGGAACGGTAGGGCCATGTGGGGGACATCCGTAACAGCAGGTGACTGAACTGCACTGAACTGCACGGCACAGCAGTGGCGTTCTTTCGGAGGTCGCATGCCACCGGTGAACTGGATCCCCCAGGCCGTCGGCAGGCCGGAAGGCGGCGGTGAGGCCGCCGCCGAGGCCGCCGCCGCGGACCGGGTCCTCGTGAGGATCGAGAAGATCGGCGCCATGGGCGCCCTGATCGGGGCACTGGAGCAGCTCGCCGCCTCGTCCGCGCTGAGTGACGACGGCATCTTCTCCTGGAGGGTGAACCAGACCCGGTTCCGCGGCCTCGAACGGTTCCCGCTGACGTACGTGTCCAGGCTGCTGGAATACCCGCGGGTCGTCGTGATCCCGCAGGTGCGGCTGACGGCTGCGGCCAGGCTGCTGCTGGGCCGGCCGCACCGCAGGGAACGCGCCGCGCTGCTCCTCACCCTCACCGGCACCGCCGCCGGCATGCAGGTGCGCCAGTACTACGGCTACGACGGCTCGGACAACATCTCCATGATCACCTTCCTGGTCGCGACCCTGGAGAAGGCGTTCCCCGGCGACGACCGGGCGCGGGAGGCGTGCATCCGGTTCATCGCCTTCCAGGCGTGCGTGGCCTACGCCGCCGCCGGGGCGATCAAGCTGGTATCCCCGGTGTGGCGCGACGGCTCCGCCATCACCGGGATCCTCCGCACCCGCGTCTACGGGGACAAGGGGCTGTACCGGTTGCTGCGCCTCCACCCCGCCGTTGCCCGCGCCGTGGCCCGGGGCGTGATCCTCGGCGAGCTGACGTTCCCCCTGGTCCTGGTCGCGCCCAGACCGGTGGCCCGGGGCATCCTGGGCGCAGGTGTCTTCTTCCACCTCGTCAACGGCAGGTTCATGGGGCTGAACCGCTTCCTCTGGGCGTTCACGGCCACCTACCCGGCGATCGCCCACGTGTCCCGGTCGCTGCGCCCGTGAACACCCACCACACGGCCGAGGCCGGCACCCGGAGCCGCAGCAGCGCCGTCCAGGACCGGCTGATGGCCGGCGCCGTGCTCACCACGGCGGTGGGAGTCGTCGTCACGGAGCTGAGAAGGGGCGGCGCACCGTCCCCCGCGCCGGGCCGGGTCGTACGCACGCCTCAGCCAGGCCGACTGGTCGGGCCGGGCCGCGCTGCTGGCCTCGGTGACACCGTGCCCGGTCGCGGTGGTCTCCGCGGCCGTGACGCACCAACAGGATCCCGCGTACGCCGGGCTCCAGCGCGAACTCGGGGCGCTGTCGCGCGTCAGCCGGTCACAGATCGTGGCGGGGGCCCGCCACGACTCGCTGCTCACCGACCGGTCGCACGCCGCGACGGTGACCGACGCCATCCACTGGGTCATCGACAACGGGTGACGAGGACTGCGGCGGGAGGTGCCGACACCATGGCAGCGACGATCACCAGGCCGATGGCCCGTCAACTGCTGTACGCGGTCCTGTGCGGCTGGGGCGGTCTCACCGCGCTGCGCCAGATGGGCTTGGGCGGGAACGTCCTCGTCCGCCTGAAGTGGGCCGGCAGGATCGTCCCCAACTACCGCTTCTTCGGCCCGATCCCTTCCATGCACGACCTGCACATCCTGGTACGGGACAGGCTCTCCGGCGGGCAGGTCGGGCGGTGGCGGGAGTTGGACGTCGCCCAGGAGCGCAGGGCGGTCCACGTCCTGTGGGCTCCGCATCGCCGGGTGGAGAAGGCGCTGCTCGACGCCGCGAGGGAGATGGCGGTCATCAGGCGGCGGAGCGCCGAAGCCCGGCAGTGGAAGACCACCATCCCCTACCTGGCGCTGCTGAACGTCGCCACGTTCGGGGTCCCCCACGAATCGGGTGCGTGGCAGACCCAGTTCGCCATCGCCAGGGCGGCGGCGTACGAGCAGGAAGTCGAGCCGGAGATCCTCTTCGTCTCCGATTTCCACGACCTGGACACCGGCCCCGGCGTGAGCGGGACTCCTGCGAGACGTGGAGGAGAGTGATTCGGATGTTCGAGGTGAAGGTGTCGGTGGTGACCAGGTTCGCCGACCGTGCCGTCGGGACGGGGACGGGCCTGGTTGGGGCCCCGGCCCCGCCCACGTTGTGCGCGGACGCCGGCGAGGGCGTCCAGGGCACTCAGGACATCGGCGACGACGTCCGGGAGGCGCAGGACGTCCAGGCGGACGTCGAGTCGGACATCGGCGACAACATCCTGGACGCCATCGCGAATTTCGCGGAGGAGGCGACGCTGACCGAGGGCCGTGATGTCGCCGCCGCGGGGGCTGATGGCGGCCCGGCCCTGGGCGTGTTCTCCGAGAGCGCGTCGGTGGGCGAACTGCTGCGTGTCCGCAGGACTGCAGTGGCGGGCCGGTGACGCGCGGGCCGGTGATGCGTGGATCGGTGATGCGTGGATCGGTGATGCGCTGGTCGTGACGCGTGATGCGCCGGTCGTGATGTGCGGGTCGGTCTCCGGCGGGTGGCCGGCTCGGCGGACGCAGCCCGGGGCCTCGGCCGGGGCGGTTCGGGCGGCGGGCAACATCGGGCTGGACGCACCGTAGTAGTCATAGAAGACTGGTCGTAGAAGCTGCCCGCGGCAGGAATCGTGCCGCAGGGGCCCGAAGGCCCGGCCGCTGTGGAGAAAGGGCCTGGCCGGTGCTGAACCCGTTGGACGCTCCTGCGGCGGTCGAGGCTGCGGCCGAGCCGCTCGAAGAACTGCTCGACGACATCAACCACGTGGTGTCCGTGCAGCTGTACCCGGTTGTCGCGGTGGCGGCATCCGGGCGGGACGACATCGGGAAGCTTGTCCAGGCGGTGCTCGACGCGGGTTACTGGCGGGACGAGTTCGGCTCGGTCCTGTCCGTGTTGGAGCCGGCCCGAAGCTGGCGGGAGGTCGTGCACCGGGCTGCGACCGAGAGCGGGCTGATGCCCTGGTACCAGTTCGTCGAACGCACACCCGACCAGATCAGGCAGGCCGGCGAACTCGCTTATGGCATCGCCGACCTGATCGAGTCGCACCTCGGCCCGGTCCGGACCGCCGCCGAGGTCGCCGTCGTCCTCGCGAACCCGGGCGCCCTGTGGACGCGGCAACTCCTGTTGGTGTCCGACGAGTGGGCGACCGTCCTGCACCTCCGGGTCGACCACTGACCGTGAGCCGTCCGGGCGGCGCGGTTCGTCGCCGTGAGAGCCGTGGCCCGGTGTGGCCCGGTGTGGCCCGGTTGGCAGGGCCGGGCCGGTCACGCCCGGTCCGGACAGGCTCCTACAGCTGCTCGAAGTGGAAGGAGCGGATGAAGCAGTCCCGCGGCTGGTTGATCGCGAACAGGACGCAGTCGAGGACGGATTGCGCGGTCAGCGGATCGCTTGTGGTCCGGGAAGCGTGATCCCAGCCGGGGTCGAGCGGGTCGCCGTCCGCGAAGTCCGGGGGGTAGAGCGAGATGACGCGGATGCCCTCGGGGCGCAGCCGGTGGGAGAGGACGTCGGCGAAGCCGGCCTGGGCGGCTTTGGCGGCGTAGAACGCGGGGTGCGCCCGGGAGCGGTGGTCCCGGGGTTCCGCGGCCGAGGAGACCAGGTTGACCAGGTCCGCCCCGACGGAAGCGCGCAGCAGCGGTAGGACGTGCTTGACCATCAGGAGCGTGCCGGTGGCTCCCGAGGCGATGGTGTCGGTGATCGCGTCGTCGTCGGCGTCCCAGAGATCGGGACCGTCCAGGTAACGGGCGCCGTTGTTGATCAGCACGTCCACCCGGTCGGTGCGGGCGGCCATTCCATCGGCGAAGGCCCGAATGGAGGCCGGATCGGCCAGGTCGCAGGCGAACGCGTCAGCCCTCGCGCCGCTGTCGGCCGCCATCTCGGCAGCCACCTTCCGGGCCGTCGTCAGAGAACGCGCGGACACGAACACGCGCGCACCCAACCGGCCTGCCTGAAGGGCCAACGCCCGCCCGAACCCGCGTCCGGCCCCCGTCACCGCCACCGTGCGTCCTGTGAGATCCACGGGAACACCTCCCCCTGCTCAGCGTGATGATCACCGTGATCCTATCCAGCGCGGCACCGGGCCCCCGTCCGGTGCGCCGAACTCACGGACGAGGACGGACCCGGCGCGCCGCCCGCCGTCCCGCCGGCCGGCCGGGGTGCTTCCGGGCCGAAGCACCCCGGCGTGGCGGGCCGGGAGGGCATCGTCTGCCCGCCCGCGGGCCGGGCGAGTGGTGCGTCGTGGTCACCGTGACGAGTCGACGCCCGAGGCGCTCTCGTGGGTGTCACCGGCAGTCATCGGGTCACCGGGTCACCGGTGGTCGTCGTGTCCGAGGCCGCGGTCGGGTGCGCTCATGTCGCCCGTGCCGGGGATGCCGTCGGCGAGCCCGTAGCGCAGGTAGACGGTGCCGTTCGGGCCGGCCGCCGGTGGTTCGAGGAGTGTGAGGTTCGTGGGCACGGCGCCGCCGTCGAACACCTTCTTCCCGACGCCGAGCACGATCGGGTGGACCCAGAGGTCGAGACGGTCGAAGAGCTTCTCCCGCAGGAGGGTCTGCACCAGGTCCAGGCTCCCGACGACCTTCACGTTCTCGTGCCGGTCGCGGATCCCGCGCACCGCGGCGGCCAGGTCCGGGCCGAGCAGCGTGGACCCGGCCCACGGGAGGTCGGGCGTGCCGCGGGAGGCCACGTACTTGGGGACGCGGTTGAAGAGCTCGGCGATCTCGCCGTCCTTCTGGTGCGGCCAGTAGGCGGCGAAGATGTCGTACGTCCGCCGGCCGAGCAGGAGGGCGTCCGTGCCCTCGTACGCGGAGAGGATCTGTGCCCCGGTGACCTCGTTCAGCAGGGGCGCCTGCCAGCCGCCGAACGGGAACCCCGCCGGGTCCTCGTCGGGTCCGCCGGGCGCCTGCCCGACGAGGTCGAGGGTCGCGAACAGCTCGATGTGGATGAGGCCCATGTCTGTACTCCCGATGAGTTGGTCGTCCCGATCGAGATGTAGACCCGCCGGGGCCGGAAAACTCATCGCCACGCCGGTACCCGGTTTCCGTACCCGCCGACTGCCGCGTCCGGCACCCCGCCCGCCCCGGCGTCGCCCGCCGCCCGGGGCGTCGCCCTCCCGGGCGGGTCAGGGGGAGTCGTGGGACCGGAGGGGGCGCCTACGGGTGGTAGAGGGCGTGGGCGCGGGTCACATCGGTGGGCCCGTCCTGGCCGATGTGGAGGAAGTAGTCGACCTGCCATGCCTGTGTGCTGCGGGCCTGCCGGTTCGTCGTGGCCACCCACGGTGGGTAGACGCGGAAGCCTCGTTTCCCGCCGGAGCCGTTGCGGGAAACGATGTCGCGCTCGCAGAGCACCTCACGCGGGAACACGAACTGCCCGAAGCCGTTCTCGTCGCGGCTGCTGATGACGAGGAGGTCCACCTCGTCGGCGGCGTCGAAGGGCCGGATCGGCCCCTCCTCGGACCGCTGCCACGCGGTGACGAACTGGCCCACCTTCGTCGGGGTGGTTCTGGCCACGCGGAACCGGACCGAGCGGCCGTCGATCGTGAATCCGCAGGCCGCGTATTCGGCGCTCTCCGGTTCGGCCACCGGCAGCGAACATGTGAAACAGCCCGGGTCGTACACCAATGCCTTCGCCGCCAGCAGGTCGCCGTGCAGCCCCGCCGCCCATGGCTGATTCATCACCATCCCGTCATCCTGCCATCGCCACGTCCTGCCGTGTCCGCCCGCCCGTCCCGGCAGCACGCCTGCGGTCCGGGGCGACTACGAGATCGAGACCGGCGCACCCGTCGCCGACCGGGTCGTTCCGGCGGCGACGTCGTTCACCGTGGCCGGTACGAGCAGCCCGGGATTGTCTGACCTGGTCGGCTTCCACCACCTGGGCCACGAGCCCGCAGCCTCTTGCCACCTGCGCGAATGGGATGATCTTGCCGACAGTTCTGTGCGAGGAGGCAAAGTGGACGACCGCTCGAAGCATGACCACTCCGGGTGGGAGGACGTCGTGCTCGCGGCCCGCGAACGCGCCCGCACCCGGCAGGCCCTCATGGTCGAACGCTTCGGACTGTCGGGTGACGTGCAGTACCAATGGTCGATGGACGATGCGCACATCACGTGGTCGCGCGAGGGGAAGGTGTTCCTCACCGGCCGACTCACGATGATCGGCAGCGTCAGCCTCGCTCAGCAGTCCTGGCTGTGGTCATGGGCCAACGAGTCGCTTCCGCCCGCAGTCGTGGGCGACATCGAGCAGGTCCGGCAGTTCGGCGAGGAGAACGACTACCCCGTCCTGCCGTGGCCGGGCTTCGCCTACCATCCCGAACTCGTCGCCGAGGCGCGGATGGTCGCAGCATCCGTGCTCGACGCCGAGGGGCTGTGGGCGGAGTCCACAGACGACATGCAACTCCACTTCCTGGTCCATGACTTGGCGCTCGCCGCTGGATGACAGCGACCGGCGCCCGCGCCCCGACGGTGGGCGCAACGGCTGCCGCCGGCAGTCAGTAGACCGATCCGCCGGTGACGTAGATGATCTGGCCGGTGACGAATCCCGCGCCGGGGCTGGCCAGGTAGGACGCGGTGTGCGCGATGTCCTCCGGTCGGCCGACCCGGCCGACCGGGATGGTCTGCGCCACGATGCGCTGGTGCTCCTCGAAGCCGCGGCCTCGCCGCTGGGCCGCGACCCTGGTCATGTCGCTGACGATGAAGCCCGGGCCGATGGCGTTGGCGGTGATGCCGTGTCCGCCGAGCTGGAAGGCGAGCGACTTGGTGAAGCCGATGAGGCCGGCCTTGGCGCTGGCGTAGTCGACGCGGCCGGCGTCGCCGAGCGCGGAGATGCTCGACATGTTGACGATCCGTCCCCAGCCGGCGGCGATCATGTACGGGGTCACGGCCCGGGTGAGGAAGAACGCCCCGCGCAGGCTGACTCCCACGACCGCGTCCCACTGCCGGGTGCTGGTCTCCTCGACGCCGAGGTTGGGGCCGCCGATGCCGGCGTTGTTGACCAGTACGGTCGGTGGTCCCAGCTCGGCGGCGATCCGGGCGACGGCGGAGGCCACGGCCGTCTCGTCGTCGACGTCGGAGCCGAACGCCGCCGCCGCTCCGCCGCCGTCCTTGATGGCGTCAACGGTGTCGGCGCAGTCGGCCTCGTGGAGGTCGACCACCGCGACCGCCATGCCGTCGTGCGCGAGTCGCTCGGCGACGGCGGCGCCGATGCCGCGGGCCGCTCCGGTGACGATCGCCACGCGCTGTGGGTGGGCTGCGTGTTGGGCTGCATGTGTCATGGGGGAGAGTCGACCCCACACGCTTCCCGCCGCCAATCGATGTAGCCCGCGGCTTAATGATCACCCTTCAACGCCGCAGCGGTGTCCACCCGCGAGGAGGCCGCCTCCCGCAGGGCGGCGGCCTCCCCGCGCCCGGAAGGGGACTGGGAACACCGTTGTCCGGCTCACCGTCAGGCAGGGTGCAGGGTGCAGGGTGCCGGGTGCGGCGTGCCGGGTGGCGGTCAGGGGCGTGAAAGGCGGGCCCGGTGGGAGAGCCGGGCGGTGAGTCGTACGACGCCGAAGGCGATCACGTAGCCGAAGGCGTACAGGACGGTCACCCGCTGCAGCTGCGGCACCAACAGGTGGCTGCCCAGCAGCGCAGGGGTGAGCAGGAGAGGCGCTGCCAGGAGAGCGGTGGCCAGTGCCGCGTGGCCTGCGGTGCGAGCGGTGCAGGCGATGGCGGCGCCGGCGGCGGCCGGTGCGAGGAGGTCGAACCCGGTCAGGGCGTTGTTCTCCCCGAACGGGACCGTGAGGGCCAGGGTGACGTGAGCGGTCACGATGGCGATGGCGACCGCCCAGGGCGCGGTGGAGCGCGGGTGGGTGCGGTCCGGCGGTGCCGGCAGGAGCAGGGCGGCGTTGAGGACGAGCAGCGCGAGGTCGCTCTGCCTCAGGCCGAAGGAGAGCTCGACGTTGGCCGACATGCCGAGCAGGCCGGGGCGGGCAAGGAGGTGGATCAGCGGTGTTGCCACCACGGTGGCCACAGCGAGGGTCCTCGCGGCGGACCAGCGGCCGGCCAGCACCGCGCCGGCCATCAGCACCGGCCCGGCGACCAGCGCGGCCGTCGCCACCAGGGGGCCGTTCTTCTGGGCTCCGGTGACGGCTAAGGCGAAGAACTCGGGGTCGGAGGCGAGCTGGACGGCCTGCCAGGCAAGGAGCAGCGCATAGGTCCCGGCCAGCACTGCGGCGAACGGGGCGACGGTGGCGAACGCCCGGCCCAGGGGGCGGTGGGACGTCAGACCGAGCCGGACGCGGGCCCCGTGACCGGCGACGTCGGCCACCTCGCGCAGCCCGGAGAGCCGGCCCGCGTGGGCGATGTGGCGCTCGGCGTGGTCGGCGACCTCCGCCCGCGCGCCGGCGCCGTACGAGGCGGGGTAGAGGGTGACGGCCCACCGCAGCAGCCGGTTGTTCAGGGGGTGGTGGTCCATGGTCATGCCGTGCCTCCTGCAGGAAGGGTCCAGGCCGTGGCCAGGCGTCGGTCCGCCTCGCGCAGGGCGGCCCGCATGCGCTCGCTCTCGGCCTTGAGCGCATCGGCGCCGCCGGGAGTGAGGGCGAACACCCGACGGGGGCGGCCGTTCACCGTCTCCTCCCGCTCGACGCGGATCAGCCCCTCGGCCAGCAGGCGGTCGAGGGTGCCGTACAGGGTGCCGGCGCCGAGCCGGACGCGGCCGCCGGAGATCTCGGCGACCTCGTCACCGAGCGTGTAGCCGTGCCGGGGCTGATCGGCAAGTGCGGTGAGGAGAAGGAAGGTTGGCTCCTGCATGGAGCGTTTGTTCTTCACGTCCCCCACCATAGTACGGTCACCGTAGTGTTGGGCAAGGAGTTGCTGAACATCCGTCACTCCGCCCGAACCGCAGCCCGGTTGCCGCGAGAGGCGCACGGCACCGCCGCCACCCGGCACGCTGGGGCAGGCCCGACTCCCAGCGCCCTCCGGGCCCGCTGGTACCCGCCGTCCTCCCGGGCCGGGGTGCTTCTCCTCGGCCGGCTGCTCCTGACGCCGCCGCGGCGGGCCCCTCGTCCGGTCCGCACCGGCGCCAGGCCCGAGTTCCACAACTTCGCTACAAGACAACCGCGTTACCCATCGGTGGTCCACGTCCTTGGAATCATCCTGCTGGGCGCCGGGGAGGTGTCCGGACGCGAACGAGGGGGCTGCGATGAACGCACGGATCGAGGACGCGAGGCCGCCCGGCCGCACCCGGGCCTCCGGAGCCGCCGTCCGCGCACTGGCCCGGGGCCTGCTCCTGCTGGCGGGCCTGGCCACCGTCGTCCTCGGCTTCAGCCGGTTCGTGGACGCCTACGACTCGGTGGACGCCTACCGCTCGGCCCCGCGCTGCGGCACCGCGGCGGCCGCGCCCGGCGCGCCCTGCGTACGCCACGAGACCGGCAAGGTGACGGCGCGGACGATCGACCACACCGGCGACAGCGACAGCTACGACCTGACCGTGGCACGCGAGAGCGGGCCCGGCCACACCTTCAGCGTCGGCAAGGCCTTCTACGACGGGGCGAAGGTCGGCACCGACGTGGACCTGAAGATCTGGAACGGCCGACTCGTCGAGGTCTCCTGGCACGGGCACCGCGCCTCGCCGCCCGACATCCCCTGGCTGAGCTCCTTCAAGCTGGCTCTCCTGGTCGGGGCGGGGTCGGCCCTGGTCGTGTGCGGCTTGGCCTGGCCGCGCGGGAGCGCCCAGGCGGTGCCGGTGATCGCCGCCTTCTGGATCGCCCTCTTCTCCTTCCTCGGCAGCTTCTTCCTCTGCCTCGCCCAGTGGCCCTTCGCCGTCACCCTGGCCGTCCCCGTCCTCGGCTGGCTGTTCGTGACCACCATCAGCACGTCGGTCGCCCGTGAGATCTGACCCCTCCGCACCGGCCGGACCGCCGGTGCGGCGCCGGGGGAGGTCGCCGGCGGGCCCTGGCCGGGCAGGTGCGGGCCGGCCGGCGGGGTGTCGGGGCTGCTGGAGGCCGCCCGGGCGGGCGGTGCGGGGTACCGGCCCGGTCAGCGGACCAGCAGGGCGGCGACCTCGTTGCCGTCGGCGTCCATGCAGGGTCCCAGCGAGTAGCCGTCCGGGTCGACGAGGCAGCCCAGCGCCGCACCACCCGGGCCGTTGTCCAGCAGCAGCCAGCCGTCGGCGAAGTCACCGGGTGCCGCGTCGCAAGGGATGCCCGCGGGGTCGACGCCGGCCTCGGCGAAGCTGTCGGCGAGGTGGGCGGCGCGGTCCCAGTGGCCCTCCTCGGGCGTGCGCTGCCGCAGCGCGGCCAGCGCACGGGCGGCCACCGACACGGCGACGTCCGTTCCCGCGTGGACGTCGCGGCCGTGCAGTACCAGCAGGCCGGAGCCGGCGATCACCCCGTCGGTGTCCCAGCTCGCCTCCACCGGGCGGGTGTCGCCGTACTGCACCAGGATCGCCCGCACTTCGCGGTCCCCGGCCGGGCCGTCGAGCACCAGGTACACCGGACGCGGCCCCTTGCCGGCCGGGCAGCCCGCGGTCTCGCCCTCGAACGCGCCCTCGAACCAGGCGGTGCCGGTACCGAAGTTCATCTCGATCCGGCGGAACGGCGTGTCGTCGGGCAGCTCCCCGCCGGCGTCGAGCACGGGGAGCGCGGCGAACAGGGCGTCAAGGGTCTTGTCGAAGTCGTCCATGGCCGGTGAGGCTAACGCGCACCCCTGACACGACGCCTGCCGGGGGCGACGGTGCCGAGGCGCCCACCGTGCCGGGGTTGAACGATCAAGCGCCAACTGCACGGACGCGCCGGCTTCGGGTTACTGCGCAAGCGCGTTCTGCCGGCCCCGTGACCGCGCCTCGGCCGGTCACGGCGCCGACCGCCGGGGGTGTGTGCTTCGGCCGCCGCGTCACCCCGCCGCGTCACCCCGCCGGGCGCCCGGCCCACCGGTACACCGTGACCCCGCCGCCGGCCGCCGCCACCTCGTAACCGGCCGCCGGCAGGGCGGCCTGCGCCGCCAGCTGCTCGTGCTCGGACACCGGGAAGTCGCCCGGCCGGTCCGTCACCGCCACCCACCGGGCCTGCGGGCGCCGGACCGACGGCCCGGCCGACACATCGGCGTCCGGCGTGCTGAGGTAGGGGAACAGCGAGACCGTGCACCGGCCGGTGAGCTGGGCGGCGAGTCGGTTGGCGGCGGCCACCGTCGCGCCGTCCGGGATCACCGCGAGCACCTGCCGGGCGGTCCGCACGTCCGGCCCCGGCCCGGAGAGGGACGGAACCGGCGCGACGGCCAGGGCGAGGGCCAGCGCCGCCACAGGCACACCCCGGGCCGCGTACCACAGCACCCGCGCGGCTCCGGGCGGCCCGTCCTGCCCGCCCGCAACGCGGTTGCGCCCGCCCGCCAGCCGGTGCAGGCCGTCCGCCAGGGCCACGAAGAGCACCGGCATCAGCACCGCGTTGTAGTGGTACCCGGTGTCCCAGTACGTGGGGTTCGGCGTCCAGAACCGGCCCGCCAGCGGCAGCACCAGCAGCAGGCTCAGCGGCGAGCACAGCGCCACGAAGACCGTCGGCGCGAGCAGCGCGGCGACGGTGTGCCACTTGACCGCGGGCAGCAGCAGCCGGGTCACCGCATTGCCGTGCCAGGCACCGTTCGCGCCGTAGGCGTACACCCCGTCGGGGTTCATGGCCGGGACCACCACCAGCACCGCCAGCAGCGTCGCCGCGACGGCCGCCAGCACCGTCGCCGCGCCCAGCCGGCGCCGGCCGCGCCACCAGAGGTACAGGCCGATCCCGGCCACGACCAGCCCCTGGTCCTCCTTCACCAGCAGCAGCGGCAGCGCCCAGCCGGCCGCCGCCCGGTACCGGCCGCGGGCCAGCGCCGCCACCGCGCCCGCGACCAACGGAACGGCCAGCGCCACCTCGTGGAAGTCGAACGTGCTCGCCCGCCAGAGCCCCCAGGACAGTCCGTAGGCCGCCCCGACGGCCAACCCGCCCATCCGTCCGAGCAGTTCCACGGCCAGCCCGGTGACCGGAACGCAGGAGAGCGCGAACAGCACGGCCTGGACCACCAGCAGCGTGGTGGCGCCGGGGAACATCCGGTAGAACGGCGCCAGCACCACCAGCAGCGGACTGAAATGGTCGCCGAGCAGCGGAAATCCGCTCCCTTTCAGCGTGGCCACCGGGGCCGCCTGCAGCGCGGCGTAACCGCGCACCCCCTGCTCGAATATCCCCAGGTCGAAACCGGTCGACTCCATCCGCCAGTGCCGGGGCACCGACAGCAGCAGGGCGTACCCGCCGACCGGCAGCACGGGAATCCAGGAAAGCACGCGAGGGGAAAGTCGGAAGCGTTCACTCATCACCCGGTGGACGCTAGGAAAACCCCGCTGAAGGAATTCTGAACGAACCTGAGGATCCATTCAGGAAGGACGTTCCCGGCACATCGGTCAACTGATTTGTGGACAACGGTAATTGACTTATCATGAGCCGATGCGCCTTTTGATGGTCGAAGACGAGGAACGGCTCGCCCAGTCGCTGAGCCAGGGCCTGCGGGCGGAGGGCTACGCCGTCGACGTGGTCGGCGACGGCCTGCTCGGCCTCGAACAGGCCCGCACCGGCGACTACGCCGCCATCGTGCTCGACCTGATGCTCCCCGGTCTCAACGGCTTCCGGGTCTGCGAGGCACTGCGCCGCGACGCCAACCCCGTCCCGATCCTGATGCTCACCGCCAAGAACGGCGAGTACGACGAGGCCGAGGCACTCGACTGCGGAGCGGACGACTTCCTCAGCAAGCCCTTCTCCTACGTGGTCCTCACCGCCCGGCTGCGCGCCCTGCTGCGCCGCAGCGGCACGGCCCGCCCGCCCGTGCTGGCCCTCGCCGACCTGCGGATCGACCCGGCCGCCCGCCGCTGCACCGTCGGCGACGGTGAACTGCGGCTGACCGCCAAGGAGTTCGGCGTCCTCGAATGCCTGCTCCGGCGCCCCGACCAGGCGGTGCCCAAGACCGAGATCCTGGACGCCGTCTGGGATTCGGCCTTCCGCGGCGACGTCAACATCGTCGAGGTCTACATCGCGGCGCTGCGCCGCAAGCTGGACCGGGCCGGGGCGCACTGCCTCATCGAGACCGTCCGCGGCATCGGCTACCGGCTGGCGCCCGGTGCGCACTGACCCGCTCGCGCAGCCGTTCGGCGGATACCGCTCCTGGTGCTCGTGGCGCCCCGGTGTCCGGCTGCGGTCGGCTCTGGCGGCACTGCTCGCCTCGGCGGTGGCCTTCGGCATCGCCACGGTCTGGGCCGGCCGCACCGTACAGGAGGAGCTGGAGTACGCGGCCACAGCCCGCGCCGGGCTCATGGTGCAGAACTTCGCGCACAAGATCCCGGACGGCCCCGACGAGCCCTTCCAGGACGTCTCCTACGCCGTGATGGCCGAGGACGGCCACTGGCTGCGCTCCTCCCTTCTGTCCGCCCAACTCCAGCGCGAGGCCCCGCGCCTGGGCCTGCTGCCGATCGACCCGGGGGCCAGACGGAGCCGGATCGAGGGCGAGCCGACGTCGCCGCGCTGCTGCGAATCCGTCGACGAGGTCGCGGTCCGCCTCCCGTCCGACGTCCTCCCGAGCCTGGGAACCTGGCGGCTCAGGGGCCGGACGGTCCGCTTCTACCGCACCCTCGCCGGCCCGTTCACCAGTGACCAGCTGGCCAAGTACTCCGGCATCACCAACCTGCCACCGCAGTGGCTCACCGTCTACGTGCTGATCGACACGCAGGAGGCCGAGCAGGCCGCCGCCACCGTCACCCACCTCCTCGGCTCCCTCCTGGCCCCCGGCGCCTCGCTCTTCGTCGCACTCACCGCCTGGCTGGTCACCGGCTTCGCGCTGCGCCCGGTCGAGTCGGTCCGGCGCGGGATGGCCCGGATCGGCGCCGGTGCGTTCCACGAACGCGTCCCGGTGCCGCCCTCCCGGGACACCGTCGCCCGGCTCGCCATCACCACCAACACCACGCTCGACCGGCTGGAACGCGCGCTGGCCGAGCAACGCCGGCTGGTCGCCGACGCCTCGCACGAGCTGCGCAGCCCGCTGGCCGCGCTGCGCAGCACCCTGGAGGTCCCGCTCGCCCACCCGGCGCAGGCCGACTGGCCCGCGGTGGTGGCCGGGGCGCTGACCGACACCGAACGCCTGCAGGGCCTCGCCGACGACCTGCTGCTGCTCGCCCGCACCCAGGAGGCCGGGGCCGACGGCAGGGCGGAGGGCACCGTCGAGCTGTACGGCCTGATCACCGAACAGCTCGCCGAGCGCGGCCACACCGACCCCGGCCTCACCTTCCGCTTCGAACCCCTGGAGGGCCTGGGGGAGCAGGCCGAGGTGCTGGTGCCCGGCCGGGAGGTCCTGGTCGGCCGGATCCTGCGCAACCTGTTGGACAACGCCGCCCGCCACGCCGACGAAACCGTCACCGTCCGGCTCGGCGCCACCGGCGGCTGGGCCCGGCTGGAGGTGGACGATGACGGCCTCGGCATCCCCGTCGGCGACCGCGAGCGCGTCTTCGACCGCTTCGTCCGCCTCGACACCGCCCGCAACCGCGCCACCGGCGGCGCGGGTCTCGGCCTCGCCCTGGTCCGCACCATCGCCACGTCCCTCGGCGGCACCGCGACCGCCGGGCCCCCGCCGTGCGGGTTCGGCGGCCACCTGGTGGTCCGCCTGCCGCTGGCCGATGGCTGACGCCGGAGGCCGGGGCGGGCGAGGCGGCCGGCAGCAGCCGGCCAAAGCCCTGTGCGTCGCGGCGGGGTCGGTGGGCACGGATGTCGCCGTGCGGGCCGCCCGGCGACGGCGCGGTCTGCCGCGCCGCCTGGGCAACAGGGAGGCCCGGCGTCCTCGCAGCTCCTCGCGGCAGCTCTTCCCGGCAGCTCTTCCCGGCACCGGGCCGGGCCCGGCTGCTACAAAGGCGTTCGAACACTCCGACACCCCTTGCGAATCGACCGCCCGGGAGCGCGACATGCCCGAGACCGAACCGCCCTTCCTGATGACCGTCGAGGACGTCTTCGGTGCCCACCCTGCCGGAACGGCCCTCTGCGGCGAGGTCCGGCAGGGCGTGGTGCGCATCGGGGACGAACTGGAGGTCGTCGGCCTGCTGCCCACGCGGCGCTTCACGGTCAGCGCCCTCGAGGAGTTCCGCAAGCCGCTGGCCGAGGCCCGGGCCGGTGCGAACATCGCCGTCCTGGTCCCCGGCGTCAACCGCGAGCAGGTCTCGGCCGGCCAGGTCCTCGCCACCCCGGGCACCATCCGGCCGCACACCCGGCTGCGGGTCACGCTGCGCGCTGCAACGGAGCCCGGCGCAGCCCTCCAGCTGCTTTTCTCCCCGCGCTCGCCGGCGGTGGACGCGACGGTGGACCTGCCGCCGGGCGCCGGCGCGATCGCACCCGACGTCGCCGTCGACGTCACCCTGGGCCGGCCGGTCGTCTGCGAGGAGGGGGCGGAGTTCAGTGTGGTGATCGACACCGGCCACCCCGTCCGCTCCACCCGCCACATCGGCGGCGGCCGGATCACCGCGACGCTCGACTGACCCTGCCCGACGGCAACACCGCCGCCCGGCACCGGACGTGGCGACTCGAAGGAACGGCCGGCTCGGCCGGGAGCCGGGCAGGTGTCCGGGACGGTCCGCCCGGTGGCGGGGCGGGTTCGGCACCCCCCGGAGGGGCACCCCCGGGAGAGACCGGGAGTTGGAACCGGGCATGCGGGGGCGGGAACGGGCTCTGAGCGGTGGCCGGGCGCCGCGGATTGTCGGTCCCGGTCGGCAGGATGGGGGGCACTGCAGCAGCCCGCGCCGAGGAGTACCGTGACCGCCGCCACCGAGCCGACCTTCCGCCCCGTCTTCCAGGCCCTCTGGTGCGCCACCGACCTCGGCCCGCACCGCCGGTGCGGCGGCACGTACGAGTGGTACGACCCCGACGTGCTGCCGCCGCTGGACCCGGCGCGTTTCGACGGCGGGTTCGGGTGGCTCGGCGGCACGGGCCCGGTGGTGCCGGAGCTCGCCGGGCACCTCGATGCCGTCGCCGCCGAGCTGGCGTGCGCCGGGGTCGTGCTGCCCGCCGACTTCACCGCTTTCCAGACCGGCGCCGGCAGCCACCTGGCCCTGGACGCGGTGTCGGCCACGGCCTGCTGGACGGATGTCTCCTCACCGATACCGAGCCCGGTGGAGCCCGGTGCCTTCCTGGTCCGCTTCCTGCGCGACCAGCAGGACTGCGTGCACTGGTACCTCTACCTCCGTCCCACCGGTGAGGCCTTCGTGGTGGCCTCCCCGCTGGACCTCGCGCACGCGCCCGAGTGGGACGAACCGGGCGTGCCGGTGGACTGGTTCGGGGCGGTCGCCCGGTGCGCTTCCTCGTTCGAGGAGTTCGCGTACCGCTTCTGGGTGGAGAACCGCCTGTGGTTCGTGCTGCACGGCTACGGCGAGGAGGGCATGGACGACGAGCTCGCGGGATACCTCGCACACTACGCGCGGGTTTGACGCCGGGTAGGGCGGTGGAGCCGGCTCAGGAGGCCGCTGCGGGGACGAGGTGGTCGAGTCCCTGCGCGCTGCCCGTCGCGGCCTCGGCCGAGCGCGGCAGCATGATGCCTTCGTAGGCGCGGACGGCGTCGTCGACACCGGGTTCGGTGACGAGGGCGTGGGCGAGGTCGGAGCCGTCGAGCATGGCGAGATTGGCGCCCAGCCCGACCGGGGGCATCAGGTGCGCGGCGTCGCCGAGCAGTGTGACGCCGGGAACGTGCTCCCAGGTGTGCGGTGCGGGCAGGACGAACAGGGGCCGGTTGACGAACCCGCTGTCGTTGTTGCGCAGGACGTAGCGCAGGCTCTCGTCCCAGCCGTCGAACATCTCCAGCAGGTGCGTCCGCACGGCCCGCCGGTCGTCGAGGTCGATGCCGGCGGCCAGGTGCCAGTCCTGCGGCGCGCGGAACGCGATGTAGGCGCGGATGTGGCCGTTGCTGTTGCGCTGGGCGACCAGGGACCTGCCGGCGCCCTTCACCAGCATCGATCCGTTGCCGACCAGCCGCGCGAGGTCGGGATGGCGGGTGTCGCAGTGGTCGAATCCGGTCTCGACGAAGGTGACACCGGTGTAGCCGGGTCCGGCGTGCGACAGGGCCGGGCGGACGCGCGACCAGGCGCCGTCGGCGCCGACCACCAGGTCGAAGTCCTGGGTGGTGCCGTCGCCGAAGAGCAGCCGGCAGGTGCCGTCCGTCAGCGGGGTGACCCCGGTGACGGCGCGGTCCCACCGCACCGTGCCCTCGGTGAGCGAGTCCAGGAGCAGGCCGCGCAGTTGGCCCCGGTCGATCTCCGGCCGGCCGCCGTCGGCGGAAGGCCCCTGATGTGTCAGGAGGGCGGCGTCGGCGAAGTCGAGCACGCGCCACTCCTCGCCTTCGGGGCGGGCGAGGGCATGGAACCGGTCGAGGAGCCCCGCCGCGCGCAGGGCGGCCTGGCCGGTGTCGGCGTGCAGGTCGAGGGTGCCGCCCTGCGGGCGGGCGTCGGCGGAGGCCTCGCGTTCGAAGACGGTGACGGAGCGGCCGTGTTGCTGCAGGACCCGGGCGCAGGTGAGGCCGCCGAGGCCGGCACCGACGATCGCGACGCGGGGACCACGGGCAGGGTTCGGGGCAGGGTTCGGATCAGGGGTCATGGGGTGTCCCTCAGGGGGTGGGTGAGCCGCCGGGAGGTCCGGCCCCACCAAGAAAGCACACTCGTTAAATAAGTGCAACGACTCAACTTTTGCAGTGGATTCACCCTGAGGTACGGTATGCGGGTGACCGAACCGACCGGGCGCCGCGAGCGCAAGAAGGCCCAGACCCGCCAGTCCCTGGCCGACGCCGCACTCGAGCTCTTCCTCGACCGCGGCTACGACCAGGTCGGCGTCAAGGACATCGCCGACGCCGCCGACGTCTCGGTGACCACCCTGTTCAAGCACTTCTCCGGCAAGGAAGCCCTGGTCTTCGACCAGGACGACGACCTGGAGCGGGCGCTCGTCGCCGCCGTGCGCGACCGCACCCCCGGCACGTCGATCCCCCAGGCCCTGCGCGAGCACATCCTGCGGGGGCAGACCCAGTTCGCCGTGCACGCCACGGATCCGCGGTTCGCCGACTTCACGCGCATGGTGCAGGAGACCCCTGCACTGCGTGACTACGCCCACCGCATGTGGACGCGCCACGAAGCGGCCCTGGCACGGGCCATCGCCGAGGCCGCAGGCGCCCCCGAGGACGACGTCAGCTGCGCCGCCCTGGCTCATTTCGCCCTGGAGGCCCGCGGCCTCATCCTGCGGCACGCCGAGCCGCACCGCGCCGCCGACGAGGCCTTCGCCCTGCTCGAACACGGCTGGGCGGCCTCCCACCCGGGCAGCTGACCCGGGCAGTTGACCCGGTCTGCGCCGGCCGCGCCCGAGCCGGGCGAGGCCGGACGAGGCCGGGCGAGGCCGGGCGAGGCCGTGAGCGGCCGCCGCTGCCGGCCGCTCAACCTCCAGCCCGACCTCCACCCGGGCCCGGGTGCCCTGCGCCACCCCGCCGGGAGATGGAGCGGGCCCGGCAGTGGCGGGAGGCCCTCCTGCCCGAGTTCCCGCAGTCGGCGACCGGCGCGCGCCGCCCGCGGGTCTCGTGGCGTTCGGCGGCTGCTGACGGTCTCAGTCGTTGTCGATCTTGTTCCCGGCGGGGTTGAGCACGTACCAGCCCGCACCGAACGCCTGGGACCCCTGGCCGTTGGTGTCGCCGGGGTTGTGGTCACCCGAGAAGTAGTAGAGCGGGTGGCCGTGGTAGGTCACCTCGACGCTGTGGTCGGCGCGGGTGACGGTGCCGAGCTCGGACGCGGTGACACCGGTGCCCGGCTGCGGGGCGCCGCTGGTGGTCAGCGGCGGCCAGGCCGAGGCGCAGGTGCCGGCGCAGTTCGACATGGTGGGGGAGTCCTTCTCGAACAGGTACACCGTGCGGCCCTGGTTGTCGGTCAGGATCATCCCCAGGTTCGAGGTGTGCACTGCGACGACGGTCCCGCCCGAGCCGGCCGCGGCCGCCGGCGGGGACGAGGGCGGGGACGAGGGCGCGCCGGGTGACACCGCCGCCGGTGCGGACGAGGCGGGCGAGGAGGACGGGGTGCTGCTACCGCTGCTGCACGCAGCGACCCCCAGGGCGATTGCGGGCAGCGCCATGGTTGCCCAGACGAGACGGCGCATGATCGATGCTCCTTCCGCGGACCGCCGGCCCCGGAGCGGGGCCCGTGCGAGCGTGCCACCCTCCGGTACGTGGCCCGACCCGCCGGCGTTCACCCGTCTGTCACTGTTCCCGCCCGTCGGTCCTCGCCTCGATGACCGGCGCCACCGTCCGCGGCCGGGGCCTCTCCCGGCAGGGGCGTCGCCCGGCCGGGCCTTGCTCGGCCGCGGACGGCCGGGGGCACGTGCCTCTGCCGCCCCGGGGGGAACTCCTTCCACCTGCACGAGAGTTCGCTCCGCCGGCCGGTGAGGGCGAGCAGCCGGCGCCGGCCCCTGTCCCGCAAGGAGTCCGGGACGTGCTGCGGCGGCGGCCCGCCCCGCTCGCGCCGACCGTCACGGCCGGACTGCGGCTGGCGGGATGCGGGCGAGGAGTTCGTGGGCGGCCCGGGTCAGGTAGGTGACGGCTTCGTCCGGGGGCGTCTGCGGCCCGCGGTCCCAGAGCACTCCCAGCACGTCGACCAGGGGCGCCAACTCCTCGGACGGCCCGTAAGCCTCCGCGACGTTCTCGATGATGAGTTCGGCGCCCTCGAAGGGGTCGAGCCATCCGCCGACGATCTCGGCGGCCCACCAGCGGGCGAGCGCCAGCCGGCCCTCCCAGTAGTCCTCGGGCGGGTGGAAGCCGAACCCGAGCTCGTCCATCACCCGGTCGAACAGCTCCGAGGCCTGGTCCTCCTCACCGCCCAACAGCCAGGCGAGGAGCCACAGCGACGGTGTGTCGACCCCGGCGACCAGGGCGCGGAGTGCGGCCTGGATCAGAACGCCCGGGTCCGCGCGCCGGCCGTCGACCCACTCGTGGGCGAGCCCCCGGAGCTCACGCACTGCCTCGTCCACCGTTGCGGGGGCTTCGCTCGTCGCCATGGCGGCATGCTGCCACGCGCCGCCGGCGTTCGCGAAGCCGATATCGCGTCGCCGGACGCCGCCTGCGCCGCCGCCTGCGCCGTCGCCGGGCCCGGCCTCGCGGGCCGGCCGTGAAGGGCCGTCAGCCGATCTGTTCGGCCAGGGCGAGGATGATGCCTGAGGGGCCGCGGAGGTAGCAGAGGCGGTAGACGTCCTTGTACTGCGCTACCTCGCCGAGGAGTTCGGCGCCGTGGGGGCGCAGGCGGGCGATGGTGTCGTCGCCCCGGGTCGCCGCGGAGTCCACCGGACGCGACTTGCCCGCAGGCCGCCATTCGAGCGGCCCGCCCGCACCCCCGCCCGGGTGAGCCCTGGCCTCCTGGGGCGGCCGGTCTCCCGCCCGCCCGGGGCCGGGCTGCGCGGTGGCCGGCGTGGTCGGGCGGGGGAGCGTACGTGACGGAGATCGTGGCGGAGGGTCTACGGCGGCGCCCGGGTGTGCCCGGCCGGTTTGTGACCCGTCGTCGCCGCGCCACCGGAGACAGCGAGTCCACCGACATCGACGCACACCAGGCCGCGGCTCAGCGAGTTCGTGTGCCGCCCGGTGTGATGGTGTGTGGCATGCCGCTGTTGGAGCAATCGGGGCACAAGGGCCGTCCGGTCGTCACGCTGTGCCTGTTGATCGCGCTCCGGACCAGGGACACCACCGCTGCACCGGTCGCGTGATCCAGCACCCCGAAGCACCTCAAGCCATCACATCGGGAGACACCAGTGATCAGACACCACGCCCCAGGACATCCCGTCGCCGAAGGAGAGGCAGGCGTCCGCGCTCGTGCGCGGTGGCGGCAGGCCGGGGTCGTGGCGGGGGTGTGCGTGGCGCTGGCCGGTACCGGGCCGATCCCCGCGACCGCCGCGGCAGCGGGGTCGGCGTCGGCCACCACCCCGGTGCGGACCCGAGGAAGTGACCCGGTGTTCACCTTCGGCTTCACCGGCGCCCCGCAGAGCCTCACCATCCCGGCCCAGGCGGTGGTCACGATCACCGCCGACGGCGCGGGCGGCGCCGACAGCACCGGCACCTCCTGTTCCGTCACGGGGACGGGCGGAACGGGGGCGCGGGTCGTCACCACTCTCCCGCAGACCACCGCCCCGACGACGGTCACCGTCAACGTCGGCGGCACGGGCGGCAAGGGCTGCAACGGCACGGGTACGGGGGGTGCCGGCGGGTTCAACGGCGGCGCTTCGGGTGGGGGCATCTCGGCCACCGGTTTCCGGGCGGAAGGGCCGGGTGGGGGCGGGGCTTCCAGCGTCAGCGTGGGCTCCTTCCTGGTGGTCGCCGGGGGCGGCGGTGCCGCCGGGGGTACCGGAGGCGGCCTGGCGGGTGGCAACGGGGGCAACGGCGGGACAACGCCCGATGCCACCGCCGGTACTGCGGGAAGCGCCACCGGCCCTGGGGCCGCGGCAGGGCACGGTGGGGGCGGCGGCAGCACCAGCACGACCACGGGTGGTGCGGGCGGGACGGCCGGCACCGTCCCGTTCTGTATCGCCACGCCGGGTGGGCCGGGAGGCGGGTTCGCCGGTACCACGATCGGCACCGGCGGCACCGGCGGAGCGATCGACGGCGGCTGTGCCGCCACTGCCACCGGTGCGGGCGGGGGCGGGGGCGGCGGGTACTTCGCCGGCGGGGGCGGCGGCAGCGGTGCCGTCAACAACACCGGCACCGCGGCAAGCGGCGGCGGTGGCGGTGGCGGGAGCAGCTTCGCGACCCCGTCGGGCACCGGGACGTCCTATGCGCTGTCCACGATCGGGACGGCGAACCACAACGGCCAGGTGATCATCAGCTACACCGTGGGCGAGCCCATCACCACGACCATGACCGCGATGCCCCAGCGCACCCGGATCGGCTCGCCGGTCGTGCTCAACGACATCGTCTGCCCCAGCGGGAGCTCCACGACCAGGCCCACCGGAACCGTCACGTTCACCGACACCACCACCGGGACGACCCTCGGCACGGGACGCCTGTTCCTCTCCCTCGGCAGGTGCGCCGCCGGCGGGACGGTCACCGCCTTCCGCACGGCCGGCATCCACACCATCACCGCCGTCTACAGCGGCGACTCGGTGTACCAGGACAACAGTGCCAACCCCGAGACCATCACCGTGGCGGTGAACCCCTGATCAGAGCGCCGCAGCAGCACCGAGGGGCACACCCTCATCAACTGTGACAAGCACTGCTGCCGGCGCAGGTAACAGCGTGATGCCAGGCGGGGCCCGCGAGGACGCATCGCGGGCTCCGCCTCCATTGCGCCCGAGGCCGGCCCCGGGCTCACCGACACGGAGCGCACCCGTCCTCCTCCCCAGGGCGGGGTCATCCGCACCCTGCGCCATGGCGGCACCCCCCTGCACCACGGCGCCGGTGTCCGCTGTTCGCGTACTCGTTGCGGTGCGCTGCCCGGTACGGACGGACGTGCCCGGTTCATGCCCGTCCGGCCGCTCGGCGTGGGACTCGCCGGGCTCGCCGGACGGCGGGGCGGCTTCCCGGCTCGCTCAGGAGGCGCTGCCCACTGCCGCGCGCACGGCCGTGTGCAGCCGGGCATAGGTGGGGGCGAGGTCCCGCAGGTGCGCTGCCGCGGTCTGGTCGTCGCCGTGCACCAGCGGATACTGCAGGCCGCCCAGGATCCGGGCCTGGCGTTGCGCGATGGAGGCCGCGTGCGACAGTCCCAGCTCTCCGAGGCAGGTCGCCGCGTCGTTCAGACGGCGTGCTCCCACGCGGAGGCCGAACGCGGTGAGCAGCGTGCGGATGCCGGGGGGCGTGCCCTGGGCGACCAGGTCGGCGAGCGCCTCGACGGCGGCGGCTCCGCCCAGCGAGCCGGGCGGCATGGGCAGGTCGGCACGGCCGGCCAGCCACCGTTCGGCTTCCGGCAGCGACTGCCTGAGCGCGTCGGCAGGAGCGACCCGGCGTTGGCGCACGAAGCCGGTCCGCAGCACGAACGGCGCGTCGATGTAGCTGATCTCCTTGGCCTCCCAGGCGGCGAGGAAGGCCTGCGTGGGCATGGTCGCGTACGGGTGGCCGTGGGGGTCGTGGAGTTCGACGGTGTCCTGGTCGGCGGCGAGCACCACGACGTAGTGGTCACCGCCGTCGGCGGTCGGCGTGCCGGGCTGGTACAGCAGCAGCCCCATGTCCACCGGCCCGACCAGGACCGGGCCCTGCGAGCAGGCGGTCCGCAACCGCTCCAGGGCCTGCGCCGGTGTTCCGCCGTCGCTGCGCTCGCAACTCCAGCCCAACAGTGCGACCGCGGCGTCGAGGCCGGTCTCGGGATGCCAGCCGTAGGGGTCGAACAACGGCAGGGAACCGGCGATGAGCTGGGCGCCGAACGGTGAGCCGGTCAGCGTCTCGATGACTGCGGTGGAGGGGGACTCCGCTCCCAGCATCATGGCCAGCGAGTTGGTGAAGCAGTAAGGACCGGAGCCGACGTAGCCGAACACGGCGAACCTCTCGTAGGAGATGGAGGTGATCTCCGCCGGCGAGCGCCGGGCGGGTGGAAGCAGTCAACTCCCTCACACCGTGTCAGGGTCAACTGCTCGTCGAACCCGCCGCCGGCCTCTACAGCCCGACCCGCCCGGCCCGAAGGCACCGGGCGCCCATGCCGACCGGTGTCTTCATGCTGTCGGTCTCCTCCAGGAGAAGTTCTGCCCGTCGTGGAGGCGCTGAGGGCCGGCCCCACAGGGCCGGCCCTCAGGTGTTCGCCAGTTGTCAGTCCTGGTTGCGCAGCGAGCCGATGATGACGCCGTCCCGGCTCCGGCGCCACGCGGTCCAGCCGTCGGCGGCGGTGTGGGCGGCGGCTACGGCCGCGCCGGAGGGGGTCCGGTACGCCTTTCCGTCGAACTGCAGCCAGCCGTTGGGCAGGACGGTGGCCAGGTGCTTCACGCCCAGGCGCGGGCGTGACCAGTAGAGCTCCTCGCCGGCGACGAGGTCGCCGCTCTGCAGCATCGGCGCCAGCCCGCCGGGTGTGGTGCTGGTGGCGCTGTCGGAGCCGGTTTCGGCAGCCCGGATGTCGATGTGGATGTCGTCGCCCACGGTTCGGGTTTCGACGGTGGCGTTCGGCAGCGAGACGCGGATGACTACGGCCATTAGGCCCCCCTAATCTAGGTCTTTCACTTCTCAGAAGAGTACCACCTTCGGGCTGGCGCCCTCGTATGTGCTCTCTCCGGGGCCTGTGGCTGGCGGGTTGCGCTGGTGAGTTGGGGGTGATGCCCGGGCGTTGCCGAATCAGGCCGTAGCCGCCGTACGGGAGATGGGCGAGCTGGGTCCGGCTCGTGCCCGGCCGGGTGCGTGGAGGCCCGTGCAGCGGGGGCTCGGGTCCGTTGGTGTTGCCCGGCCCGGGGTGCCGTCACGCCGAGGTGACCCGGCGGGCCGGGGCCGGGGTGTGCGACACCTGGCGGACCGGGCCGCCGGCCAGGTCCCGCACAGCCCCGCGAGGCCCCGCCGCGTCCGATCGAAGTTCCATCACGTCCTGCCCGGGCCGCGGGCGGTGGTCCCGGGAGTGGCATGCTGCCGTGCATGACCGACACTCCCGACACCGGGGCCCCGGGAGGGGCCTGGTCGTTCGCGACTGCGCGCGAGCCGGCCGGGTTCCCCGCGGCCGAGGTCGAGGGCGTGCCCGGTGTCGAGCATGCCGGGGACAGGAACCGTACCCTCTGCGGGATCCGCGGGCGGTACCTGAAGCTCTTCCTTCACCACTTCCAGCCCCGGGGCCTGGCCTCCTGCCGCACGTGCCGCGTGCTGGCCGAGGCGGCGCCGTCCCGCCTGTGCGGGCAGGAACGCCTGCACGACCTGCTCCTTCAGGAAGCCGACGACGGGCCGCTGCGCACGGACCTGCTCGCCGCGCTGCGCCGGGGCGGACGGATCGCGCTCTGGATCACCGGCCCGGCGAAGGACCTCACCCGCTTCCACTCGCGGATCGACCGGATGACGCAGGGAGCCGGCCCGGCCGCCGAGGCGCTCACGGCGGCCGCGGTGGCCGGCGCCTCCGTCACGCTGGCCCGCGTCGAGGACACCGGCCGGCAGTACCTCGTCGTCCTGTCGCACGACGGCCGCGCCCGTATCGCGCGCGGGGCTGCCGATGCCGCTCCCGCGGCTTCGCCCGGTCCTTCTCCCACTGCGCCGGACCGCGAAGCCCGCCCCTGACCCGGGCCGGGCAATTCGCTGCCCCTGACCCGGGCCGGGCGGTTGGCCGCCGCAGGCCTGCCCGCGGTCCGGACGGAGTAAGGACATCGGCGGCCTGGACGGCTGGGGCCCCGGCCTCCTGCGGCCGCCAGGCCGCCCACCTGCCCTGCCCCCGCACTCCAGCGGATTCCGCCGCGTGGGACGGACGGGCCCGTGGTCGACGAGGGGATCTCACAGCGGACCTGAGGATCAGCGTCAATGTCAGTGGTGATCGCCATCATGGGGGACATGACCAACGCGAACCTGGCCACCGGCAGTGTCTGGCGGCTCCACCACCGCGACCAGGAGGTTGCCCGGCTGACCGTGACCGGCGCCGACATGCCCTGGACTCACGCCGACGTCGAGACACTTCCCGGCTTCGAAGAGTTCCGTCCGCTGTTCGCGGAGCAGGAGCGGGCCGTCGACGAAGAGGACTGGGAGCAGATCGACGCGTGCGACTTCCGGATCCGCAGTGCGCTCACCATGACTTTTCCCGACGGAAGTCCCGTCGCCGAGTTCATGCTGCACATCCACGACGACGGCACCGCCGGCTGGCGCTGGCACGACGAGCCCTTCGACACGGCGAACCAGTGACGCGCCGGCTTCGCCGCATCGGGGGCGCGGAAGCCGTCCGCTCCTACGGCGAGCCGGACACCGCCGGGCCCGTGATCCGGCACGTCGAGTTGCAGGAGCCCCGGAAGCAAGGCAGTGGCCGCCGCGGCGCCGGCCGAGTGGCAAGAAGCCCAAGGTGCCGGTCAGTTGGCTGAATGCGTGAGCGCCTACGGTCCGACTGCGGGACCGCCCGTCTCCGAGGGGGAGGGGCGCGGCCCGCAGTGGTTGTCGGCCGATGAGTGAGTTCGAGGCCGTTCGGCCGACCCCCCGCCGGCGGCTCTGCCCCGAGTAGGGCGGTCCCGGAGGCCCTTGCGTCTAGCCAGGTACGCCACCTCCACGTAGCGTGGTGGACCGGTGACTGAGGGGAGTCCGCGGTGCAGCAATGGGGATGGTTGTGGGGCGACACTCTGTCGAACATGCGGCCCCGGTGACGAACACCCTCCACTACTCCGGTGTCAGCGCCCGGGACGAGCTCGCCTCGGTGATCCGCGCCGAGGTCGATGAGCCCGAATACAGAAGAGTCGCCGACATGATCGAGGCGGCGACCCCTCCTCTGGCGGCCGTGGCCGGAGCCGACGTGTTCTTCGTCGTCCAGCTCGATGCGAACTTCAAGCCCGTCATGGACCGCTCCTTCACCCGCAAGTACGACGCGGCGTTCGAGTACGCCGTGAAGAAGCGGGGGCGCGGACGCCCGAAGCTCTGGGGCTGAAGCGAGCCGTCGACAGCGGGCGGACACGCTCGCGAGGACACGGTGGTACCACGCCCGCGGGCCCGTGCCCATGAGCGCCTGGCTTCTGCGGACCGGCTGCTGCGCCCGGTCGCCGGGCCGCGCACCTGCTGCGCCCCGCCCCCTCGGGACAGGGGCTGTAGCAGCGGCAACGGCAGTGGCGGGGTGTCCAGGTGACGTGCCGGCAGCCGGTCCGCCGGGCGCGTGGCCGTAGCGGGAGACCGCTGGTTATCAGCGCCGGGGCGCCGGGTCACTCGCCCTGGCCGGCGCTTCCCATCGGGCCGATCTTCACCGAGGATCCGCTGCCGTCCGTGACGGGCAGCGAGCCGGTGCCCGGCCAGGGCAGGGTGACCGACTGGGTCTCGTCCGGCGGGGTCACCACCAGGCCGGTGATCTTGACGCCGGATCCGCCCGAGGTGTTGGCCGGGTAACTGATGCCGAAGTACGTCGACTTGCCGTTCTTCACGACGCCCGCGACGACCGGCTCACCGGAGCGCTTCGCGGGCAGCGTGCCCGCGGAGGTCTTCAGGTCGACGCCCGCGTACCCGGAGAGCGTGCAGTCCTTGCCGCTGTGGTTCTTCAGCTCGACCACGACGGTGTTCTCGGCGTCGCCGGTGATGGTGCGGTCCGCGGCGGTGATGGTCAGATCTGCGGTCCGGCACTTGGCGGTCTTCCCGGCCCCGGTGGAGCCGGCCGGTGCGGCGGTAGCGGGCGTGCTGCCCTTCCCCGAACCACCCGAAGCCGAACCACCCGAGGCCGAACCACCCGAGGCCGGAGCACCCGAAGCCGGAGCACCCGAAGCCGAGCCGCCGGAGGCCGGACCGCCGCTGGGGGAGGCACCGGTGGACGTGGTCGGGGCGGCGGTCGGGGCGCCCTGCGCGGTGCCCGTCTCGTCGTCCTGGCAGGCGGTGAGCGAGAGGGCGGCGGTGACGGCCAGGGCGGCGAAGGCGAGCTTGCGGACGCGCACGGTGTTTCCTCCGGGTGGGGCGGCAGTGCCTGGTGCTCGGTGCGAGCGGGTTTCCGAAGACCAGGACCGCCCTCCCGGACGAACCGTTCCGCCCGGGCCGCCCTCAGGACAGTGCTGTGACATGTACGGCCGGAAGCCACCCGCGCTGTCGCCCGCCGTACCGCGCCGCACCCCGCCCCCGACCTGCCCGGATGCCCGCTTCACACCGCCGCCGCGCACCACCGACGCCGTCGCCGGCCACCGGGACAGACCCGTGACCCGGACGACCTTGACCACAGACCGCGACACACCGCGACCACGACAGCACGACGCGCTCAGTCCCAGTCCCAGCCCAAGTCCTGGCGCAGGCAGAGCAGGCAGAGCAGGCAGAGCGGCAGGCCGCCGGCCACCAGGCGCGTGCAGGGGCGGCCACCTGCGGGTGATGGTCCGTCACGATCCCACCGTGGCAGTACCGGGGGCTCGCGGGGGCCGTGACGGGGCTCGGGGTGGACGCGCCGCAATCACCGACCGCTCCTGCTGCTCCTGGTTGCCGTACGCTCGGCCGCTCCCGCATCACGCGCCCCCCTTGCGCGGACCGAGGCCCGACCGTCCTGGCAGCGATTCCGAGCGGGGACTGGACTTTGGCCGACTCTGTCCCTCTCAAGCGTCGAATGGACCGATAGGTTGACGAGGTCATGGCATGTAATTGCGACGACAGGAGGCTTGAATGTCTGTTCGAAAGCGCGTGGCGCTGACGGCAGCCGCCATTGCCGGTGTGGCTGCTGGGCTGTTGGGCGCGCCTGCCGCTTCGGCCGCCCCGACGTCCCTCTACAACTGCACCACCAACTACGTCGAAGGCAGTCTGGGGCACAAGGGTGCAGCGATAACCTGCCGGGGCGGAACGAACGACTACTTCTTCGGGTCCATCGACTGCAAGAGGTTCGACAACGGATACGTCTACCACCACGAAGGCCCGATCGTCCGAGCCGGGCAGACGTCCACGGTGTGGTGCGACTACAACGCCAAGGTGATAGCGACCTTCTACACGGCGGTCTGAACCGACGCGCCCTGGGAGGACGTTCGGTGGGGGAGCCCCCCGACCGTCCGGCTCTGATCGACGCGGCACGGACTCGGTCCAGGACCTCGTGGCGGCCGGGTCCGTGTCCGCGGTACTGATCAACCCTGAGGAACGACGCCGGTACGAATACCTCGTACAGCAGCCGGCAGCCGGGGATCGTCCTGCACGCCCACGCGCGTGCGGCCGACGGTGTGTGGCCGCGGTGCCGGGGGTCGTCGCGGCGCGTGCACGGTCGCTATGTCCGTCGTCTGGCAGATGCGGCGGCTTGCGCTGCGGTCACGGTCGTCGAGCAGCCGAATTGGCTGACGCCGGACCCCGCGGAGCCGGGAAAATGCGTGATCGCTGACATGCTCCTCGGGCCTCCGCGGACGTGCTGTCAGACGTAGGCCATAGGATCCACCGGTGGTAGAGATATCGAAGCTTCCCGGCCACTTCGCTCCCGATACGCACGGTGTCAGCGATCCTCTTCTGCTCCGACGCCGGGGTGAACGGGCACACTGGCAGAACGTGCAGGCATACAGGCGGGAGCCCCTCGGCGAGCGCGTGAACGCCCGTGAGGTGTTCAAGCACGAGAACGAGTTGAGCCGCTGGGTCTCCACCCACCTGGCTGAGGTCGCTCGACCCGCGGGCATCACGGGAGGTCTGCACCTCGTAGGCACGGAGCACCAGGCCGGCCGGGGACGGATCGACGTCCTGGCAGCCGTGGGCTCGGCAGCGGCAGTCAAGACGCGCACTCCCGCCTACGTGGTGATCGAAAACCAGCTCACGGCGTCGGATGACGACCACCTGGCCAGGCTCATCAAGTATGCCGCGGTCATCGGGGCCAAGCACGCCATCTGGATCACTCCCTCCTTCTCCGACGACCACGTCGACACCATCTGCCGGCTGACCAGCGATACCAGATGTTCGTTCACGGCTTTGCGCCTGGTCGCGGAACGTGTCTGCCGCGGGGAGGCCGAGGTCTTCTTCGAGCCGGTCGCGGACTTCGCCACCCTGCGTGCCGAACGCCATGGCCTCGACGACCTCCCCCACGACGATTCCTGGGCACATCGCCCGGGGTCCAAGCGTCTGCGGCAGGACACCCCGGCTCGGACGCGGGCCGGCAACAGCCCATGGTTCAAGGCTCCGCGCCAGCCACAACAGACGACTTAACCGTCCCCCGGGTGCCATCGTTTCCGACACTCGAACGATGCTGCCCGTGGCGCAAACCGGGGTGGGGGAGGGGGATGCATCGGAACGAAAAGACCGGCGTCAAGCCCCAGTTGCCCCTGGAGGTCTCGGCTGACTGAGCATCACATACGCCGGTCGCGGGAAGCGAGTGCGCTCCGCGTGACACGCCCGTGAACGTTCGGGCGTGTCCGGATCGATCAGGAATAAAGAAGCGCGGTTCACGGAGTCGCCTCTAGCCTGCTCACCATGGAGCTCACCATTCACACGACGTCTCTTCCGCACGACGACCCGGACGCGTCGCTCGCCTTCTACCGCGACGTCCTCGGCTTCGAGGTCCGCAGCGATGTCGGGCAGGGCAGGATGCGCTGGATCACGGTCGGCCCGGCCGGTCAGCCGGGCACGTCGATCCTTCTGGCGCCGCCTGCCGCCGATCCCGGCATCACCGAGGACGAGCGCCGCACGATCACCGAGATGATGGCCAAGGGCACCTACGGCTGGATCCTGCTGGCCACCCCGGACCTCGACGCCACGTTCGAGAAGGTGCAGGCCGGTGACACCGAGGTCGTCCAGGAGCCGACCGAGCAGCCGTACGGCGTCCGCGACTGCGCCTTCCGCGACCCCGCGGGCAACCTGATCCGCATCCAGGAGCTGCGCTGAGCCGTGCGGGTACCGGTGCGGCCGTGCGGGCCGACATCGCAACCCGCGTGACCCCGCCGAGGAACGCGGCGGCGCACCGGAGCGGAAGCACCTGCCCTGCCGGTCGCCGGCCCGGTCCGCGTCCGGGTCCGGGGCCTGGTCCTCGTTGAACCGGTCATGAGCCCGGGCTCCGCCCCGATGCGGTCCGGCAGTTGCCCGACCGGCGGCCGGCCGACCGGCAGTTGCCCGACCGGCAGCCGGTCGGGTCCGGCAGGCCGGTCCACACCACCGAGCGTCCGGGGTGCCCGTCGAGGCGGGCACCCCGGACGCTCGAAGACGTCGATGGAAATGGAAGATGAAAGACGAAGGGGAAGCCCTCATGTGTAAGCCCGAATGGCGGCGTGCACGCGTCCAGGCGCAGCGCCTGGCTGATCTCGCGCGGCTGCGCCGCGTCCGCGACCGGATCGACAGGGAATACGCGCAGCCGCTGAACGTGGAGGCGCTCGCCCACGATGTGAACATGTCCGCCGGGCACCTGAGTCGGCAGTTCCGGGCCGCCTACGGCGAGTCGCCGTACGCGTACCTGATGACGCGTCGTATCGAGCGGGCGGCGGCGCTGCTGCGGCGGGGCGATCTCAGCGTCACCGAGGTCTGCTTCGAGGTCGGCTGTGCGTCGCTGGGCACGTTCACCACCCGTTTCACCGAGCTGGTCGGCATGTCGCCCGGGGTCTTCCGGCGTCAGGCGGCGGATGCGTCGGCCGACCGTGCCGATGCGGCGGATGCGCCGGCCGACCGTGCCGATGCGGTGGGTACGGCCCGCGACGCGGGGACGGCGATCAGGGTGGAGGGGATGCCGGCGTGCGTGGCGAAGCAGGTCTCAAGACCGGTCAGGAATCGAGAAGCCCCGGGCGCCCCGCAGCCCCTAGCGTGATGGTCATGGCAACCACCACTTCCACCGCAGCCCACACGTCCCTCGCGTCCGTCACCCTTGAGGTGGCCGACCTTGAGGCTGCCCGCCGTTTCTACAGCGCCTTCGGCGTGGACGCGCACATCCGTCTGCGGGCGTCCGAGGCGCACTCCACCGGATTCCTCGGTTTCACGCTGGCGCTCACGGTGTCCGGGCCGGCCACCGTCGACGGCTTCGTCGGCGCCGCGGTGGACGCCGGTGCCACGGTGCTGAAGCCCGCAGCGAAGTCGCTGTGGGGCTACGGCGGCGTCGTCCAGGCCCCGGACGGGACGATCTGGAAGATCGCGACCTCGGCGAAGAAGGACACCGGCCCCGCCACCCGTGAGATCGACGAGGTCGTCCTGCTGATCGGGGTCGAGGACGTGAAGGCCACCCGGCAGTTCTACGTCGGCCGGGGCCTGAGCGTGGCCAAGAGCTTCGGTGGCAAGTACACCGAGTTCGCCCCGGGCCGGGCCGGTGAGGTCAAGCTGGCGCTGTACAAGCGTCGTGCCCTGGCCAAGGACCTCGGCGTGCCCGTCGACGGCACCGGCTCGCACCGCATCGTCCTCGGCGGCACCGCCGACGCCTTCACCGACGCGGACGGGTTCGCCTGGGAGGCCGCCGCATCGCCCGCCCCCATGCCGTCCTGACTCCCCAGCCCCGCACTCCCGGCGCTGCACTACCGGCCCCCACTCCTGCCCCGCACTCCCGCCCCGTCTGACCCCCCGTCCGAGAGGAAACCTGCCATGCCGTCCACGAAGTCGCCCACCGAGGTCTCCGGCACGACCACCGAGCAGTACAACGGGTTCACCGCCGAGGAGCGGGCCGCGATGAAGGAGCACGCGCACGAGGAGAAGAAGACGGCGGCGCGGCGCGGTCTGTCCCGGGCGGAGAAGGAGGCGGCGCTGGAGCGGGACGTGCTCGCGAAGATCGCCGAGATGCCGGAGGCGGACCGCGTCCTCGCCGAGCGGATCCACGAGATCGTCAAGACCGCCGCTCCGGACCTCACGCCCAAGCTCTGGTACGGGATGCCCGCGTACGCCAGGGACGGCAAGGTCGTCTGCCACTTCCAGAGCGCGGAGAAGTTCAAGTCGAGGTACGCCACGCTCGGCTTCAGCGACCAGGCGGCACTCGACGACGGCGCCATGTGGCCGACCTCCTACGCCGTGAGGGAGCTGACCGCGGCCGACGAAGAGCGCATCAGCGCGCTCGTCAAGAAGGCGGTGGGCTGAGTCCGGCCGGGGCGGACCGCGACGGCCGGGTCCGGACCGCGACGGCCGGGTTCGGGCCGAGCCGCGTGGACCCGGCCCATGGGGAGACCGGGTGTGCCGCAGGAGGCCGCGTACGTCGGGACGCCGTTGAGGAGCACGGCGATCCGGTTGCCCTGGCCGCCCTCCTGATGCGGCCAGTGGGCGGCGAAGAGGCCGTCCGGCCGCCGGCCGGGCAGGAGGGCGTCCGTGTCCTCGTACGCGGCACCGATCTGCGGGCCGGCCCCGGCGACCTCGTCCACCAGGAGCGCCTGCCGGCGGATTGCCTGCGGTCGGGCGCCGGCCTCGACGGCCCCTGCACCAACGAAAGTTGAGCCGGAACCCGCAATGACAGCGGCGGGAGGGAGGCCGGCCCCGTCGTCGCATCCGCCGGTCGAGGACTGTGCCCGATCACGGCCTGACGGCCAGCCAGATGGTCACGGCCGCGGTGGCGGTAAGTCCGGCGTTGAGCGCGATCCGGCGGTCTTCGCCCGTCAGGTGGACGGCGATCGCGCCGGCCTGCAGGAGTACGAAGCCGATGGCCGCGGCCGGCGCCAGGGAGGGCGCGATGCCGGTCAGCGGCGGCAGGACCAGGCCGGCCGCGCCGAGTATTTCGACCGCCCCCAGGGCCCTGAGGGCGGGCAGGGGGATGCGGTCGACCCAGGCCATCATCGGTCGGAGCTGGTCGCGGCTGCGGATCACCTTCAGCGTGCCTGCGTAGAGGTAGAAGAGCGCGAGCAGTCCCGCGGTGATCCAATAGGCGATGTTCATGGTTCCCGTTCATGGGCCACCGGTTCACGGGGACCCGTCGGTTGCGTCGGTTGCGTCGATTGCCGGAAGAGCTCCGGTGAAGGCCCGGCCCGTCGTCCGGGGGACCGGACGCCCGAAGGCGGCAGCGCCACCGCCCCGCCGGTCGAAAGGCAGGCGGCCGAGCCGTGCCGTGCCGCCGGCTTCAGGTGAGGTCGGTAGCGGGGTCGGCGGGCTCGGTGGCGGGCCCGGTCGCGTAGCGGCTCATGGTGTCGATGTTGGCCTGTGGCGTCAGCAGTCGGCCGCCGGCGAGCAGCTTCTGGAGGTCCCGGAAGTACTGCACGTACAGGTCGGGGGTGAAGGTGCTGAGCATGACGGCGGGCTGGTCGCTCACGTTGGCGAAGGTGTGCGGGGTACCGGGCGGAACCATCACGAGCGTGCCCGCGGTGGCGTCGTGGTCCTCGTCCCCGACGGTGAACCGCACGGTGCCGGAGAGGATGTAGAAGCCCTCGTCGTGTCGGGCATGGCGGTGCTGAGGCGGTCCCTGGGTGTGCGGGGCGAGGACGGACTCGGCGATCGCGAGGCGGTGCCCGGTGTGGCTGCCGTCCTCCAGCACGCGCATGCGCGTGGTGCCCAGAACGATCGTCTCGCCGTCGCCGGGACCCACCACCGATACGGCGGGGTCGATCTGCGGCTGCCCGGTCTTCGATTCTTCGGTCATGCTCACGAGTGCACCGCCGGGGGCCCGCCGGTGTCCAAGACCCATCCCGCGCCGCCGATACCTCGTGGGTATCTTTGCAGCGTGGAGCTACGCACCTTGCGCTACTTCGTGGCGGTCGCCGAGGAACTCCACTTCGGCCGGGCCGCCACCCGCCTGCACATGAGTCAGCCGCCGCTGAGCCGGGCGATCAAGCAGTTGGAGGCCGATGTCGGGGCCCTGCTGTTCGTCCGCTCGCCCGCCGGCATCACGCTCACCCCGGCGGGCGCGGTGCTGCTCGACGAGGCGCGGGCCCTGCTCGACCACGCCGACCGCGTCCGTGTACGCGTGAGCGCGGCAGCCGGCATCGCGACCATTACCATCGGCATCCTGGGCGACGGCACCGACCCGGGAGTGTCCAGGCTGGCCGCCGCCTACCGCCGGACCCACCCCGGCATCGACATCCGCATCCGCAACACCGATCTGACCGACCCGACCTGCGGGCTGCGCGCCGGACTGGTCGACATCGCCCTGACCCGGGCGCCGTTCGACGAGACCGCCTTGACGGTGCGTGCGCTGCGGGCCGATCCGGTCGGCGTGGTCCTGCGGGCCGACGACCCGCTGGCCCGCCGCGACCGGCTGCGGCTGGCCGAGCTGGGCGACCGTCGCTGGTTCCAGTTCCCGCCGGGTACCGACCCCCTCTGGCAGTCCTACTGGAACGGCGGAAGGCCGCGCGAGGGCCCAGTGGTGCGCGCCGTCCAGGAATGCCTCCAGGCCGTACTGTGGAACGCCACGGTCGGCCTGGCCCCGCTCGGACACGACCTGCCCGCGGAGCTGACCCTGGTGCCGCTGATCGACATGCCGCCGAGCCGAGTGGTGGCGGTGTGGAACGAAGGGGACACCAACCCGCTGATCCGGTCCTTCGTCGAGATCGCGACAGCCGCCTACCGTCACTGAGCACCGGCGACCGGTGCTGCCGCAACTCGTGGACTGTGCCGCCGTCGCTGCGACCGTGCCGTCGTGCGCCCGGGGTGGGTGGGCCGTGGACGGGTCAGTGCCAGTAGCTGGGGGTGTCCGCGCCGGGCTGGTTCCAGGCCCAGACGAAGAAGGCGATGACGCCGGCGATGACGAGGACGGCAAGGACGAAGCAGCCGAGGTCGCCGCGCCGCCTCCGGTGGTTGACGTCGTCCACTGGGCCCCCGGGTGTCGAGTCTGACGTGAATCCGAGCGTGGCTGCCGCAAGGGCGGAAGGCAAGAGCGCAGACGGTGCGGGGGCCGTCCCGCCCTTCCCCGGACCCCATTGGGCGCCGGCCGCCCGCGCCCGCCGGCCTCGCCCCGTCGCACGGTTCGTAGAATCGGGTCCACAGGGCAGGGGAGGGCAGGGGGCTTTGTGATGGGGACCGAACGTTGGATGCCTCCCCTGCGAGCCGGGCGCCGTCCGGCCGGGCAGGCCCTGCTGGCATGGCTGGAGGATCCCCGAGCACCCCGCGTGTGTGCGGTGTCCGGCCCCGCGGCGATCGGAAAGACGCACTTGCTGACCTGGCTGGCGACCGCCTGCACCAACCCGGCGGCGCCGTCCCGGCAGCGCCCCGACGCTGCTTTGTCGCTGGCCGGCCTGACCGTCGACAGCGCGACGTGGACGCTCGCGGCCAGGCTGGGTGTCCATGCCCGCACGCCGGCTGAGCTGGTGATGACCTTGCAGGCCCCGGACCGTCCTCGTCTGCTCTTCCTGTGGGACCTGAACCGGTCGGTGGAGGCGAAGGCCATGACCGACCAGCTGATCGCCCCGCTGCTGGCGCTGCCCGGGATCCGCGCCGTCATCGAGTCGGACGGTGATCTGCCCGGGGTGGACCAGCCGGCAGTCCTGGCGTTGGACGATCCGTGCTGGACGGACGCGGAGCGCTTCGCCGCCTGGTACGACCGGCAACGCGGACCGTCTCCCTTCGGCGCCGCACAGGTCTATCCGAACCCCGGGCTGGCACTGCTGGCGGCCAAGGTCCCCGCCACGGCCACCGCCTCGACGGAAGCTGCGGATGTGACCGCTGCCTGGTGGAGCTCGGTACCGACCGGGACGCGCCCGGCCGTGAGCGTGCTGGCAGCCGCAGTCCGGCCACTCACCCTGCAGGAGTGGTCCGCCCTGGGCGATCCCGACGCTGTCGCGCACGCCTCGGGCCTGCTGCCGGCCGACTCGCCCGCGGGCGGCACGTGGTCGCTCCCGCCGGGGCCCTTGCGGCAGACCGTGACAGCGAGCGGCGAACCGGTGGACCCCTTGCTCCTCGCCCGCGCCGTCGCCGCGACGGTTCCCCGCACAGCGGACCGTACCCCGGATCTCGTCCGGTCCGATCCCGACCGGCTGGGGCTTGTGCTGGGACAGGCCGTCCGGGCCGGAGCCGCCGGACAGCTCCTGGAGGACCCGGTCTTCGTGGCCCGCGCCGATCAGCGGGCCGTCGCTGCAGCCTTCGCCGCGCAGCCCCGGGGCAGCCTCTTCCTTGCTTGGCGCGCGGCCGGCCCCGCGCTGTTTCACGAGACGTCGCCGGCCGCGCGGGAGCAACTCCTGCGGGCCCGCCTGCTGGGGACGGCGCCTGGCGTCGTCCCACCGCCCGCAGCCGCCGCGGCCTGGCACGCCACCTGGGCGCAGTGGCGGACGGACGGCCAGGCGCCCCTGGCCTGCGCGGCGCTCGGTCGCGGACCGTTCGACGGGGCGATCCTCATCGCCGACACCACGGGCAAAGTACAACTGCTCGACCTCGTCTCGGGGCGCTTCCTCGAAGGCCCTGGGCCGGCGGGCTGTCCCCGTGATCCCCGCCTGCTCACGTGCTACCCCGACGGCACGGTCACAGCGCTTGACGGCAGAGGAGGCATCCACCTGCTCGCCGGTGAAGGCCTTCCGCTGCCGGCGACCGCCGGGCCAACTGCGTTGGCTCACCTTCCTGCCGTGGGCGACCGGAACGGTACGGTGCACTGGTTCGGTCCGACGCGCGCTGGTTCGGAACAGCTGCATTCAGGGCCGGCTACGGCGCTCAGCGCCACCCTGCTGCCCGGCGAGGGGGGCGCCATAGGCGGAGTGCTGCTCGTCAGCGGCGGTTTCGACGGGCGCGTGCGGGCATGGCGTCCCGGAGTGCCGCCCCTTCCGCGGCCGGTCGCCGAGCGCGGGCATCCCGTCACTTCGGTGGCGGTGTCGATGACCGCCGCCGGCCTGTTCCTTGCCGTGGGCTGGGCCGACGGCGTCTTGCGTGTGGGCCCGGTCGACCACGCCGCCGCCGCGGTCGCCCTCTCGCTCGGGTTGCCTGTGCGCACGGTTCTGCCGGCCGGCCCCGGTGGATTTGCCTGTGTCCTGCCGGACGGGATCGTCCGGATCGACCTGCCCGCGGGCGGAGGATCCATGGCAACCGACGCGCGAGAGCCGTAGCAACCGACGGGCCGGTCAGTCCCAGCGGCTGGCAGCGACACCGGCCTCCCGTAGCACCTCGGGAAAGTCGGGGGTGAACGCCCACCACGAGATCCCCTCAAGAACCACGGCCCAGGAACGAGCCGCCCCGGCAAGGTCGCCGCTGTCCATGGCCAGCCTGGTCCGGACGAGGCTCTTCGTCATCAGGCTCGACCAGGAGCCGAAGACGGAGACGACCTCGTGCTCGCCGTCCCGGAGCAGTTGCCCTGCCGTGCGCTCCCTGGTCAGGACGAAGAACCGGGCGGCGTCGTACTGTTCGGGGGTCGGCACCTCGCCGTGGAAGGTCACTGCGAAACCTGCCCGCGCGTTCCCGGCGCGACGGCTCGCTGGACGTCCTCGATCGGAACGGCCACGGAGACCCTGCTTCCCGGATTGATCCGAATGTCCAATCCGGGTTTTGCATCGGCGAGTTGACGCCCAGGCAGAGAAATGGCACCGGGCCATTCGGGAGGCAGGTAGCCGGCCGAAGTGCACACCTCCAGCACTCTGCGGCCGTTGTCCGCGGGGATGCTCACCGGCGTCTGCTGCCCCGGAACGGCGCGGACGAGCACCTCCCCCTGCAGCAGGGCAGCGAGCAGGTGTTCGTCGCCGCGGTAGCCGGTCGCTGCCAACTGCAGGGTGTTCTCAAGCTCGTTGACCGGCTTGGGCAGCCCCAGCGCCATGGGGGAGGGGCGGTAGTTCGGGTTGTGCAGGAACCGGACCACATTGCCCGCGTGATCGATCTGCCAGCCACCCACGATGCCGTGCGGCGGGACCTCGCCGTCGGGGTCGAACCCTGGATCGATCGAGTAGAGCCACTGGCCGGGGCGCGTCCTCGCCTCAGCACGCATGCTGTCGGTGAGCACCGGATCAGGACGTCCTTTGGTCATCGGTTTCTCCTTCGATCACTGAGGGCCGGCTCACGGATTCGTCCGGCCCTCCGGCAGATGGCTTGCAGGTCCTGGCTTGTAGTAAGGATTCGGGACGAACTCCACAGGCGTTCCGTTTTCGAGTCTCCACGCACCCTTGATGTTCTCGACGCGGACTCCGCCGGGGAAGGCCACCTCGGCCTCGTCGGCATAGGGCGTGATGCCGCCCGACTCTTTCCGCCCGAGCGTCGCGTTGACGTCTATGCCTCCCTCCGCCTCGATGTCGTACCGCCATTGCCTGCCCATACTGATTCTCGACCCCGGATCGCGCGTCGTGCCCACGAAGATCGACGATTTGCTCTCACCGCTCGCGTAGGCGTGCAGGTCGTTGAAGTCGGACTCCCACGGCTGTAGCCCACCGTCCGGCTTGAAGATCTTCTCGGGGTTCCTCGCGTCAAACCGGTAGAGATCCTCGTTCGTGGTCCGCCATTTGGGCTCGTACGCCATGTTCGTGAGGTTGACGTCCTTGGTCGCGGCCACCTTCAGCGGATCGCTGGGCCATGCGCTGGTGCTCCTGGCTTCCAGGTCCATGAGATCGCGCAGCTTGGTTGCTACCGCGGAGTCCTTGGCAGCGAGTTCCGTGGCCTCCTTGGCCGTCTTCTCGGCTGCTTCCTGGGCGGCCTTCTTGGCGGCGTTCTCGGCGACGGCGGCGGCCTCGCGTTCGGCGAGGGTGGCGGCGGTGCCGCCGCCTCCGGTGCCCGCGCCGATGAGGAAGTTGCCGACGAGTTTGCCGCTCGCCTCGGAGGGGTCGTTGCCCCAGCCGCTGCCGACCAGGCCCTTGAGGAGGTCGACGGGGTGGTCGCCGGCCTTGATCAGGCCGGCGGTGGTGGTGGAGAGGCCGTCGAGGTACTGGGCCGGGTGGGACAGGTTGTACGGGTCCATCGGGTTCAGGGAGCGGCCGAGCTTGGCCAGGTCGGTGCCGCTCTTGATGAGCCCGCCGTAGAAATGCTCGTACGCCACGGGCGCGGCCATCAGGCCGTCCTTGACCTCGGCCTTGAGGATCTGCATCTTGCTCGGCATGGCCGGCGCCGACGCCACCGCCGCGCCGATCGCGCCGGCGGCGGTGCGCGCGGCGGAGTCCCGCTGGGTGCGGGCCGCGTCCAGCTTCTCCTCGGCGTGCCGGAAGTCCGCCTCGGCCGGGTTCTTGAACTCCCCCGGATCGGTCGGCGGGGCGGCCGGGCGCTGGTCGGCGGGCGTGGAGTTGTAGGCCTTGACCCTCAGGTTGTAGGTCATGGCGTCCTCGCGCCACGCCTTCGCGGCCGCGTCGGCCTTCTTCTTCGCCGCCTTCCACAGCCTGGCCGCCTCCGCGGCCTCGCCCTGTGCCCAGGTGACGGTGTGCGCGTACGCCTCCAGCGCGGCGGCGGCCTTGCCGCAGGCGTCCGCGGCGGTCAGCCACTGCTTGGGCTGCGGGTCGAACGCCTTCTGGAACGCCTCCGCCGCCGCCCCGGTCCAGTGCTCGTGGTCCAGCCTCGCCAGGCCGGTGCCGGTCTTCTCGAACGCGTCGTGGAACTTCTTCAGGTGCCCGGCGACCTCACCCAGCTTCTTCGCGTCCCCGTGGACCAGCTCCTTCGGATCATCGCTCTGGTCGAGCCCGCGCTCGCCGACCTTCAGCCCGGCCCCGTCGGCGACGTCGTCGCCCCACCCGTTGACCTTCTGGGCCACACCGTGCAGCCCGGCCTCGTCCAGGGCGCCGCCCACCAGGTGGGAGCCCTTCTGAATAACCTTCCCGCCGGCCTTCTGGGCCGAGTCGACGACGGCATCGGTCGCGTCGACCAGGTCGGTGATGCTGAAGTGCAGGCCCATCAGTGGTCACCCGCCGCGGCCTCGGCGATCGACTTGTAGATCCCGAACGGCCCCTCCAGCTTCTCCTTCCCGACGTCCTTCCACGTCTTCCCGATGTTGTCGAAGGCCTTGTCCGCGGACTCCTGCGAGAAGTCGGGGTTGGTCAGCTAGGTGTACGGGTTGTCGCCCAGGACCGCGTCCCAGGACTTGCCCTCGACCTGCTCCTCGCTCTGGTGCGGGTTCCCGATGCCCGCCGCGACCACGTCCTTCAGCAGGCCGCTGCCGTACTTCTCCTGCTCGTGGTAGAAACCCGCCGACAGGCCGAGCTTCCCGGCGATGTCGG
This sequence comes from Kitasatospora sp. RG8, assembly GCF_017813315.1. Taxonomy (NCBI): domain Bacteria; kingdom Bacillati; phylum Actinomycetota; class Actinomycetes; order Kitasatosporales; family Streptomycetaceae; genus Kitasatospora; species Kitasatospora sp. RG8. Next base: position 146,808 of record NZ_JAGIYX010000009.1, read on the forward strand.
TGCCCTCCTGCACCAGCGACCGCACCCCCCACGACCAGCGCTCGCAGAAGTCCGTGAACACCGCCTGCAGGTCCGGGTGGCCGGCCTCCATGCCGGTCAGCTCCAGCTCCGAGAACCCCCGCCCCGACTCCGCCAGACCCGCGATCCCCAGCCCCTGCAACTCGGCGATCGCCCCGTTGATGCCCTCCTCCGCCAGCTTCAACGCCTGCGGATCAACCCCGAACCCCGAACCCGCCATGTCACAACCCCCCCGTCGTCGTCATCGGACCGTCCAGAGCCACCTCGTCCGGCACGATCCCCCGCATCGGCGGGAACAGCATCGGCTCCGCCCCCGCCACGTCCAACGCCACCCCGCCCGCAACCCCCAGCCCCGCAACCGCCACATCCAGCACCGTCAGATACGGCAACCCGTCCACCGGCACGCCCTTCACCCGCGCGAACGCCGCCAGCTCCTCCTCCGACGTGAACGCGAAGATCCACCGCAGACCGCCCTCACCGGCCGTCCACACCCCCTCGTCCCCCCACCGCGGACAGCCGGAACTGCGCCACCATCAGAGCCGGGTCCCCCAGCCCCGCCCGCAGCATCCGAACCTGATGCACCAGACCCGAGTTACGCACCGTCACCCCCCGACCAGACCGCGCACGGCTGCCTCAGCGCACACGTATGCGGACGGAATGTTACCCAGCAAGTGTGTTGCGCTGACTGGTCGGGTCTGCGGGCACCGCCCTCCAGGCGATGCCGTCCCGGATGGAGCCCAGATGAAACGCGCAGGACAACGCGTTCAGGCCGATCGTGGCGGCCGGTTGGCGGTGCGTTTGGCGAGCAGGCCCGCCAGCAGCATGACGATCAGGCTGATACCGGCGCCGCACACCGTCCACAGCACCCGGTAGCCCTCGGCGGCGTAGTGGGAGGGCTGCGGCAAGTCGGTCAGGATGAGCGCGCCGGCGGCGATGGCGGCGGAGTAGAGGGCGTAGTTCAGGAAGCGGATCCCGACGGCGTGCACGAAGAGGACGAGCGCGACGATTTCCAGTCCGCGCGTCATCGCGAAAAATCGAAGGCCGGTCTCACTGGCAGGCAGCAGGAGCAGCAGCGCTGCCGCGATGGCGCCGATGAACGCACCGGAAAGGCGCTGGGCGGAAACGAGGGTGCTCTGCTCCAGGCTCGGCTTCATCGCGATGATGGCCGCGATCGGGATCCAATAGCCGTACGACAGGTCCAGCCCGAACGCGAGGGCGACGGTGCCGCCGATGACCAGGGCGCGGAGCGCCACGAACACGATGATCGGTGGGGTCAGCTTCTTGTGCGAGGTGTCTCCGGGGATCTCGGCGAACGGCTGGGGCAGGTCCTGGCGGCCGCGGATCAGCCACTCGACGAACGTCATCAGAATCCACAGTGCTGCCCCGCCCGCCCAGGCGAGCACCTGGGCCCATGTGTAGTTGGTGATGCGGGCATGTTGCTGGAGGTTGAACGCGAGCCCGACGGCGACGATGAACCAGACGTTGAGCAGCATGGCATTGACGAACCTGTGCACCCCGAACGTGAGGGTCAGGCCGGCCACCAGCGTGACCACGAAGGCCGCGAGCGCCAGCCATCCCCAGGCCTCGCCCCCGATCCCGAACGCCAGCGCAGTGATCCCCGCGCCGATCAGCGCGAAGACGGCGTTGTGCGACGCGCGGTACCCGAACCCGCCACCCGGGTCGGCCAGCGACGTGAACAGCATGCCGAACAAGGCGCTGAACAGATACTCCTCATGCCCGATCGCCCAGAAGACGATCAGCGGCACCAGCCCGACGTCCAGGAACACCACCGCCCGCTGCCAGTTCACGCCCGCGTGGTTGAGCTCGAACACCTTCGACAGCCAGCTCATCGTCTTCCCTCGGTGAGCGGGCTGGCCGTCTCGTTCGGTTGCGCTGGTCATGGCCGCCCTTGCTCGCCTGCCGCCGGGTTATATCGCTCTGATCCCGTATTGTCCGGCTCCGCAGAGACGGCCGTGAAGCGACTCGCCGCGCCTTCCCCGATGCGGAGCGCAGCCGACGCCGCGGGTTCCGAGTCACCGGCAGGGACACGGAAGACTGCGGCGCCAGGGGCCTCCTGGTGCTCGACTGGATTCGACACCCACGAGCTGTGCCGGAGGCCCACTCTCGTACTTGGCCGGCCAGAAGATCACCCGACCGAGTTGACGACCTCGAACTCACGCCCACGGAGATCGATGGAGCAACGGCCGATCAGGTGCTCGCCTGGTGCTGGGGGGCGGCGCTGTGGATCGTGCATCAGCCTGTTCGTCATGATGCTTGCAGGCCCGCTCGCCAGGCGTACCGCCCAAACGCCGCCACAACCGGCCTGAACGAGTCGGGCCTGAACGAGTCCGGCTTGACGGAGCGGCAGGCGGCCGGGAAGCAGGGAAGCCGGGGTGGCGGACCGGCTGCGGTTCCTGCTGCCCGCTCGCGGATTTACGCCGTCTGCGTGCAGTTCGAGCCCGGTCCTCAGGTCCTGCCGTGGCACCCGTCCGGGGCGTGGTTGAGTCGTCGGCATGAGCAAGAGTGAGGCCGAGGCCCTGTTCGGAAACCGATTCCTGACGGCACCTGCTCCCTCGGAGACCTTTCCCGAGGAAGGCATGACCGCAACGGACGCCATGAGGCTGGTGGACGAGGACCTCGTGATGGAGGGCGACCCGCAGCGCAACCTCGCGACCTTTGTCACCACCTGGATGGAGCCGGAGGCGCAGCGGATCATCGCGGAGAACCTCCACCGCAACTTCATCGATCACGCGGAGTACCCCATCTCCGCCGAGATCGAGCAGCGTTGCGTGCGGATGCTCGCTGACCTCTTCCACGCGCCGGGGAAGACTGCCGGGTGCCGCACTCAGGGTTCGTCCGAGGCGATCATGCTCGGTGCGCTGTCACTGAAGTGGAAGTGGCGGGAGCGCCGCCAGGCGGCCGGCCTGTCGGTCGACCGGCCCAATCTGGTCTTCGGTGGTGACGTCCACGTCGTGTGGGAGAAGTTCTGCCGCTACTTCGACGTCGAGCCGCGGATCGTGCCGCTCGCCGAGGACAAGTACACGATCGGCCCGGAGGATGTGGAGCCCCACCTCGACGAGGACACGATCGGCGTCGTGGCTGTCGTCGGCACCACGTTCACCGGTCACATGGACGACGTCGTCGGGATCGACAAGCTCCTGCGCGACATCCGCAAGAAGCGGGACCTCGATATTCCGATCCATGTCGACGGTGCCAGCGGCGGCTTCGTGTGGCCGTTCCTCTACCCCGATTCGAAGTGGGACTTCCGGCTCGAGCAGGTTCGTTCGATCAACGTCTCGGGCCACAAGTACGGCCTGGTCTATCCCGGCATCGGCTGGCTGGTCTTCCGCGAGGAGTCCGACCTGGCCAAGGACCTCGTGTTCTACGAGAACTACTTGGGCAAGACCGACGCGACGTTCACGCTGAACTTCTCGACCGGCGCGTCGATGGTGCTCGCGCAGTACTACAACTTCGTGCGGCTGGGTCGCCAGGGCTACACCTATGTCATGGAGACGATGCAGGCGAACGCCCGCGCGCTGGCGGACAACCTGCGGGACAGCGGCCGCTTCGAGGTGATCGGCAGCGATCTCGAGCAGCTGCCGCTGGTCGCTTTCCGTCTCGCGGGCAAGCACTCGTACGACGAGTCGGACATCGCCTGGCAGCTCTCGGCCGAGCGCGGCTGGATGGTGCCGGCGTACACGCTCCCGCCCAACGCGCAGCGGGTGAAGATCCTTCGCGCCCTGGCGAAGGAGACCCTGAGCCGCGAGCAGGTCGAGCGCCTGACCAGCGACATCGCCGACGCGTGTGCCACCTTGGACCAGAAGGGTGCGACCCACGACGTCGAGCGGGCCCAGATCAAGCGCGGCACCGGCTACTGACGCGCAACCGGGCCCCCGGGGCCCCGAATCGCCGTCGGCCGGATCAAAATGATCAGGTGCCACAGGTACGGACGCGCCGGCTCCGGGGTGTTGCGGAAGCGCGTTCTGCCGGCCCCGTGACCGTGCCTCGGCCGGTCACGGGGCCGACCGCAGCGCATGGACGTGGACCATCCGGGCAAGCGCGTGGTCCACTGCGCGCATGAGCTTGTTGGCAGACGTGTTCACCGCTGACGGGGACGGTGAGCCCCGGTTCCTTGACGTCCCCGAAGGGCCGTCCGATCTTGCCGGCTTCGAGAGCCGGCGCACCACGGTCCGGGGATCGGGAACCGTCCGCCCACGCGGCGCACGGTTCCTCCCCCGGACGGCTGGAGACGAGCTCCGCGTTCCCCCGCAAGACGTTTCGGCGTTCATCGGGGAAGTCCTCCTGCTCCAGGGCGACATCGAGTCCATCGCCGCTCCCATGGACCCGCCCAAGCCCGTCGCCCAGCACGCCGGCGAGATCTCCGACCGGCTGGACAGCATCCTCGACGCCGCCCACCGGGCCTCGCAGATCCGCGGCGGAGTCCGGAACCGGTAGGCAACACGCACGGATCCTGCGACGCGGCCGACCACTCACCGTGACCGACCAAAAGTTGGACCAGAACCCGTCCCCCGCCTGCGGTCCGGCCCCACACCTCCTCGCCGGCCGCGAATGGTGACCCACGTCACGGGAACCGGCCTTCCTGCTCGGACAAGGCATGACGTGAACCATCCACACTCCCGGCTCCGGGCCGGGAACCCCGAAGCGTTCCGCGACCTCTTCCGGGACCACGCCTCCTTGGTGTACCGCCACGCCGTGCGCGTGACCGGAGACTGGGCACTCGCCGAGGACGTGGTCTCGCTGACCTTCCTCGAGGCCTGGCGCCTGCGCGGGAAACTCCGCGACGAGGGCGACAGCCCACGCCCCTGGCTCATGGGCATCGCCGTCAACGTGCTGCGCAACACGACGCGCGCCGCCCGCCGCCACACCGTGGCCATGGCCCGCATGCCCGCGACCGACCCGGTCCCCGACTTCGCCGACGAACTCGTCGGCCGCATGGCCGACTCCGAGCAACTCACGGCCGCTCGGAAGGCCTTGGGACGCCTGCGGCGCTCGGAACGCGAGGTCTTCGCCCTCTGCGTCTGGTCCGGGCTCGGCTACGCGGAAGCGGCGGCCGCCCTCGGCGTACCCGTCGGCACCGTGCGCTCGCGCCTCTCCCGCGCCCGCACCCGACTGCGCAAACTCGCGGACGAGGAACTGCGCGCCACGAAGAAGAACACGGAACCGCTCCCGATCCCCGGACAACTACAGGGCAGCCGCAGCACTGCGGCCCGGCCGCACAAGGAGACGCACCGATGATCCGCAACTCGCGGCGGCGCACCGAACCGCTCGACCACGCGGAACTGGCCCGTCTGCTGCCGGCGCCGGCCGATCCCCGCCTGGCGGCCGACCGCCAGGACCTGCTCGAGGAGCACCTGATGAGCGAGATCCACCAGCCCGACCCGATCCCCGCGGCCTCCCCGGTGCGGCGCCCGCTGCGCCGCGCCGCCCTCCTCGCGGCGCCCGTCGCCGCCGCCGCGGCCCTTGCCGTGGCGGTCTCCCTGGGCAGCTCGGCCGGCACCGGCACCGTTGCCTCCCCGCGGCTGGTCAAGGCACCCGTGGTGCAGATCGAGGAGGGGAGCACCGTCCAGCTCGCCTCGACGGTCCACGCGATCGCCGCCGCCGCGACGGCGCACACCACGCCCCAGCCCGGACCGGGCCAGTACATCTACATCAAGAGCCAGGTCTCCTTCATGGCCACCAGCCACAACGCGGACACGGGGGAGTTCGCCACCTGGGTCCAGCCGCTGCACGACCGCGAGGTGTGGAAGTCGCCCGACGGCACGAAGGGCTGGCTGGACGAGCCGGGCTACCAGGTGAAGGGCGGCGTCACGCTGGACAACGACGAGCCCCGCAAGCAGCTGTCCTACCAGTGGCTCGCGGCCCAGCCCGCCGACCCCGACGCGTTGCTGAAGTCCGTCTACTCGACGGTGAGCGGCAGCCGGGACCACGACCAGCAGGCGTTCAACGAGATCGGCTCCATCATCCGCGAGCAGCTCGTCCCCTCCGGCCTCGCCGCCTCGCTCTACGAGGCCGTCGGCAAGATCCCGGGCGTCGTCGTGGTCGAGCACGCGCAGGACGCCTCCGGCCGCGACGGAATCGCGTTGGCGCGACTCGACCCTCAAACCGGCGAACGATCGGAGTGGATCTTCGACCGGGAGAGCCACCAGTACCTCGGCAGCCGTGGCGTGCAGGTCCGGGAATTCAACGGCATCAAGCCCGGCACCGTCGTGGAGCGCACGACCATCCTCACCCGGGCCGTCGTCGACGCGAAGAACCAGCGCCCCGGCGCCGGGCAGGCCCCGGCCTGACGGTCCCACGCAGGGCGGGGGAGGCCGGCCCGGTTCGCCGGCCGACGGGGGCGGACGGTCTCCGGCGATGCCGAGGCACGGCGGCGGGACAGCGCAGTACTGCGGCTGGTGTCGGGCACCGGTGAATCGGACAAGACCGACCACACCTCCGGTGGAACGACAGGGAGTTCGGGCCCCTGACGCTGATGCACGTCCGTCGAACCACCGCGGGTTCGGTACGCACGCGATCCGCCCCCGCCGTCCGGCCGGGGAAACCGATTTCGTCTTGGAACGGTTACCGCATAGGGTGGTGTCACCGACGCGGGGTGGAGCAGCTCGGTAGCTCGCTGGGCTCATAACCCAGAGGTCGCAGGTTCAAATCCTGTCCCCGCTACTACCAAGGCCGTGGCCGGCGCACTCGTGCGCCGGCCACGGCCTTGTTCGTTGGTCGGCTGCCGGAGCGTGAAGCCGCCGTTGCCGGGGCAGGCCGGGCCAGGGTGCCTGCGGGGTTCCTGGGCCGGGCGCGGTGGTGGGGCCGGGGCCGGGTTACTGGCCGAATTCGTCGAAGGCGGCCTGGAGGTCGCTCGCCAGGGACTGGGCGTCGCGGCCCTCGATCCGGTGGCGGGGGACGAAGTGGACGAGTTCGCCGTCCTTGAAGAGTGCGATGGAGGGCTGGGAGGGCGGGATGTCGGCGAAGTGCGAGCGCATCCGGGCGGTGGCTTCGAGGTCCTGCTCGGCGAAGACGGTGAGCAGCCGGTCGGGGCGCTTGGACCCGTTGTCCAGCGCGATGCGGACGCCGGGGCGGGCCATTCCGGCGGAGCAGCCGTCCACGTAGTTGATGACGACCAGGGTCATGCCCGTCGTGGCCTCTTCCATGGCGCGGTCGACATCGTCGGCGCTCAGCAGCTCGGTGAAGCCGATCTCGGTCAGCTCTTCCTTCATTGGCTTGACCAGCAGCGGTGAGTACGGCATCGAACACTCCTTACGTAGAGGTGAAGACCTGGAACTCACAGTAGCGGAATGGCCGAGGACTCCCTGGGTTCGACCGACTGCCGTCTCGCGGCCCCGCCGCCCTGCCCCTCAAGCGCCTGCAGAAGGCCCGCGCGGTCCCGCCCGCCCGTCCGAGGGCGCCGTGGCGGGGGACAGTGGGTGATGCTGAAATCGCCGCCCACGGGGCGGCGATCTTGTCAGCGTGGGTCAGGTCGGCCGGCCCGGGCCGGCCGGAGCGCCCGGGGTGTGTGCAGGCCCTTGCGGTAAGGGACTTGGGCCCGTTGGTGCCGCCCGCCCCGACGAGCCGAAGCCGGCATGTGGAACCACAGGCCTGGGCAACCGTGTCGTTTCCGGGGGCGGGGAGTTCGAGTTCGACGTCGATGGGGGACGGGATGCGGCACAGGCGGCCGACCGACCAGGAGCTGCGGCAGATCTTCCACGGGGAACTGGAGCGTGTGCTCGCAGGCGGGGGACCGCGTTCCTGCACCGGTCTGGACAACGACACCGCCGAGGCGCTCTGGGCGATCGCCTCGGCGGAGCCCGCCGACCGCGAGGCTCTGGTGCCGGCCGTCTACCGGGCCTTTGCCGGTCAGCTGGACGGCAGCAACGCGGCTCGCTGGCACGAGGAACTGGAGCGCCGGTTCGAGAAGCGCGGGTAACGGCGGCAGGGCGGGGCGGGGTGAGAGATCGGGTTCGTTCTCGTGAGTATCCGGTTCAGGTGCCTTCCGAATCGCTGTCGAAACGCTGCTCTGCGATCGCCTGCTCCACTTAATCAGGGGGCTGGCACCTGGGGCACAGCTCGAGGCGGCCCTCGGGTGTGATCACGGTGCCCCAGCTGCGGCATTCTTCGCAGCCGCGGGCCCGGTCGATGTTTGCGCGGATGGTAGGAGCGTGGGGGTGGGCTCCATGAGTCATGGGTGATTTTCCTCTGTAGAGCACTATCACTTGCGCCCAGTTTGCCATGGTTCGTATAGATATGCGGCATGGGTTGCCGGTGCTCGTGATCTGCCGGGGCGGCAAGGCGCAGGTCCACGGTCGCGCAGGGTGCGCCCGGGCGCGGTGCTCCGGGCGCCGGAGACCGGGGTGCCGGTGCTGATGGCGGAGGTCGACCGCTCGACCTTGGCCCCGCCCCGGGCGGCGGCGAAGTTCACCGCCTGCCCGTGAGCCGTTTCGCGTGAAGGTCCGGGCCGACGATCCGGCCCGGGCGGACGAGGAACCGGCCGGCCGGACGGTGCTCCGGTGGCGCCGGGCTTACCCCGGGCACAAGCCCCGCAAGAGCGACGAGGAACGCCGCAGGCTCCACGGCCGAGTCGACGCGGCGGCCACCGCGAGTTCGTGGTCGCGCTGTCGTCCGGGGAGGGCGACGGGGAGGGCGACGGGGCCGGCTGCGGCCCGGGATGTCCCGTTCGGCGAGGGCGGCGGTGTCCGGAGACCTTCGGGCGGGCCGGTCGCCTCACTCCGTCCTGAAGCCGGGGCACGAGCAGGAATGCTCGTTCCAGGTGCCGATCCAGTTGCCACCGCCGTCGTAGCGGTCCGAGCCGTCGTACTCGGTCTCGCTGCAACTGCCGCGGGAGCCATGGCTGTACGCGCTGTGCCCGCACGCGACACAGCCCGGCGGACCCGGCCGCTCCGGCGGGAACGGCGTCCCGGTCCGCCATACGGCCACGATGGCGGCCACGCAGAGGACCAGGACCACGATCCCGACCGTGCCGATGATGCTGGACGTGCTCATCCAAGGCCCCCCTTGCGCTGCTGCGTGGTCCACGCGCGGGCGGGGGGGTCATGGTTCCGTCCGGGTCGTGAGCGGTCCCACGCTGTACGCCGTCCTCGCCCGGCACCCGGTGACCCGCTGGAAGGTCGGCGAAGTCGACTGCCGGGCGCCTGATGCTGCACGGCCATCGTCGGATGAGGGTCGAAAGCTGACGCGGGTGGTGCAGGCCTGTTCTGCCTGCCCATCGCAGTGGGATGCCTGGACGGCGGACGGCCAGTACCAAGATCTGCGGCTGTAGTACGTGCTGGTGGGGCTGCGGGGCTCGGACGGGCAACGGGTCGGTGAGTACGGGCTGCACCAGCAGGGCCGCTTTGCTCATTATGTCGGCCACGAGAGGCTCCTTCCGGGCGAGCGGTCGGTTTCCGTCCGCTCGTCCATCCCGATTCGCCGGGCGCATGCTCGTCCGCTCCCGACGACACGGGCCGGGCGGCCGCAGGGCGTGCCGCGGGGGCGAGCGGCTCGGGAGGGGTGTGCCGGCTTCGGGCTCAGCCCGGCGGGACGGTGCGGTCGGGGTCGGGGTCGGGCGACCCGCGCCGGCCGGCCGCGCTCTCGGGATTCCGGCGGCCGCCGTTCGGCGGGGATTCCGACCCGCCGTTCGGCGGGGATTCCGGATGGGCGTAACGGTTCCCGGGTGCGACGAGGTTCAATTCTCGCAGAATTCCGGGACCGCTCCGTCCGACCGGGGCCGCGGATCGGGCCCAACGGTTCTCGGTGCGGCGGTGGTTCAATCCTTGGGCATCGACATCGGGTCGATCACGGCATTATTTCGGCCACGCCCTGTAGTGCGCCGAAGAATGCCCTGGTAGCCCCTGGTCATCCGTCCATTCATCGTGTACCTCTTGGAAGCTCATATTCCTCCTGCAGAAGTGGCACCATGCACACCAAAGACCAGGCCGGAATACCCGGCGCGGAGGGCACCGGTTCCCCGGCCCGGCTTGGGGGTGGCCGGCTCTTCGGCCTGAGCGTGGCCGGCGCCGCCATCAGGGTGGAGTCCGAGGTGCCCGGACTGGACGTCTGGGCCGCCCGGTTGCTCAGCCCCACCTTCGCCGTCACCCCGGACCCCGACCCGGACCTCTTCACGGTCCGCGTGGTGGCGGCGGCGCCCGACGCCCTGCCGACCGCCGACCCGCGGGCGCCGCGGCTCCAACTGGACGAGACGCAGGTGGCGGTCCTGGAGCACGGCACCGAACGGGTGACGGTCGTCCAGGACGACGGACTGCACCCGCCGATGCTGATCAGCGCGGTCCCCGGCGACGCCGCCGTCGAGCTCGCGGTGTGCTGCGACGACGCCGACTCGCTCAGGCCCGCGGTGCGCTTCCTCAAGTTCGTCCTGGCGGCCGGGGTGCGCGCCGGCGGCGCCGTCTTCCTGCACGGTGCTGCCGTGTCCCGGGCCGACCGGGCGCTGCTCTTCCTGGCGCCGAGCGGCGGCGGCAAGTCCTCGCTCAGCTTCCTCGCCGGCAGCCGCGCCGAGTGGGACGTCGTCTCGGACGACTTGCTCCTTCTCGCCGGGGCACCGCAGCGGCCCGCCCTGCCCGTGCGCGTGCACGGGTGGCCGCACCGGCTCGGGGTCAGCACCGCCGCACTGATCGGCCATCCGGCCCGGGCCCGCTTCGAGCAGGCCTCGCTACGGCGGCACGGCACGCCGACCGGATCGTTCGAGGGGGCGCAGTCGCTACCGTGGGGGCGGGCCACCCGGAAGCGGGTCTACCTCGATCTCGACGAGTTCCAGCAGTTGACCGGGGCGCGGATGGTCGGACAGGCGGTCCCCGCCGCGGTGGTGCTGCCGCAGCCGGAGCAGGAGCGGCGCGGCTGGACCATCGAGCGGGTCCTCGACCGGCCGGCCGGGTGGAGCCGGCAGTTCCTGGCCGATGCGGGCGAACTCAAGTTCATGACCGACTTCCTCGGGCTGATCGACCGGTCCCGGTTTCCGGCCCCGGTCCAGGGCGGGGGCCCGGCGCTGTGCCGGGAGTTGGAGGGCCTTCCCGCGGTCCGGGTGCGCTACGGGCGCGACGTGAACGACCGGATGCCGCAGTTCCTGGCCGAGGTGTGCGACGCCCTGGGGCTCGCGGAGGTGGCACGGTGACCGCCGTGGAAGCCGTGGCGCTGCGGCGCAGCTACGCGCTCGGGCGCGGTCGACGTGCCGAGCGGCGCGAGGTGGTCGCCCTGCACGAGCTCGACTTCCTGGTGGCCGAGGGCACCGTGCACGGGCTGCTCGGTCCCAACGGGGCGGGCAAGACGACCCTGTGCAAGATCCTCGCCACCGTGCTGCTGCCCAGCTCGGGCAGTGTCCGGGTGTTCGGCGAGGACGTGGTGTCCAGGACGAGGCAGGTGCGCCGGAGTGTCGGTGTGGTCTTCGGCGGCGAGCGCGGCCTGTACTCGCGGCTGACGGCCCGGCAGAACCTGCACTACTGGTGCGCCCTGTACGGCCTGCCGCGCCGGGCCGTGCTGTCCCGGACCGAGCAGCTGCTCGCCCGGGTGGGCCTGGCCGAGCGCGCCGACGAGAAGGTCGACGGCTTCTCCCGGGGCATGAAGCAGCGGCTGCACCTGGCCAGGGGGCTGGTCGGGGATCCGCGGCTGCTGTTGCTGGACGAGCCGACCACCGGCATGGACCCGGTCGCCGCGCGCGACTTCCGGCTGCTGGTCGCCGAGTTGAAGGCCGAGGGCCGGACGATCCTGCTGACCACCCACGACATGGCCGAGGCCGAGGCGGTGTGCGACCGGGTGACCCTGATCGACGGCGGGCGCGTGCTGGCCACCGAACACCCGCAGGCGCTCAGCACCCTGGTGTCGAGCAACGAGCGGATCGAGTTCGAGAGCGACGCCGCCGAGGCGCCGCAGGGGCTGGACGCCGTGCCGGGGGTGGTCGGCGTCACCACCCTCTCCCCGGGCAGGTACCGGGTGGAGGTCGCCGGCACGGACGCGACCAAGGCGGTGATCGGCCTGCTCGTCGACCGGGGGGTGACCTCGCTGGCCACGACCAGGCCCCGCCTGGAGGAGGTCTACTTCAAACTCATCGGGGACCGTGGTATGGCGGTGGGCCGATGAGGACGTTCACCGCCTCCTTCCGCGTCCAACTGCTGCTGATGCGCCGCTCGCCCGGCGACCTGGCCGTGCTGGTGACGGCCCCGTTCTTCAGCCTGATGTTCCTCTCCATGACGCAGCAGGCGGCCCGCTCCGCCCTCACGCCGTACGCGGTGGCGGCCCCGGTGCTCATCGCGGTGTGGACGATGTCGCTGTTCGTGGCCGGCGACCTGATCAGCAGCGAGCGCAGCGGCGGGCGGCTGGAGGCCCTGGTGGCGACGCCGGCCCCGCTGTCGGTCGTGATCATGGGCCGGATCTGCGCAGCCGTCGCGCTGAGCATGCTGGCCTTCGTCGAGACCTGGCTGGTCGGGTGGCTCTGCTTCGGCATCGTGGTGCCCGTCCCCCATCCGGCCGTGCTGGTGGCGGCGCTGGCGGCCACCGTGCTCGCCATGGCGGGGACGGCCACCATGATGGCGGCGGTGTTCGTGCTGGCCCGCTCCGCCCGGATCTTCCAGAACACCCTGAGCTACCCGGTCTACCTGCTCGCCGGGGTGCTGGTGCCGGTGAGCCTCCTGCCGGGGTGGCTGCAGCCGTTCAGCCGGGCGGTCTTCCTCTACTGGGGAGCCGGGCTGCTGCGGGACTCCCTCGCCCCGCCCGACGTACCCCAACTGGCCGGCCGGCTGGCCATGGTGCTGGTGCTGGGCGCGACCGGGTTCGTGGCCGGCCAGCTGCTGATGCGGCAGGTGCTGCGGCGGGTGCGGGTCCTGGGCACACTGGGGCAGGCATGACATCACTGGTACAGCCGCTGCGCGTGGTGGCCTACAGCGCGCGGAACGCGGCGGCCGACTTCGCGGCCACCTACACCTGGAAGTCATGGACCTTCGGCTGGGTCGGCCGAATGCTCTCCCAGGTCGTCTTCTTCACCCTCGCCGGGCAGGTGCTCGGTTCGCCGGGGCACTCCCAGGCCCGGTTCATCGGCAATTCGGTGATGACCTGCGTGATCGAGTCGATGATGGTCGTCGCCTCCAGCGTCTGGGAGCGAAGAGCGGGCACCCTTCCGCTGCTGGTCGCCTCGCCGGCTGAACTCGCCCCGGTGTTCTTCGGCCGGAGTCTGCAGTGGATCGCGAGCGGGGTCGCGACGTCGTCGGTCGCGCTGCTGGCCCTCGGGCCGTTGTTCGGCCTGCACTGGAGTGCGGCGCAGATCCCCGCGGTGATCATTCTGCAACTGCTGACGGCCGTCGCGAGCTACTGCTTCGGACTGGTGCTCAGCGTGCTGGTGCTCAACGCCGCCCAGTTGCGGAACATCGCGTCCAACGTGGCCTATCTGGCCATGATGACCTTCTGTGGAATTCAGGTGCCGGTGGACTACTGGCCCGGCCCGATCCGCCTGCTGGCGGAGGCGATGCCGGTCACCTACGGGAACCGGGCGATGACCGCGCTGGCCGCCGGGAGTCCGGCCGGGCAGGTGTGGCGGCCGGCGGCGGCCGTCGTCCTGGTGGGGGCGGTCTGGCTGGGCATCGCCGTCCTGGCATTCCATTTCTTTGCCGAGCGCGGACGGCGCGACGGCTCCCTGGAATTCGGTCAGTAACTCCCTGGGATTCGGTCAGTAGAACGACGCCCCGACGGGACGGGGTGACCTTTTTTCGCGCACGGCGGTGTCGGCCTTCCGGAGAATTCATCCGGCCCGGCCGACGGCTTTGGCATGCCAATTTTTCGGCCGGTCCGGCAAGGGTCGACAATTGTCGAGAATTCCGGGAGAAGGCTTGCACGGAAAGCGGTCGGCATGGTTGATTCGAAGCACCCGGTGAACATGCGCCGCATTCCGGTCGCGATTCACCACCGATTGCATCCGGGAGGAGGGGAAGAAATGGAGCGTCAGCACGCTGTGAGCCTGCGTCCGCGTCTGGACAAGATCAAGATCAAGTCCGCCATGTGACGGACCGCTCCGCCGGGGAGGGCACTGCCCTTCCCGGCGGGGCCCCTTCCGATCCGACGTCGACCGGACGTCGCAGAAGTCTCAACCAGCCCTACGGGCCCCCACAGGCCCAGCAGTCGTCCGAAAGAGGTGCCCCGTGCCCCAGGCCGTCGAAAGCATCCGGCTCCACGGTCACCCGGTCTCCGACCGGCTCACCGTGCTCAGCCGCCCCGACGAACGTCTGCGGACCACCTCCTTCTGCCTGGCCGTCGGCTTCGGCGCCCGCCACGACCCCGAGGGCGCGAACGGGGCCGCCCACCTGCTGGAGCACCTGCTGATGACCGCGCCGGCGTCCGGCGCCGTCTCCGTGAGCGAGTACATCGAACGCCGAGGCGGCGAGTCCAATGCCATCACCGGCCTGGAGGCGATGGTCTTCGAGGCCCGGGTGCTCACCGAGGACGCCCCGGCGGTGCTCGAACGCCTGCTGGGCGCGATCGCCGAGCCGGCGCTCACCCCGTCCCTGCTGGAGAGCGAACGCCGGGTGGTGCTACAGGAGTTGGCCTCCGCCGCGGCCGACCCGAGCGACGTCGTGCAGGACGCCTTCCTGGCCCGGATCTTCGCCGGCCATCCGCTCGGCCGACCGGTCGGCGGCACGGTCGAGGAGCTCGACCGGATCGACCCCGAGGGCCTGGCGGCGATTCACCACGACAACTTCCTGCGCCGCGGCATGGCGCTGGTCAGCGTCGGCGGCCTGTCTGCGGCGACCGTGGAGTCCGTGGTCCGCAGCTCACCGTTGGTCGCGAGCACCGCCGGACCGCTGCCTGAGCGCGGCGCCGACCGCCCACTGCCGGCCCTGCGCCGCGACCTGGACGTCAGCTGGCCGGAGGACGACTTCTGCTGGCTCGCTCTGGGAGGACGGTCCGCCGCCGGCACGGCCCCGCAGCGCCACGCCTTCAGCGTCCTCGCCCAGTTGCTCGGCTCCAGCCCGTCCTCCCGGCTCTACCGGGCACTGCGCGGCGACGCAGCCCTGGCCTACGCCTTCGCCTCCTGGTCCCGCAGCTACCAGGAGGCCGGTGCCTGGCGCGTCCTGGTGGGCACCGAACCGCGCAACGGCCCGCAGGTGGTGGCCGTCGTCGTCGGGCTCCTCGAACAGCTCGCCGCCGACGGACCGGTCGAAGCCGATCTGGACGCGGCACGCAAGCAGGCGGTCATGCGGCTGACCCTGCAGACCGAGGACCCGTTGGAGAACGCCCGTCTGCTGGCCCAGCGCGGACTCGACCGGAGCGCCCCCCTGTCGACCGACGAGGAGACCGCGGCGCTGCGCTCGGTCACCGCCGACGACATCCGCCGCAGCGCGGCCGATCTGCTGGCGGAGCTGAACCTGGTGGTCCGCCCGGAGGCCGCACGATGACGCCGCGGGGAATCTCCGAGGAGTACTGGCGGGCCGCCGGGGAGGCGGGTCTGGTCGTCGACCTGGACGGGCACCCCTGCGTGGCAGGGGAGTACCAGGAGCCGCTCAGCGGCGAGCAGCAGTGCCTGGTCGAGTACGCGGACCCGGCCCTGCTCACCGACCGGGCCGCCGCCCGCCGTCTGGCACGGCTCCTGGCCGAGCACTTCCCCGACAGCCGCCTGGCGGTCGTCCGCACCCCCGCCGAGCTGCGGATGCCCGAGCCGTGGGAACGCCACCTCAGCTACGTCCAGCACATCGGCGCCGCCACCTCGCCGGCGGACGGCATCGCCATCACCCCGGCCGACGGCATCGCCATCACCCCGGCCGACCGGCGGGACGACGAGCAGGTGGCCCGCTGGCTGGTACAGGCGTTCCACAACGCCGGCCAGCACGGGAGCGTCGACGACGCCGCGGCCCGCCGGCACGCGCAGCAGATCATCGCGGCCCCCGACCGGCGCTCGCTGATCGCACGGTCCTCGGGGACGGCGATCGGCCACGCCACGCTGCTGTGCGAGGCCGGCGACGACGTCGACGGAGGGCGCTTCGTCGAGCTGCTGGACATCCTGATCGACCCCCCGCAGCTGCGTCGGGCCACCACCGCCGCGCTCGTCGACGCCTCCCGCGCGGTGGCCGACGACCTGGGCCTGCCGCTGGTCGGCAACGTGGTGCACCCCCGGAACGTGGTGCACGCCCGCCCGGCCGGGCCGGACACCGGGCGCTCGCGGGTCCTCGACTCGCTCCTGACCACCGGTTGGCGGCTGCGGCACACCTACTGGCGCATGCCGCTGCCGCAGGACGGCACCGGAGGTGCCCGATGATGACCGAAGGACCGCTCGCCCGGTTCACGCTCGACCTGGACAACCTGCGCGCCATGCTCGGCCTCGACGAGGACGCCACGCCACGCGCGGTGGTCCGGGCCGCCCGCCCGGTCTCTCCCGGATTCGCCGCGGTCGCGCTCTCGGTGGCCGAGGCCGACGGGCACACCCTCGGCAGCGGTTCCCGGGACGAGGTCAGCCGGGCCCGCGGGCGGATCGCCCGCTACGAGCAGGTCGCGGCGGCCGCCGCCCGGACCGGCGCCGCACGGGTCGTCAAGGGGCCCTCACTGGCCCGCTGGTACCCCCGTCCGCTGGTCCGGTCGATGTGCGACCTGGACCTGCTGGTACCGGACGAGGCGGCGCTGTGGCGGGTGGTGCGCGGCATCGCCGCGGAGTACAGCCCCGACCTGCTCTACGTCTCGGTGCTGGCCCGGGGGCCGGTCCGCGACCTGGTCGCGACCCTGTGCTGGCCCGCACCGGACCCGCTGCTCGACGCCGACCTCAAGATCGAGGTGGCGACGCTCGTCCACGCCGGTGACCTGCGGCACGTCCCGGTCCGCGCCGGGGCGCCGACCGATCCGGGGGTCGCCAACCTGCTCGCGCTCGCCGAGGAGAGGTTCCAACACCCGTTCGGCGTGAAGGACGCCATCGACGTGGCGGTCCTGCTCGGCTCCCCCGACGCGCCGGACCCGGCCGAGGTCGTGGCGGCGGCGCGGGAGTACCTGCTGGCACCGGAGCTGCTGGAACTCGTCGAGTACGCCTGCGCCCGGCCCCGGCTGCTCACCGAGCCCGCCCCCGCGCTGATGGAGCCGCTCCGGGACGCGGCCCGGGCCGAGACCGAGCGCAGGGCCGGCAGCACGCCGGTCACCCCCGCCGACGGCGACGGCGACGGCGACGGCGACGTCCGTCGACGGATGGCGCTCGGGCTGCCGGTGCACGGCCTGCACCTGCGCGACGCGGACCACCCCGGTCGGCAGGTGGCCCGGATCGAGGACTTCGATTCGGGAGTCCTGCTGCGCGCGCCGGTCGCGGACTTCCTGCTGGTCGGCCAGGAACTGGTGGACGAGCAGCTGTACCGGGCCGCCCTCGCCTTCCTGGAAAAGGGTCGTGACGCTCAGTCGACCGACCGGGAGGAGGACCGGCCGTGGTGACCCTCTGCCTGCGGCTGGACGACGTGCACGGCCGAACCCCGCTCACCGCCCTGCGGGCACTCGACGACCGGGTGTGGGCAGGCCGCCCGGTCGTGCTGGGCACCATCCCGTTCCCCGCCCTCGGCTGCCTGGGCCCGGTCGCCTCACCGCGCGAGGTCGCCGCGGCCCGCTCCACCGCGACCCACCCGGGCCTGCTGGACTACCTGGACGGCCGCCGGGCCGAAGGGCTGGCCGAGGTCGCCCTGCACGGCCTCACCCACGCCGACCACCGGTCTCCGGCCGGTCCCGCCGTCGCCGAGCTGGTGGCCCCCTCCGCCGGGCGGGTCACCCGGCTGACCGACTGCCTGCACGGCTGGCGGTCCCGGTTCGGCACCCGCACGCTGATCCCGCCGCACAACTACATCGATCCCGGGCTGCGCGAGCAGTGCCTCGCCGAGGGCTTCCACGTGTCCCGCGCCGTCACCGACGCCGAGGTCTCCGCACTCGGCCTGGACCCCGACCGGCCGGACCACCGGGCCGAGGCCAAGCGGCGCCGCCCGTACCGCCTGGTGGGCACGGCGCTGGACGTCTACCAGACGACCGGAGTCTCCTACGAGCGCGTGCGACGTGCCGGTCCGCCGGCCGAGGAGCTGGCCGAGTCCGTGATGGCGATCGCGGCGCCCACCGGAATCGGCGTGATCACCTTCCACTGGTGGGACTTCGTGCGGGCCGACGCCTCCTGGTGCGAGGAGTTCGCCCAGTACACCACCCGGCTGCTGCGGCGGTGCGAGGCGCTCGCCCCGGTGGAGTTCAGCACCGTCGCCGACCTCGCCGACGACCTGGTGGCCGCCGCGCAGCGCCGACCGAAGGACCGTACGGCATGACCACGCCGCCCACCGCACCCGCCGAGGGCAGCTGGGACGTCTCCACGGCGGCCGGCCCGCTGCACGTGCAACTGCCCCGTTCCCTGCGGACCGCGTGGCCCCGGATCGTCCCGCACCTGCCCGGCGCCACCGTGGCCGGCTGCGGCTGCGGCTCACGCCCGGCGACCGGACCGCGAGCAGCGGGGTTCCGGACCGACCCGGACTTCGACACGGCGCAGCTGCCGGACACCGCCGCCCCGGACGACGTGCGCCGGTTCCTCAACGCCGTGCTGCACTGCCGCCACCTCGGCCGGGGCGTGCTCACCCTGCACGCGGTCGCCGCCGCCCGCGACGACCAGGTGCTGCTGCTGCTCGGCGGCCACGGGGCGGGCAAGACCCTCACCGCCCTCGCCCTGCACGAGCGCGGCTGGCAGCCGCTCTCCGGCGACGTGTCCCTGCTGCGGGTCCTGCCGGACGGCTCCCCGGAGTACCTCGGCGGCACCACGGCCTTCGTGGTCCGCAGTGCCGAGGTGGCCCGCTACCTGCCCGGCACCGCCCGCCGGTACCTGCCCGGACCGGCGGTCGCACCGGACGACACCGCCGACCTGGCGCCGCTGCTGCCACCGGCGCACGCCGCACCGACCGCTCGGCGGACGGTGCGTCTGGTCCACGTCCGGGTGGACCAGCGGGAGTCGCCGCTGGTCCGGTGGGCCGAACGCCAGCTGCGGCACTCCTGGCTCTACCAGGCCAGCGGCCACCAACTCGACCGGGTGCTGCGCTGCGACGACACACCGCTGCGCTGCCTGGAGCCGCCGGAGCTGACCCGGGCGCGGCTCGCGCTGACGACGCGGCTGGCGGACCGGGCTCCCGTGCTCTCGGCGCTCGGCACACCCGGTCAGATCGCCGCGGGCATCGAGGACGTCCTCGTCCCGGTCCCGGCCTGACAGAGCATCACCGGCACCATCCGTACCACCGAGCGAAGGCAGGACATGCCACAGCCCCATCAGCAGCAGGGCCGGCCGTCGGACGTCGGGCCGACGTCCCACCACGGCGGGGACGAGGCCGCGGCGACCGGCGCCCGGCTCTGGTTCCGCGACGGCCAGGTGCTCCTGACCCCGCCCGCGCCGGGCCCCCGGCCCGACCGGGCGAGGGCGTGCACCGCGAGCCTGCTGAGCCCCGGCACCGAGCTGCGCCGGCTGCGTACGGGGCGCCCGGGAGAGACCAGGGCCGCCGGCTACATGGCGATGGCCGCCTCGGCTTCGGGAGAGGTCGTGCTCGCCCCGGCGCCGCACGGCGGCTGGGTCGATCCCACTCACGCCGACGCGCTCGGCACCGCCCATGGACCGCTGGTCGCCGCGGCCGCGCGGTTCCAGCTGATGGCGGCCCTGGGCCTGGGAGACCTGGTTCCCGATCCGGCGGGCCCGCCCCCCGTCGTGCTGGGCAGCGGCCCGGTCGCGCTCGGCGCGGTCCTGGAGCTGCTGCGGCGCGGCGCGGCGCGGGTGGACGTCCGATCCTCCCGGCCGTGGCCCGCCGTGGCCGGGCTGGCGGGCGTACGGGTGGTTCCGGCGGTCGCCGACGGCTCGGCCGGCCTCGTCCTGGAGTGCACCGGCAGCCGGCTCGCCGAGGCGCTGGCCGCCGCCGCACCCGGCGCGACCGTCGGGCTGCTGGGCACCCCGCAGGACGCCGCCCCGCTCGACCCGCTGCTGGTGCACCGGTCCTCCCTGCGGGTCCTCGGCATGCACGAGTTGGGCGGTCGCCGGGCAGCCGAGCGCGTCGCCCGGTTCCGGGAGGTCGGCGACTGGCTGGCGGCCCGGTTCGCCCCCGAGCAGTTCGCCGACTGGTGCCATGTCACCCCCGGCGACCACGCGCCCGAGCTGTACCGTGCGCTGTTGGCCGGCCGGCGTCCGCAGCCGCCGCTGCTGCTGCTCGACTGGAGCGCGTCGTGACCCGCCAGGGGCGTCCGCCGCTGGGCCTGTACAGCATCGGGGTCCGTCACCTGCCGCCCGAGCAGCTGCTGCCGTGGGCCGCCGCCCAGGCCGTCCCGTTCGTGCACCTGCGCGGCGGGCCGCGCGGCCACCACCTGTCGGAGCGCGCGCCGGCCGAGCTGGCCGCCTGGCGCGCACTGGCCGACCGCACCGTACCGGTGACCGCCGTCACCGCGGACCTGGAGCTGGCCGCGCTGCTGGCCGACGACCCGGCCGCGCTGGCGGAGCTGGACGCCCTGGCCGAGCGCGGCGGTTCGCTGGGCGCCCGGGCGGTGCGGGTGCTCGCGACGGATCCGCCGGAGAGCTGGTCACGGTCCGCGTCGGCCCGGCTGCGCGGGCGGCCGCTGCTGATCGAACCGCACTCGCCGGACTGGTTCACGCCGGAAGCACTCGACTTCACCGACCGGCTCCTCGACCTGCTGCCCGAGGCCGCGCTGCTGGCCGACTCGCTGCAGTTCGACCGCTGCGCGCCGGCGCCGGACCGCGCCCTGGCCGACCGGCTCGTCGCCCGGGCCGCGGCCGTCCACCTTTCCGACCGCGGCGACGGGTTCGCGGCACCCGGTCACCGGCTGCTGCTGCAGGCCGCGCGGGACGCGGCCGCCCGGGGCGCACAGATCGAGCTGGCCTTCGAGTGGACCGGGGCGGACCGCTCCCCGGCCACCTGCCTGGCCCGCTACCGGCAGGCGATCACCTGGCTGGGGGACACATGGTGACCGCCGCCGTCCCGCACCCGCCGGTACCGTGGGTGGTGGTCACCGACTACCCGCGCTGGCCGAGCCCGTACTTCACCCAGTTCGAGAGGGCGGTCGGCGGCCGGATGGAGCTGCGCTTCCAGCCCGGTCTCGACGGACTGGAGGCACAGGCTCCGGGGGTGCTCAACCTGCACCGGCTCAAGCGCCTCTACCGGGACGCCGGCGGAACGGCCGACCCGGTGCTCGTCGCCGAGCTGGTCCGCCGGCTGTACGGGCTGCGACGGCAGGGCTGGCGCATCGTCTGGACCGTGCACAACCTCTACCCCATCGACGTGCCGCAGACGTCGGAGGCCGACCTGGCGGTGGTGTCCGGACTGCTCGCGGTCGCGGACACCGTGCTCTGCCACACCCGGGCGGACGCCGCGCACGTCCGCGGCCTGCCCGGGGTGGGCGGCCGCGTGGCGGTCTGCGGCTGGGCCGGGCTGCCGGCCCCCGCCGCGCCGACGCTGCCGCCCGGGCCGGCCCGCCTGGCCGCGGCCATGGCGGACAGCCGCGCGTTCCTGCTGGCCGGCAACATCTCCGCCTACAAGGACGTCCCGGGCGTGATCGAGGCGTTCCTGCGGGCCGAGGTCGCGGACGGGCAGCTGTACGTCGTCGGTCCCTGCCGTGACCAGGAACTGGAGGCCGCCGTCACCGACCTCGCCCGCCGCAGCGACCGGGTGCACCGGTGGGCCGGGCGGGTCGACCCCGGCCACGTCCGGCACCTGCACGACGCGGCCGCGGTGGCCGTCTGCAACTACCGGACGGACGGCGGGCAGCGGTTCTTCACGCAGGCGATCCACCCCAGCTCGGTCGGCACGGCGGTGGTGTGCGGGGTGCCACTGGTCGCCCCGGCGCTGTCGAGCATCCGGGAGATGACCCAGGGTCATCCGGCCTACCTGCACGAGTCGCCCGCCGACCTGCCGGCGTCGCTGGCACTGGCCGCCGCCCACCCCGACACCAGGTGGGGTCGGCCCGAACCGGACGAGACCGGGCCCTGGGAGGCCATCGCCGAGGCGCACCTGCTCGTCGCCGGAACCGGCGGCAGCGGACCGGCACACCGCGTCGGCGCATCCGGCGTCGGCGCACCCGACCCCGGCACACAGGGCGGAGACCACCTCAGGGGGGAGAGCGAAGACCATGGAACGATCTGACACGGCCGCCGTGGTCGCTGCCCTGGCCGCCGGGTACGGGCTCGGCGTGCGGGACGTGACGCAGCTGCACGCCGGACACGGCACCCGGAACTACCGGGCCGACGGGCCGGACGGCCGACTGTTCGTCAAGCAGTACCCCGCCGAGGCCGACCTGGCGGCCGAAGCGGCGGCGATCGACCTGGCCGAGCAGGCGGCGGAGGCCGGCGTCCCCGTCCCCCGGCTGCTCCGCACCACCGCCGGACGCACCGTCAGCACCGACGGGCCGCTGGCGCTGTCGGTGTGGGAGTACGTCGAACCGGGCAGCTCCGAGCCGCGCCTGACGCCCGGCCAGGCGGAAGCCGCCGGCACCGCCCTGGCCCGGATCCACCGCCGGTTCGCCGGCCACCCCGCCCCCACGGGGCTCCCGCGGCAGACCCGCGACTGGCTGGCCTTCGACGAGGGCGCGGCCAGGGCCCGGATCGACGGGCTGCTGGCGCGGATCGACGCGCTGCCCGCCCCCGGCGCGTTCGACCTCCGCTCGGCCGAGATCCTGCGGCGCCGCCGTGAGCTGATCCGCGCCGTCCCGCGCCTGCTGACCGGCCTGCCCCCGCTGACCAGCCAGGTGCTGCACGGCGACTACAGCGCGCTCAACCTGATGTTCGACGGCGACCGGCTGGTCGCGGTGGTGGACTTCCGCCCGCCCGACCCGTTCCTGGCCGCCTACGAGATCGGCCGGATCGCCTTCCCTCCCGAGCAGGTCGCCGAGTCGTCGAGCTGGCCGGAGAACGCCTGCCGGCTGGTGTCCGCGTACGCCGCGGAGCATCCCGGGGCCCGCGCCCAGGACCTGGTGCTCAGCGCGCGGATCTGGCTGGCCCACCTGCTGCGGAGCCTGTACGGCGTCAAGGAGCACTACCTGGACCCCAGGCCGCTCCAGGACGACCTGGACGCCTTCTGGCTCCACCGGGACCGCACCGCGCAGCTCCTGCTCGGCCGCCTGGACGAGATCGAGGACGCCCTGCGGGTCTGCGTGGCGGGGCTCGCCCGACCCTGGACCACTGGACTTCCGCCACTGACATCGGAGCAACAGTGACGACACCCCTGCGCGTGTGCCTGGTCGGCTTCGGCGTCGCGGGACGGCTGCACGAGGCCGTCCTGCGCGGCCTCGGGGCCGAACTCACCATCGTCGAACCGCAGCCGGCGCCGGACCCGACGGGCGCCGCCGGCTGGACCACCGTCGAGCAGTTGCCCGATCGGATCGTCGCAAGCACGGACCTGTGGTCCGTCTGCTGCCCGACCGGGGAGCACCTGCGCGTCCTGCGGGCCGTGCTGGCCAGGCAGCCGGGCGCGCGGGTGCTGCTGGAGAAGCCGGCCTGCCCGAGCCACGAGATAGCGGAACTCCGCTCCCTGCTCGCCGCCCACCCGCAGGCCCGGGTGGTGGTCATCGACCAGTACGCGCACGCGCGGGCACTGGACCTGCTCACCGAGGCCGTACGGGTCCACGAACCCGGGCACCGGATACCCGAGTCGCTGCGGATCGTGTTCACCAAGGACCGCTCCTCGGACATCGCCGCGGGCCGGTTCGTGGACCTCGACTACGGCGTCCTCGGCTACGAGTGGCTGCACATGCTGGCCGTACTGCGCCGTCTGGTACCGCCTGCGGCGAGCCGGGAGTACCTGGGCGGGCGGCAGCACGCCCGGGAACTGCACGCCTCCTACCATCCGGAGCTCTTCACCAGCGCCCTGACCGAGCGGACCGAACTGGCCTGCGGCACCGAGCTGGAGCTGCACTCCGCGATCCTCGGTCCCGCGCCCGCCCCGGTCGGCCCGCCGCCCACGGACACCGGCGGCTGGCGGCAGCTGCCGGCCGGCGCCGAGCACCGCAGCCGGTTCGTCCTGCTGCGTGCCGGGGACACCGCCTTCCGGCTGGACCTCGACCCGGTGGCCGCCGCCGGGGGCTGGCGGCTGCCCCGCAACGCGCACCGCCTCACCGTGCAGCGGGGCGGCCGGCTGCTGGCGGACCGGGTGATCCACGACTCGCCGCTCGACACCGCGATCCGACGGGGCATCGACCTGCTGCAGGCCGCCGGCCCCGGCCCCCGGGTCGACCTGACGCCGCTCGAGCTCATCGCCCGCACCGCCGAGCAGCTGCGGCTGCGGACACCGACCATGGTGCGCCCCGGGTGAACCACCCGGAGCAGTGCGGTTCGTGCGACCGCCGCACCGCCCCCGCCGGGGCGACGCCCGAACGACCGAACGCAACGAGGAGGGGCAGTGTCGGACCCTGCAGCGCAGCCTGATCTCACGGCGGTGCTCGCCGAGGCCTACGGCCTGCCCGGTGCCGTGCTGGAGCGGCTGCCAGTCGGCCAGGTCACCGTCAACTACCGTGCCCGCGTCGGCGACCGGCTGCTGTTCGTCAAGCACTACCGGGACGGCGTGACCGACCTGGGCGCCGAGCGGGCCGCCGTCGAGCAGACCCGCCTGGCCCGGCTGCGGCGGGTGCCGGTGGCGGCGGTGCGGCCCGCCGCCGGCGGAGCCACCGTCGTCCGGCACGGCTCCACCACCGTCTCGGTCTGGGAGTGGATGCCCGGCGCCATCGTCGACAGCGGCCTCAACCCCGCCCAGCAGCGCGCCGCGGGCGCCGCCCTGGGCCGCATCCACAGCGCGTTCGCCGACCACCCGGCCGGGCGCCGGCCGACGGCCGCCGTCGACGACTGGCTGCACCCGGACCTCGGGCTGCTGGAGGCCACCGTCGACAAGCTGCTGGGCATCGCCGGCGGCCGGCCGCGGCGCGGCGAGTTCGACGAGCAGGCGCTGCGAACGCTGACCGAGCGGCGGGAAGTGCTACGCGGGATCCCCGAACTTCTGGCCGGGCTACCACCGTTGACCACCCAGGTACTGCACGGCGACTACTCCGCCGTCAACCTGCTGTTCCAGGGCGACGAACTCACCGCGGTGCTGGACTTCCTGCCACCCGAGTCGTTCCTGGCCGCCTACGAGCTGGGCCGGATCGCCTTCGACCCGCGCACGGTCGTGCTGGACGAGGACTGGATCACCTCAGGAGTGAACCTCGTCGGCAGCTACCTGGAGACCAATCCGCTCCTGCCGGCGGCCGACGTCACCGCCTGCGCGCGGGTCGCCCTGATCCAGCTGCTGACCAGCCTGTACGGCGTCAAGCAGCACTACCTCAAGCCCGGGCTGCTGCAACCGGATCTGGACCGGTTCTGGCTGCTGCGGCACGCCGCGGCCCAGCGGCTGCTGGACCACCTCGGCGACGTCGAGAGCGCGCTGGCGCAGGCGGCCCACCGCCGCGGCCGACGCCCGTCCGGCGGCCCGACCACGAACGAAGGAATGCCGATGACCACGACCGCCACAATGCCGATGACCGCGACCGTCGCGATGCAGGACGCGAGCGACACCCCAGCGGACCAGTGGGAGGTGCTGCGCGGACCGATCGGCGGTGCGGCGGTCACGGCGGCCGTCACCGCGCTGGCCGAGCGCCACCGACTGCGGTACGAGCACGCGGACGCCGACACGCTCCGGCTCACCGACCCGGCCACCTCGGACGCCCTGGTCACGGTCCGGCTGCGCGGCCTGCCGCCGCAGGAGCCGCGCACGCTGGGCTTCCAGGTGCCGCCGCCGGCCGCCGTGGACGTGCTGATCGACCCCGGTCCCGGCCGCGGCGCGAGCCGGTTCGCCGCCGAGCTGCGCGACACCCTCGCCGCCCGTGCGCTGCCCTACACCGACAGCGAACTGGCCGGCATCCGGGACGCCATGCCGCTGCTGGAGCGCTACAGCAGTCCCCAGCCCGCCTTCGACGACTGGGCGCTGCTCTTCCGCGACCACTACCTGGAGCACAGCACGGGATTCGTCCTCGCGATGGAACGGGCCGGTATCCCCGCCGAGTGGATCTTCGCCCTGGACAAGGGCGACCAGACCTGGAACCGGGACCGGGTGCACGCGACCTTCCTGGCCCGCGGCTACCGCAGCGACATCCTCGACAACACCGCCGTCAACGACCCGGACGCCCACCAGGCCGAACTCGCCCGGGTCGGCGCCGACATCGACGCCTTCCTGGACTCCGCGCACGCGGCCGGCCGACGGGTCCTGGTCGTCGACGACGGTGGACTGCTGGCCCGCGGCTACGGCACCGTCACCGCTCCGCACACCGCCGACGCGGCGCTGGAGCTGACGGTCAGCGGGATCAAGCGCATCGCCGCCGCCGGCGAGCTGGCGATACCCGTGCTGAACCTGGCCCGCTCCCAGGTCAAGTCCCGCCTGGGCTACCGCGAGATCGCCGACTCCTGCCTGCGCCGGGTGCGGACCCTGCTACCGGACCGCAAGATCATCGGTCGGCGGGTACTGCTGCTGGGGCACGGGACCCTCGGGTCACTGCTCGCCACCCAACTGCGCGACCTGGGCTGCCGCGTGGATGTCGTGGACACCGATCTGCCGGCCCTGATCGACGCCGCCGAGAACGGCTTCACCACCTACCGCACGGCCCGTCAGGCCCTCTCCTCCAGCACCCCGTTCCTGGTCGTCGGCACCACCGGCGAAGTCGCGCTGACCGAGGCCGACCTGAGCGCGCTGCCCGACGGTGTACTGCTCGCCCCCTTCGCCACCCGCGACTTCTCCGTCCTGACCGAAGGTCCCCGCCGTGCCGGCGCCACCGAGATCCCCGGCATCGGGCTGCGCTTCGACCTGCCCGGCGGCCGGACCGCCACCCTGCTGGGCAACGGCCGTTCGATGAACCTCTTCCAGGCCGACTCCATCCCCACCCAGGGCTACGACGCCTACCGCGCCGGCACGCTGATCGCCGCCGCCACCCTGTGCGCCGACCCCGACCGGGTGCCGGCCGGCCTCCACACCGGCCCGGCCGACGCGGCGATCGCCGGAGCCGGACTGTGGGACGCCTACTACGACCTGTACTGCGCCGAGCAGGGCTGACGGCCCGTCATCCCCTGCCCGCCCCGAGGAGTTCGGGAAGTTCGGCGAAATGGCCGACCACACCGATCTCCCGGGGCAGGCCGGCCGGCGGCTCCGGGCTCACCAGTACCGCCTGCATGCCGTACGCATGCGGCCCGAGCGCGTCCTTGGCCGGGGTGTCCCCGACGAAGAGGATCTCCTCCGGCCGGCAGCCCGCCGCGGCCACCACCACCTCGTAGAAGCGGACATGGGGCTTGCGGACCCCCACCGTGCTGGAGAGGACGAGCGCGTCGAAGCAGTCCGCGATGCCGGCGGCCACGAGCGTGCGGCGCCGTACGCTCTCCGGCCGCTGCGTGTCGCAGGCGAGCACGCACCGCAGCCCGGCACGCCTCAGCCGCCGCAGCGCCTCGGCGGCCACCGGATCGACCTCGGCGTCCGGCACCGCGCTGAACACCGCCTCGATCGCGCCCTCCAGGTCCGGAACCGAAGCGCCGCACTCCCGCAGCGCCCGCTCCAGCTGCTCGGCGAAGACGCTCTGCACACCCAGCGCCCGGCCCTCCTCCCGCATCCGCCGCGCAACCCCGTCGAACACCGCCGCGAAGCCCTCCGGCACACCCCCGGGTCCACTGCCGAGCACACGCGCGATCACCGCCCCGTCCGCCCGCGGCCCCGGCCGGGCCAGCGTGCCCCCGAAATCCAGCGCAAGCGCACGCACCTGCACCTCCGACCGGCGCCACCGGCCGTCACCCGACGGGACGTGAGCGAGCACAACGGGTCCTTTCCCTGATGGTTCGCCACCTGACTACCAGCACACCCGGCGGCACGGCAAGAGCCGTCGGGGCAGCTCCGTCGTGCGATCGCGCACGCCTCCGACGGCAGGGGCACGACGCGCCGCGCACCCGGCGCACGGCACCGGGCAGGGGCCGAGAGCGTTGACAGCGCCACGACGTCCTCCTAGCGTGACGCAGTCGATCACCTGCACGGAGGGACTGCCGATGGCCGAGTCGCGCACGTACGACCTCGTCCTCTTCGGCGCCACCGGGTTCACCGGCGGGCTCACCGCCGAGTACCTGGCCCGAACCGCACCCGAGGGCTGCCGCTGGGCGCTCGCCGGACGCGACGAGCGCAGGCTCGCCGCCGTCCGGACGAGGCTGGCGCAGATCGACCCGCGCTGCGCCGACCTCCCCCTGCTGACTGCCGACGCCGCGGACCGCGAGGCGCTGCGCGCCGTGGCCGCCGAGGCCCGGGTGGTGATGTCCACGGTCGGCCCGTACCTGCGGCACGGCGAGCCGCTGGTGGCAGCCTGCGCGGACCACGGCACCGACTACGTGGACCTCACCGGCGAGCCGGAGTTCGTCGACCGGATGTACCTCCGGCACCACGAGCGGGCGGTGGCCACCGGCGCGCGGCTGGTGCACGCCTGCGGCTTCGACTCGGTGCCGCACGACCTCGGGGTGCTGTTCACCGTCGAGGAGTTGCTGCGACGCGGCGGCCCTGCGGCCCGGCTCTCGGTCGAGGGATTCGTCCGCGCCGGCGGCACCGTCTCCGGCGGCACCCTCGCCTCCGCGATGACGGCCTTCTCCCGACCGCGGGCGATGGCCCGGGCCGCCCGGGCGCGCCGCGCGGTGGAGCCACGGCCGAGGGACGACTCGTCCGCACCCCGGCCGGCCGGCCGCACCGGTCGCGGGCGGCCCGGGCCTGGGCCGTACCGATGCCCTCGATCGACCCGCAGGTGGTGTCCCGCTCGGCCGCCGCGCTGGACGAGTACGGCCCGGACTTCGGCTACGCGCACTACGCGGCGGTGCGACGGCTGCCGGTCGCCGTCGCCGGTGTCGCCGCGGTGGCAGCGGTCGC
This sequence comes from Kitasatospora sp. RG8, assembly GCF_017813315.1. NCBI lineage: Bacteria > Bacillati > Actinomycetota > Actinomycetes > Kitasatosporales > Streptomycetaceae > Kitasatospora > Kitasatospora sp. RG8. The sequence continues at coordinate 175,694 of NZ_JAGIYX010000009.1, forward strand.
CGTCGCCGCCCAGCTGCCACTGCTGCGCCGGGTCCTGGGGCGGCTGCGCAAGCCCGGCGACGGGCCGAGCGCGGAGCAGCGGGAGCGGTCCTGGTTCGCCGTCCGGTTCGTGGCGCGGGCGCACGGCGGGCGGACGGTCCTCACCGAGGTGTCCGGGGGTGATCCCGGCTACCAGGAGACCGCGAAGATGCTCGCCGAGTCGGCGCTGTGCCTGGCGTACGACGACCTGCCGCCCGTGGCGGGGCAGCTGACCACGGCGGTGGCGATGGGTCGGCCGCTGATCGACCGGCTGATCGCGGCGGGCATCTCCTTCCGGGTGCTGGACACCCCGCCGACCACCGCCCCCGGCCGGTAGCGGCCGCCTCACCGGGCCGGGGCGGCCGTTGACTCCTCACCGGCCGCGACAGACCCGCAGCCGCCTTCCTCCTCGCCAAGATCCTCACCGTCCACCTGCGGCGGGTCGGTGATCGGCTGAGGAGCCTTGTTACCCGACTGGGCGTCGGTCGACGACTTCGTCGGCTACCTCGACATCCCCGACGGCAAGGGCGGCCACCCCACGGACTGCTGGGCCAACGCGACCGGCAACAACCAGGTCCGGCACTTCCGGCCGGCCAGCTGCCAGGGCTGACCGGACCGGCCGGCAGCCGACCCACGGCAGCACCAGACCCCAACGCCTGGAGCACCGCGTCCGAGGACCGGCTCCGGTCCCCGGACGCGGTGCTCCAGGCGAGTTCTGCCCGCACGGGCCGCCTGGGCCGACGGGAACCCGCCGTCAGCCGCCGACGGAGCGGGCGCCCTCGATGAGCCCCTGGCGGGCTGCGTTCAGGGCCTCGGTCTGCTTGATCAGATGGTCGACCGCGTTCGTCACCAGGGCCACCTCGGCCGGCGTCGTCCAGCCCGGTCGGTGGATGATCTTGAGCAGCTCCTCGTGAGGGTCGTTGGTCACAGACTTGGTCACCGTGATCAGGTGGTGAATCCGCTGCTCCAGATGGGCCAGTTGGTCCTTTTCCATGGCGCGCCCAGCTCCTTCGGTCGTCGTGGCACAAGCGGACCATGTCTACCCAAACCGGCACGTCTTGCCATAGGGCTGAGCGGGTGGCGTCGCCGGGCGAAGGCCTCTTCTGGTCCTGCGGGGCAGTCCAAGCAGTGCCGGCAAAGAGCGGTCGGCGCCCGTCAGGTCGTGTGGCGGCGGCATGTCGCGACGGGAAAACTGGGACGTCTGTGTCCGTCCCCACCGGGCTGGCAGGATTCGCTACTGGACGATGACGATCGGGTCACGGCAGTCGGTTCGGGCCCGCGGCCGGCGAGTTCTTGCTCGGACTGCAGCAGTCTGCCCGGTTCGGCCCCTCGCGTGGGTGTGGCGCGAGGGGCCGGGCGGGGGCGGCTCAGTGCGGGGGTTTGGTGCCGTTGGGCCACACGCAGGGGGAGCTGAAGCCGATGACGAGCGTCCCGTACGAACTGCCGATGCCGTCGATGGAGCTGGTGAACTTGTTGGTCGGGTTGGTGAAGTGGGCGGAGGTGCGCAGCGCTCCGGAGTCGTCCCGCTGGAATCCCATGGACTCGATTCGGGCCCGGAGGTGTTCGACGTATTCGGCCTGACGGTCCGCCGGGATGCCGGAGAGCCGCTTCTCGGTGATCTCGACGACCCGGCCGTCGTACTCCGAGGGGGCGTCGTTCTTGAAGCAGTTGGTGCCGTTCTCCCGCTCGCTGGCCGTGGTGACCGGTTGGGGCAGGTCGGTGATGGCCTGCCCCGCGTAGTCCGCGGTCTGCTGCTTCGCCTGGGACTGTGTCATGGTCGGGGCATCGGAGTCCTTGCCGCACGCTGTGATCGTCAACAGCACTCCGGCGGCCAGCATTGCCGCGATCGTCCGGTGTCGCCTCACTGACCGATCCCGTTGCCTGCGATCACGGCGCCGAACGCCTTGACGGAGACGCTGCCCGGCAGCCAGTAGTGCGAGTGATCGGTACTGCCGGCCGGGAGGTGTTGGGCCCCGAAGTCGTTGTCCACGGGGTCCAGCCCGAAGGCCAGGCTGGTGCTCGCCACGTTTTTGATCATCGTGTCCTCACTACCCCGGGCGACGTAGACGTGGGACGGGTCGATGTTCAGGTCCTTGGCGTGGTTGACGCCGACGCCGGGGCTGCCGACCAGGATCACATCGTCCACGGGCAGGTTGTGCTCGCGCATGGTGAAGCCGACGACGACGGTTCCGTAGCTGTGGCCCATGAGGGTGTTGTGCGAGGGGTTGCCCTCGTGGGTCGTGCGCAGGGCGGTCTGGAACCGTGCCAGGTCGTTCTTGGCGTTCTCGGCGTACGAGTCGGACCCCGCTTCGGTGTACACGTTCTGGGGCGCGTCGTAGCCGACCCAGGCGATGGCGGCCGTTGTCTTGGGGCTGCCGGGGTCCGATTCCTTGGCGGCCTTCACCATCTCGTCCGCCTTGTCCACGTCGCCGTTGGCCGTGGCGAATCGGGAGGAGGTGCCGGGGACGAAGGTCACGACGTTGTCGGCGGTGTCGGGGTTGTTGACGGAGATGATCGCCCGGCCCTTGCCCTTGGTGTCGAAGCCCAACAGGAAGGCCGGCGCGCCGCGCATCTTCAGATTGGCGCCCGTCAGCCGGCTTTCGATGCCATCGATCGAGTCGATCTTCTCCTGCAGGTCCTTCTGCTTGCGGTGCCATTCGTTGTAGTCGGGGTTCGGGACCGGCTCTCCCTTGACCCATCCGTTGAACTGCTTGGGCTCGGGCCCCAGGTGGTTGAGCTGGAGTTGGAGGTCCTGCTTGCTCCGTGCGAGGTTGATCCGGTTGGCATGGTCGCGGGCGACGACCGGGATGCCGTCGAGGTTGCCGACCTGGTCGGGGTGGTTGAGGATGAAGCGCTGCTGCTGGGCTTCGGTGAGGCTGTCCCACCAGCGCTTCGCGGCGTCGGGGTCGGTCCCGACCGGGGGTACCACGTCGCGGGCGGCGACCGCGTCCTGGTCCTTCTTGACGGTGGCCGAGTCCAGCCCGGTGCCGCTGGTCGCGTTGTAGGAGAGGTGGCTGAGGCGCTGTTCGATCTCCGAGTCGGCGTGGGCGGCCTCGTTGAGGGCGGCGGTGATCCGTCGGCTGATCTCCTTGGCGGTCTCCTCGGCCTTGTCACCGGCGTAGTTCGCGGAACTGGGCTCGTTGTCCCAGCTGAGGGTGCCGTCCGCGGCGACGGTGAACTTCCCTGTCCTGGCGTCGTCCAGAGCGCTGATCAGGTGTGCCTGGGCGGCTGCGAAGCCTTCGGCGGCGTCGGCGAGGGCACGGCTGACGAAGGAGAGTTCCTGCTTGGCGTTCCGCAGCTTGGTGGTGATCGCCGTGAACTCGGCCCCGGCGCTGTCTGCGCTGCTTCCGGTCCACACCGACAGGCCGAGCCGGTCGACGACCTCGTGCTGCCAGGACTCGACGTGTTGTCCGAACGCGGTGATGAGGGTGTCGTAGGCGCTCTTCGCCGTGGTGATGTTGTTGATGTTGGCGTTCTTGAGGGTGGCGATGTCCATCGGATTCACTGTGCCTTTCCTGCGCCGGCGGCTCGGCGGGCCTCGGCGGCGGGGGACAGGTCACTGGTGAGGACGGTGTTGAACGGGTCATTCGCCGGAGGCCGATAGGTGCTGGTACCAGTGACGCCGTTCATGGACACCGACACGTTCTGCTCGTTCTGTCGGTAGGTGGCGGCAGCGGTCGTGAGCTTGGTGCCGGCGCTGCCCATCTCGCCGGCGAGCTTGTCCAGCAACGCCTTCCAGCCGGCGGCGCAGTTGTGGATCGCGGGCCCGGTGAGCCAGCCCTGGAGCGTCGACGCGGCCTGGTCGCTGGGCTCGGTGATCTTCGCCGTCTCGAGCGGTATCTGGCCGCCCAGGTGCTGGGCGGTTCGTCCGCAACCCTCCAGTGCTGACGGGTTGACGTCGAAAGCGGGCTGCGCATCGGGACTTGGCACGGTTTCCCCCCCGTGGGTCAAAGTGTGATCTTTTGATTATCGTCAGTATGCGAGCAGTGTCCAGTTGGTGACGTCGGGTTGCGGGAAGGTGGGAGTCCGGCACGGAGTGCGGCACATCGGTCAGCGGATCTCCACGCGTTCGCCTGCCCCGAGCGGGACGGCGACTCGGTTCGCACGGCGGATGACTCCTGACCAGCGGGTCGGGTGCTTCGACCGGGTTCCGGCGGGCGGCAGGCGGCGGCGCCCAGCGGTGCCCCGTATTGCAACCGCCTCCGGGCCAACCCGTTCGTGCCTCCGGCTCGGTCACGCCTCCAGCGGGCGCTGTTGCCAGCGGAAGGCCTGGCTGTCGTAGTAGTCCCGGCTCTGCGTCAGCTGGTCGCCGTCCCCGGGGTGGTCGGCCTTGGGTCAGTGCTTGAGGCCGATCAGCAGGCCGCTGGCCGTGTTGACCACTATGCCGTCGTCCTGGAGGGTCCATACCTGGCCGGCGTTCGCGTTGGCGCAGTTCTCCTGGACGAGCGGGGCACCGTCGGCCTGCTGCCGCCAGTGCCGAGGCGGCGGCCGGTCCCGCCGTTCCTGATCCGTACGTCGATCCCGACCGGGACGAGGGTCCAGGTCTGGCCGAGCGCTGCGGTCGCAGGTGCGCTCTGGGTGAGGGTGCCTCCGGGGTCGGCCTGGGCACAGAGTCCGGTCATCGCGTTGACCATGGGGCGGGCCGGAGGCCGGACCCTGCACGGAAGGATCGATAGACGCGGCAGTCGGCCGACCACTCACGCCCCTGCGACGGTTGCTAACGGTCAGGCGGGCAGGTGTTCAGAATCGCTCAGCTGGTGCTCGTCGGCCGATGGGACATTGCTGGATTACTGGCAAGGACGATGGCCGGTCGATCGGAACAATCGGGTCAGGAATCTGACTGCGCGCTGCCGGGTAGCGTCGGCGACGTGGTTGGCGCGGGGGAGTGGGAGGTTGCCGGGTGGCGAGGTGGAGCCAGAGGCTCACCGAAGGTGAGCTCCTGGAGCTGATTGGCGCGCAGTGCCACTGGCCGGGCTGCGGCCATCCCCTGACCATGCGGGTGAATGGGAAGCCGGTCCTCGATGCGGAGATCGCGCACATCCGCGCGCGGCGCCCGGGAGGCAGGCGCAGCGATTCCTCCTGGCCCCCTGAACAGTTGGACGGCCCCGATAACCTCCTCCTGCTTTGCGCGCCGCACCACAAGGTGATCGACGGGGCGGATGCCGACGCCTACCCGGTGGAGTTGCTCGAGAGCTGGAAGCAGAACCACTTGTCGGCCGCGAGTCACTGGCAGGACTGGCGAGCGGGCACGGGCGAAGGGCACCACCCCGCACCGGGGGCCTGGCGGTCGTGGCCCACTGTGGCGGAGCTCGACGCGCTGGCTGCGGGCGTGCGCCCCAGCTGGGAGTACGGTGGCAACACCCTGCCCGCCTACGTGCCGCGAGACCTCGACCAGCGGCTCACCGACCTGCTGGCGCAGGCCCGCACCCAGGGAGGCATGGTGCTGGTCACCGGTGACACCGCGTGCGGGAAGTCCCGCCTCGCTCTCGAGGCCGCCCGTCGCGCTCTGCCCGACCACCTCGTGTGCCAGGTCCCCATGGGCGGCTTGCAGACGGCGATCACCGCCGTGATGCACTGCCCCGCGCCCCGCCTTCTGTGGCTGGACGGCCTCGAACAGCACGATCGACTGCAGGGCCTCGACATCGCCGAACTACGGCGCTACCGCATTCCGGTCCTCGCCACCGTCCATGTCCAGCACCTGCCACCACTGACCGCTTCCCACCGCACAGCTGGTGGGAACGCCGACGCGGTGCTCTCCACTGCGGTCATGGACCAGGCCTCGGTCGTCTTCGTCGACCGGGCCTGGAGCCAGGCCGAGATGCAGCGAGCCCGGATCACCTCGGATCCGCGCGTCCGGTCCGCAGCCGAGCAGTGCATCCGCAGGGGGGTCAGCGAGTTCCTTGCGGCCGGTCCCGCACTGCGGGCAAGATGGCAAGCGGCCTGGCGTATCGGCGGCAACCCCAGAGGAGCCGCCCTCGTCCGCGGCGCCCTCGACCTGGCCCGCACCGGCCTACGAGGCCCGCTGCCAGACGACCTGCTCACCCGGACACATCGCTACTACCTTGCCGATGCCGGCGGTGACCTGTTGCGCCCCGAACCGCTGGAGGAGGCCTTCGCCTGGGCCGACGACAGCCGGGTCGGAATGACGGGCCTGCTTCAGCCCGCCGCGGGCGGGGCGCGGCGCCCCTTCGCGGGTCTTCTCGGCGAGGCCCCGGCACAGCCCGCGGAATCCGTCCACCCGCTCGTGTGGTTCGAAGCGCTCGGCGGTGCTCACGACGCGAGAACAGCCTGGACCGTGGCGTCCAACGCGCAGCGTGAACAGCCGTCGATCGCCACCAGGTTGTGGCGGATCCTGCGCGAGGCCGGTCTCACCTCAGTGCTGTGGCACCAGGCCGCAACCCTGATCCAAGACGACCGCTGTGAGGAGGCTCTCCAGTTTCTGAGCGAACACACCGATCCCGCGGACGCCTTTGCGCGGCGACTCACCGCAGTGTCCCTGACCGAGCTCGATCGCCTGGACGAAGCCGAGACGACATGCCGCGAAGCCCACGCGCTCGGCGACACGGACAGCCTCGCCGACCTGGCACAAATCCTGGCCCAGCGCGGACACCTCGATGAAGCCGAACGCGTCTACCAGCGTGCCGCCCAGGCCGGGGCCCGCGACGCCTGGTTCAACCTGGGCGTCCTGCTCGCCGACCGCGGCAAGACCCGGCAGGCCATCGACGCCTACAAACGGGCCGCCTCCGCCGACGACCGGGACGCCCTTGCGAACCTGGGCCGGCTCCTCGCCGACACCGGGAAGACTCGTGCCGCAGAAGCGGCACTTCGTGAGGCCACCGACCTGGGCGACCACGAAGCACAGCTGAACCTCGCCAACCTCCTCAAACGCCTGTGCCGCACCGACGAAGCCCTGAAGGTCTACCAGCAGCTGATTGAGCATGGTGACGCCCGAGCCTGGATCAACCTCGGCAACCTCCACGCTGACAACGACCAGCCGATCCAGGCCGAGCACGCCTACCGGCAAGCCCTTGAAGCAGGCCTGTCCATCGCGCACTACTACCTGGGACGCCACCTGGCGGCCGAGCAGCGCTGGCACCACGCCGCACCACACCTGCGCCACGCCGTGAACACGGGCGCGACCGACGCAGGCCTCCACCTCGGCCTCGCGCTCAAAGAACTGGGAGAGACCCAAGAGGCCAAGAACGTACTCAGCGCTGCCGCGCGAGCCGGCGATCCGCTCGCCGCCGTCGCCTTTGCCGCAATCGCCGACGAAACCGACGCGGACGAGCGCCGCGCGCTGCTCCGCCAGGCGGTCGACAGCGGAGACCCTGACGCAACGCTCCTGGTGATGCTCGACCTCGAACACGCCGGACACCTGCGGCGGGCCAAAGCCCTCCGCCGACGTTTGGCCGACTGCGGTGACCCCGTGACTGCCGCAGTCCTCGCCGCCTACAGCCCTTCCCCGGTTGCCGCAGCATGTTGACACACTGTCAGTCAGCGGGCATGCCCGTCCGGCCTGTGCCTCGGGCTGCCCAATCGCGGCTACTGCGAGGCCCTCCAACAGCGCCTCGCCCAGGTCCCGCCGCCGGATCCCACCCGCAGGCCCCGATCGACCCTGTGATCACCCCCGACGATCTGAGCCCCTTCCTGCGTGGAGGGAGCCCGCACGAGCCGAAAAGACGATGCCCCGCCCTTCGGTACGCGGGGACAAAGTCGAGCGGGCCTTCGGTTCGGTCAGCACGCTGGTGTCAGCCGTGTGTGCGCCTGGACGAGTCGAGGGCGGCGCTGTTCTGCAGACACGGGGTTTCCCGCTCCGGACCTCACGTTTATGCGCCGTGATCGGATCGGCCACTCGCCGACCATAACGGAGAGTTGGTCACGACCGTTGCCTGCGGTGCTCTCGATCTGCCTTCTGTCCAACGCCCGCAGCGATCTCTTCCAGCACCTTTCTGGGCATTCGGTTCACGATCCGCCTGTCTGCCAGCCACCATGGACTCTCGCGGAGGAAGTCGACGTCCATCTCGAATCCGCCGCCATCGTCGACCAGCAGGTTGTGCTCTTGTACGTACCAACGCCGTCGGTCGCCGGGCAGTGTCACCTCGAACGAGGTCTCACAGTCCACATCCTCACCATGTGGGCAGTTGCTGTAATCGTCGCAGGGGACCACATTGTCGTCAGTCATGCAGAGATGATGTCACTTCGGTCGAGGGCATCAAAGAAGTTGAACTCCTGTACTGTCAGCGCGATTTACCAAACCCCATGCGTCATGCTGATCCGAGCGCTGGCGGGCCGGCTACGAGGGAATGGGAGGCCTCCCCTCCAAGCGCAATCGCAGGTGTCCGGCCAGGCGGGCAGGTCTGGCCTCTTGCGGCGTAGCCGTCGCGAGCGCCACGACGATCAGCGCTCTGCCGAGGGCGGAACGCCGGGCAACGCCGGGCGCGGTGCCGGGGTGTTCCGGGAGGCCTGACGGCCTGCCGGAACACCCCGGCACCAGGACGAGGGCCGCTACCGGCGCCGGGCCCGGGTCGTGGCCGCCCGAAGACGTGTCCAACCGATCCGGACGAGCAGACGGACCCGGAGCCGCACGGCCTCGCCGGCGACCAGGTCGATGATCAGCCGACCGGCGAAGGCGACCGGCGGCGAGGGGTGCCACGAGCACCACTCGGCCACCAGCCGGAGAGCTTCCTCCGCGCCGGAAGCGCACAGGACGGCGCGGATGTGGTGGATCAGGAACGACAGGAACTGCTTCATGCGGACCTCACCAAGGGTTCGGTGAGGTGCGGGCCCGCACCCCGGGCTGTGCCGGCGTGAGACTCCAAACTGCGCGCGGCCCGGCCACAGCCGTAACTCGCGCGAGGAAGATGCTCCGGGCGCGATGAACCCGCAGGTCAGGGCCGCGACTTCGTAACTCGCGCAAGGTCTCGTTCATCGGTCACCCGGAGCGCCTCGGGTGTCCTAGGCTGTGTGCCGGGAGCTCTGAGGAACGGGGACGCTGCGGCATGACGGGACATCAGCGGCGGCAGGGCGGAGACCGGTCGGGGCCGCAGGCCCCGGCCAGCCCGGCGGAGCTCCTGCACCGGTCGTTGGCGCGACTGTACGACCGGTCCCATCCCTCGCCGGCCAGACGGGCCGCCCCCGGTGACCGGCTCGCCGACCGCACGGACCAACACGTATGGGAGCGGCTGCGCCGGGAGATCGCCGCCCAGATGGAACACGACCGCCGGCAGGGCACGGGTGCCTCGCCCGACCGGATCCGGGTGCTCACGGCACAGACCTTCCAGACCCTGCGCAGGGACCTGGACGCCGGAGAACCGCTCACCCGCGACCGGCAACGGGTCCTGCACGCGGTCCTCGCCGTCGGCGACCGCCGGCGCGTGCTGCCGCGCACCTGGATCGAGGGAGCGGACCGACTCCTGGCCGACCACCCGCCCACGGACCGGCCGGCCGGCGACGGCGGCCGCAGCCACCAGGAGTACCTGAGAGCCGCGAGCGACAGGGCGCTGGAGCAGATCCGCAGCCCCGAAGGCCCCGACGGCGCGTCACTGTCCGACCTGTACGTGGTCCGCGGCCACGAGGAGGCGCTTGCAAGGCGGATCGAGGAGCAGGCTGCCGACACTCGGCCGCGGCAGCCGATCCAGGTCGTTCTCGGTGAGGCGGGCACCGGCAAGACCAGCATGCTGTGGTACCTGGCGACCGCCCTGCGGGGCCGCAGGGCCTCGACCGCGCCGACCGCTGCGCCCACCGCCACCGCTGCGCCCACCGCCCCGCCCTCGACGCAACGGCGCCACGGAGCCGAACTCTCCCCCCGCCTGCTGCGCGGCGAAGACCTCCTCGAACCGCACTCCGGCGCGCGGCTCGTGGAAGCCCTCGTCGGCGACACCAGCCAGCACCAGGTGCGGCGCGGCCGGGTCGTGCTGCTCGACAGCGCCGACCTGCTCCTCCACTCCGAGGACGGGCGAAGCCGCCTGCAGCAGGTCGTCGAGATCTGCCAGAGCACGGGCGTGCCGCTGGCCATGACCTGCCGTACCCGCGACAAGACCCGGTTGCAGGACATCCTCGGTACGGCTCCCTACGAGGACTCCACCCGGGTCGAGGACTTCCGCTTCGACGGCGAGGCCCAACGAGCCGTCGCCACCTACTGCCGCCATTACCTGTCGGACGACCTCCACGCCGACACTGCCCGGTCACTGCTTCACGCCGCAGTACGAGGACTGCCGGTGCGGGAGGTCGTGGCCCGGCCCCTGACCCTGCGGATGCTGCTCCAGGTCTACGACAGGGGTATGGACACCCGGGAACTCGACACCACCCTGGTCTACGACACCTACTGGCAGCGCCGCGTCGTCCAGGACCTGCGCCACGGAGCGCACGACGCCTGCGCCGACACCACCGACCTGTCCTGGCCGGCCCAGGCCGGCGCCCGCCTGATGCTCCACGACGGCGTCGTGGCCCTGCCCGCCCACGAACTGACCAGCCGGATGCCTGCAGCCACCCCCACCCCCGCCGGCGACAGCACCGAGCAGATCGCCCGCCTGGAAGACCGCGGCGTCCTCACCCGCACCACAACCGTGACCCCGGACCGGACCGGCTTCGTCCAGTTCTTCCACCAGACCCTGTACGAGTACGCCGCCGGCCGCTGCGTGGCACGCCTCGCGGACGAAGCCGGACTCTCCTACTACCGGTCACTGGAAGCCCACCTGATCGACCACCCCGACGACTACCTGCGCGCCACGGTCGCCGAGCAGGCGATCGTCCAAGGCGCACGCTCCGACGGACCCGCCCAGGACGAAGCCACGGACCTGCTCCTGCGGCTCCTGCACAGCACGGACGTTGACCTGCAGGTCATCGCCGTACGCGCCTACGCACTCCTGCCCGGCCTCTACCCCTACGCCCGCGAGAAAGTCCATACCTATCTCCGCGAGACCGCGCCGCAGGCCATGGCCGAGGAACTGCTCGCCATCCTGCCCACCCGCCTGCACCCCAGGCCGGAATCCGTCACCGACAGCCTGGCGGCGACCCTCCATCGTCACCCACGGCTGCGCCCCAAAGTGCTGGAGGTGCTGTGCCGCTTCAGTGGCGTCGGCAGCGAAGCCGCCAAGACGGTCTGGTCATTGCTGCGCGGCCTGTGCGACGACCGCCAGGTCTGCCTGGAGCGGCCCGTCGAGGCCGGCGCGCCGGCGCCCGCAGGCTGCGGCGGCGAGCGATGCCTGTGGTCGTGGCTGGTACGCCTGGACGCCAACACCGCGACCAGCCACGGCAACCTCGCCGCCCGCCTCGTGGACGTCCTCGCCGACCACCGTGCCGCATGGGCACTCGCCCGGATGCGAGAACTCCTCGCCCTCGCCGAACGCCACCGCTCCCGCAACTACGTGGCGCAGTGCATCCCCGCGATCCACCGCAGGCGGTGGCAACAGCCCTGGCAGGAGCTGATGCGCGCCGCCGCCGAAACCGCAGCACATCCGGGGCCCGGCACCAATCCTGCCGACCAGGCCGCGGACGGGGCCGCCACCAAGGACGGCCGGCAGATCCTGGAAGCCTACTGGTACGAGACCGCCGCCACCGGCCAGGATCCGCTGAACGTGCTGCGGTCCCTGGCCGCCGAAGGCACCTCCCCCTTCGGCGGACCGCCACCGCGCCTGCGCGGCGTACTCACCCGGCTCGGTGACCAACTGCGCACCGCCGAACCCGGACAGGTCCTCCGTCTCCTCGACGAAGCCGTCCAGCTGTGCGACGGCTCCGACCGCCTCGACCAGGTCGCCCGCGCCCTTCTGCCGCCCCTCCTCGCCCCCGCCGCGTCCGCCGAACCCCACCAGGGCACGGCCGCAGCCGAGCAGTGGTGCACCCGGCATCTCGCCGGCTTCGCCGAGGCCACCCGCATGCCGCCGTGCCGGCCCCTCTCAGCGGCGCGGTTCGCCATCTCGGGCCTGTCCCGGCTCGCCCCCTCCCACGCAGCACGTCTGGTGCCGTGGTCGCAAACCGACCGGCCCGCCACCCGCCGTGGCGGCCGGCCGTGGGCCGGCCCGCGCCGGGATGCCTTCTGGCTCGCCCCGACCAGCGCCACCCGACTCCTCGTCCCCCTCGCAACCGCCGGGGACCACCAGGCGTTCGCCGCCCTGGAACGCTGGTGGGAACTCGAGAAGGCACGCCACGACCAACTCGTCGCAGGCACCAACTCCTGGCCCCCGTACCTCGGCGGCACCCCGTGGCACACGACGGGACGGAACACGGCCAACAAGGTCATCAACGCCGCGCTCGCCGACTTCGCGACAAGCGACAACACCCTGATCGACATGGCCCTGCGCCACAAGATCCCGCCCGCCGCGATGCCCTGGCTGGCCGCCGTGGCCAAGGCCGCCGCCGACCGGCCGGACAGAGTCGACTCCCCGCGCACGACGGCAGTCCTCACCCGCTACGGCGCCGACCTGGCCCAGTGGTGCTCCGACCTCTGGGACAAAACCCTGCCCTGCCCCGACACCAACGCCAAGAGCGCGGCATTGCGGCTCTGGGGCGACCTGGTACGCCTGGGCGCAGCCCCACGCCCGACCCTGGCACGGCAGGCGGAACTCGCCCAGGGCCTCGGCGTGAAGCGGTGGCCCAGCGCTGCCGTTGTCCTCCGGCACTGGAACCACCCCCACACCACCGCCGACATCGGCCCGGGCGGGGATCCGCAGTGGGACCGTCTCGACGCCGCCCTGGCAAACGCCGCCGCCGTCTTCGCGGAACAGGCCGCCACCATCACGGCGCTGCGCTCCTTCCTGCACTGCCGCTACGCTCCGCTGGACAGCGCGGAGCAGGTCGGCGCGGCGCTGGAAGCCGCACGCGCCGAGGTGAAGCGGGCGAAGACCACCGCCGACATCCACGACTGCGGGGCGGGCTTCCTCACCGAGCGCCTGTGCCGGGTCGACCCGGCCGCCGCAGTCGAGGTGACCGTCATGGTCGCCGAACGCACCGCCCGGACCTCCGGTGCGGACCCCGATCCGCACCACGTCACCAGAATCGCGTGGAAGTGGCAGCAACCGCTGACCCACCTCGCGCTGCACAGCGACACGCAGCAGTGGAACACCCTGCTGGCCGGACTCGCCAACGGCCCCCTGGCCGTGCTGCAGAAGACCCTCGACCTCGGAGCCGCCCACCGCCGCGACGACGATCTGCACGCCATTGCCGAGTCCGCGCTCATCACCAGCCCCTACCGCGACGAAGCGCTCGCCGGCCTCCGGGACGCCGCCATCCGCCACCGCCGCGCCCCGATCGCGGAACGCCGGTGGCCCGCAATCCTCGACCCGGAACGAGCCGAGCGAATCCCGGTGGTCAACCCCGCTTCCTGATGTCGTTGTCCGCCGCCTCGGTCATCGCAGGTGCGACGTCGTAGCGCCGCAGGTCGCCCTGGGGGAGACGGCGAAGGCGGTGGCGGGTGCGTGCCGGGCCGATGCCCTGAAACCCGGGTTGCCGGAGGGGGTGCCGGGGGTGCTTTCCTGACGGTCGGTTGCCGTGCCTGCGCCAGAATGCCGGCCGGTGCCGCACATAGTGACTTCATGAGGTCTGTCACGAGCGCCGCCGCTGCTTTGGCCCTGGTCCCGGTGGCCCTGGGGTCGGGTTCCACGGCCCACCCGGCCGTCGCCGCCCCGGCCGGTTCCGCCGTGGTGCGCGAGCAGGTGGCGCCCGGTGTGGTCTACGAGGCGTTCACCGTCCCCACCCCACAGGGAAGCGCCCGGGTACACGTGGTGACGGCGGATCTGGAGCGTCCGGGGGTGGTCGCCGACCTGCTCTACCCGGGCGCGGTCGCTGCCCGGAAGACGGTCTCCCGGATGGGGGAGGAGGCCGGGGCCGCCGCTGCGATCAACGGCGACTTCTTCAACATCACCGAGGAGCACCCCGGCGTCCAGGCGACCGGTGCCGCCTCCGGCCCGTCGGTCCTGAACGGCCGGCCCCTGAAGGGCGCAGTGCCCGAGGGGCAGCGTTTCGGCCGGACGAGGCCGCTCGGTGGCACCGATGAGGACGTGTTCGGTGTGGGGGTGGACGGCAGGGCACGGATGGACCGTCTGGTGCTGCACGGTCACATCCGCACCCCACAGAGTGAACTGGTGCTGGGCGGCCTCAACCAGTACGCCCTGCCCGTCGACTCGATCGGGGCCTTCACCTCCCAGTGGGGAGAGGTCTCCCGCGCACGCGCCGCGTGCGGGACCGACGACGATCGGGCCGCCCCCTGCACCGGCGACACCTACGAGGTGACCGTCCGCCACGGCCGCATCGCGACGGTCTCCGACGCACCGGGCACCGGCCCCATCGACCCGGACACCACTGTTCTGCTCGGCCGCGAAGCCGGCGCCCGCGCCCTGCGCGGACTGGCTCCGGGCACCCCCGCCGCGGTCGACTACCGCCTCGCCTCCGGCAGCCCGGTGCCGTTCGCCTTCGCCCTCGGCGCCTACCCGCTGATCCGCGACCACCGTCTTCTGCCGGGCCTGGACGACGTCACCGCCGAACCCCGCACGGCCATCGGCATCGGCCACGGCGGGCACACCCTGTGGCTGCTCTCCACCGACGGGCGCGTCGGCACCTCCAGCGGACTCACTCTCGGCGCACTGGCTGGTGTCCTCCACTCCCTGGGCTGCGCCGAGGCCTCCTATCTGGACGGCGGAGGGTCCGCCACCATCGCCACCCGGGCCCCCGCCACCGGCCGTGCCGTCGTCCGCAACAACCTCCACCACGACCAGGAAAGACCGGTTCCCAACGGCATCGCGGTCTTCTCGGCGCGTCGCTGACGGCGGCTCGCCGGGGCCACCATGCAGCCGTGAGGAGGCCGAGCGCAGCGGTGGCCGCCGGCCCGCCGGCCCGGGCCCGGCGGGGTGCGGTCAGGCGCGGAGGAACTCCAGCACCGCCAGTACCCGGCGGTGGGTCTCCTCGGCCGGGGGCAGGTCCAGCTTCATCAGGATGTTGCCGATGTGCTTGCCCACCGCCGCGTCCGACACCACCAACTCCCGGCAGATCGCCGCGTTGGAACGGCCCTGCGCCATCAGCGCCAGCACCTCGCGCTCGCGCGGGGTCAGCCGTGCGAGAGGGTCCCGGCGGCGGCGCAGCAGCTGCCGGACCACCTCCGGGTCGACCACCGTCCCGCCGTCCGCCACCTCGGCGACCGCCGTCACGAACTCCTCGATCTGGCCGATCCGGTCCTTCAGCAGGTAGCCGACGCCGGAGCCGTCCCCGGAGTCCAGCAGGTCCGCCGCGTACGAGCGCTGCACGTACTGGCTGAGCACGAGGACCGGCAGGCCGGGCTGCCGCTCCCGCAGGGTGACGGCCGCGCGCAGCCCTTCGTCGCTCTGGCCGGGTGGCATCCGGACGTCGGTGACGACGAGGTCCGGCGTGTGCTCCTCCACCGCCGCGCGCAACGCCCCGGCGTCGCCGACCGCGGCCACCACCTGGTGCCCGAACCTGGCGAGCAGCCCGATCAGCCCCTCCCGGAGCAGCACGCCGTCCTCGGCGAGCACGATCCTCAGGTTCACCGTCCGGCTCCCGCTCCGGTGGTCCGGACCGGGCTGCAGGGGATCTCCACGCGCACCAGGGTCGGTCCGCCGGGCGGACTGCTCACCGTCAGCGTGCCGTCCACGACGGCGACCCGGTCGGCCAGCCCGGTCAGGCCGGTGCCGCGCTCGGGGTCGGCGCCGCCGCGGCCGTCGTCCTGCACCACGACGGTCAGCCGCCCGTCCGCGTAGCGGCCCTCGACGCTCGCCGTGCGCGCGCCGCTGTGCTTGGCGACGTTGGCGAGCGCCTCGGTGACGGCGAAGTAGCCCGCGGACTCCACCGACGCCGGCAGCCGGGCGGGCAGTGCGAAGCGGACGGAGACCGGGACCGGCGAGCGGTCGGCGGCGTCCGCGCAGGCGTCCGGCAGCCCGCGGTCGGTGAGCACCTGGGGATGGATGCCGTTGATCAACTCCCTCAGTTCGGCCAGGACTTCGCCGGCTTCGCGGTGTGCCTCGGTGAGCCGCCCGGCCAGCGGGCCGTCCTGCGGCGCGTCCAGCCGGGCGAGGCCGAGGGTCATCCGCAGGGCCACCAGGCGCTGTTGGGCGCCGTCGTGCAGGTCGCGCTCGATCCGGCGCCGCTCCGCTTCGAAGGCGTCCACCAACCGGGCCCGGGAGCGTACGAGTTCACCGATCCGCTGTTCCCGGCGGCCCGGCCCGAGCACCAGCCGCACCAGCGCCACCCGGACGGCGGCTGCCCGTGCCAGCAGGTGGGCGAACAGTGGCAGCAGGGCCACGCCGGCCAGCCCGAACAGGCCTGCCGCCCACAGGGAGTGGACCTGCCAGAGCTTGAACACGTTGACCTGCTCGCCGTCCAGCAGGAGCAGCGGCACGGTGGCCACCAGGTACCAGGGGGCGACGACGGCACAGCCGGCCACGGCCAGGTCGAGGGGCCAGAGCACGAATGCCGCGAGCACGGTGAAGCCCAACTCCCGCCAGGTCGCCTGCTCGCGCAAGCGCAGCCGTAGCCAGGCCGCGAGGCCGGGGCGGTCGGGCACGCGGTGCGGGTCCGGTACCCGCCCGCCGTCCAGGAACCGGGCCAGCCGGCGCTCCCAGGCCGCCACCGGAAGACCGACCAGGGCGAGTGCGGCCAGCAGCGGCAGCCCGACCAGCAGGACGGCCAGCACCCCGGCGGCCGCCACGGACAGCAGCAGTCCGGCGCACAGCAGCAGCCCGGTCAGCCCGGTCGCCAGCAGGTACGCGCCCGCCCGCCACGGCGCCGCGGAGGCACTCGCCCGCCACGGTGCCGCCGGCCGCGGGAACCTCGGCTCCGCCGGCCGCAGGAACCCCGGTGCCGCCGGCCGCGGGGACCCCGGTCCCGCCGTCGGGCCCGCCCCAGCCCCCGACCCCGGCCACCACCGCCCGACCATCGCCACCCCTCCCGCCTCCCCGATCACCACCCGTCCCACCCTAGGACGCCCGCCCACGCCCGTCGGTAGGGCTGGCCCTACCTCCCGAAGTGGCCCCTGGCCTGCTGCGCCGCGACGTGCCACGGCGGTTCGCTGGGCCGCATGACAGTTCTGCGGATCGCGCTCAAGTCCCTGAAGGCACGCTGGGCTTCCCTTCTCGGCGCCTTCCTCGCCCTCGCCCTCGGCGTCGCCATGACCGCCGTCATGCTGCTCGGCCTCGCCACCGCGGTCGCCGGGAGCGGCGCCCCCGGCGGGGACGACCTGGTCCCGCTGGTCGCCGCCCTCGGCACCTCCGGCGGTGTGAGCGCGTTCGTCTCGGCGTTCGTCGTCGCCTCCACGTTCTCCTTCGCCGTCGCCCAGCGCCGACGCGAACTCGGCCTGCTCCGGCTCACCGGCGCCACCCGCGCCCAGGTCCGCCGCACCGTGCTCACCGAGGCGCTGCTGCTCGGCACGGCCGCCTCCGCGACCGGTTGCCTGCTCGGCCGGCTCGGCGCCCCCGCGTTCGTCCGGCAGCTGGCCGAGATCGGCATGGCCCCGCCCGGTTTCACCCTCGCCCCCGCCCCCTGGCCGCTGCCCGCCGCCTTCGGTACCGGTCTGCTGACCGCCCTCACCGCCGTTGCCGTCGCCGCCCGCCGGGCCGGCCGGTTCGGCCCGCTGGACGCCCTGCGCACGGCCGACCTCGACACCGGCGTGCTGACCGCCGGCCGCCTCCTCACCGGCGTCGGCCTGCTGCTCACCGCCGCCGCACTGGCCGGCTCCGCACTCGCCACCGACCCCGCCGACCTGCTGCACCGCAAGACCTACACCACACAGCCGATGTGGCTGATCTCCGCCGCCGGCCTGCTCTCCCCGCTCCTCGCCCCGCCGCTGATCCGCCTGCTCGGCCGGGCCCTGCCCACCCGGTCCGCCGGCTACGCGGGCCGCCTGGTGCCCGCCAACGCGGCCGCCGCGCTCCGCCGGACGGGCGCGGTGGCCGCACCGGTCCTGGTCTCGGTGGCACTGGCCGGTTCGCTGGCGGGCGCACTGGACACGGTGGGCGCCGCCCGCGCCGCAGAGGCCCGGGCGCGCACCGCGGCCGACCTGGTCGTCGTCCCGGCCACCAGCGGCCCCGCCGGTCTCAGCGGTCCTACCGGTCCCAGCGGCCCCCTGCTCGCAGCGCTGCGCACGGTTCCCGGCGTGGCCGCCGTTTCGCCCACCGCGCCGACCACCCTCTCCCTCGTCGGGCCCGACGGCGCGACCGTCCGCGCCGAGGCCCGCGCGTCCACCGACCCGGCCGCCCTCGCGGTCCTCGCCCGGCTGCCCCTGCTGGCCGGCTCGACGGCCGACCTCGACGACAACTCCCTCGTCCTGCCCGCCGAACGGGGCCGCACCACGGTCGGCGAACAGGTCCCGGTGATCCGCGCCGACGGCAGCCGGACGACCCTGCGAGTGGCCGCCGTCCTGCGCGACGGCCTCAGCGACAACCGCCTGTACGTGACCGCCGCCAACGCCCCGGGCGCCCGCCCTGACCGCATCGACGTGCGTCTCACCACCCCCGGCGGCCACGACGCCGTGCGCACCACCCGCGCCGCCGTCCTGCCGTACGGCGCCACCGTGCTCACCCGGGAGGAGTGGCTCGCCGCCCACGCGCCCGCCGACACCCGCACGGCGTGGCTGCGCATGGTCCTCGTACTCGGCCCGGCCCTCCTCTACACCGGCATCGCGCTCGCCAACACGCTCCTCATGGCCACCACCGACCGACGCCGCGAACTCGCCCTGCTCCGGCTGGCCGGCGCGACCCGCGCCCAGGTCGTGCGCCTGGTGACCGCCGAGTCGCTCCTGGTGGTGGCGGTCGGCGCCGGGCTCGGCTGCGCCGTGACAGCCGTCCAACTCGGCACCATGCACGCCGCGCTGGCGGTGCTCCACGTCCCGGCACCGATCGTCCTGCCGTGGCGCCCCGTCACCGCGGTGACGGCCGGCGCGCTGCTCCTCGCTGCGGCCTGCGCCGCGCCGGCCGCAGCCGGGGCGCTGCGGCCCCGGCCTGTCACGGTCGCCACCCGCTGAAACCGGACCTGCGCCGCACCGAACGGCTCCTCATCCAGCCGCAGTCTTGGCGGCTCATTACTCCAGTCGGCCCTGGGGGGAGTGTGTGCGGCTGTGCCTCCGCTGGCTTCCGGTGTGCTTGTGGCCATGGGCGTGAAGCCGGCGCCCGATTGCCTCCCCACGGCGTGGATGGTCTCCGTGCCCGATGACGACGGCGTGGCCGAGACGCTGTTCTCTCCGGCCCCGGGTCCGGTGGATGTACGCCTCCCCGTCACGCGAAATTCACAGACCGGGGTCTACCCGCATAGACAGCGGTGGGTCATCCTGGTCCGGTACTGGCCCTCGAAGTCCGCTACTTGTTGCCCCGGATCCGCGGGCGGCAGTGCCGGACGGATCGGTCGTCCCTCACACCAGGGCACTGGCGCGTCACAGCACTTCGTACGACCTCTTCGTCCGGGCCGGTTTCGTCCGCCCGGCGCCGGGCTTCCCGTCCTCCTGCCGAGGCTCGGCGGGATCCGGGGGCCGTGTCCGAGGCTCACCATCCTCACCGGGAGATGCAGATGAAGCCACGCACCGCAGCCACCGTCGTCGCCCTGGCCGTGGCCGGCCTTGCTGTCTCGGCGCCCACGGCCGGCGCAAGCGGTACCAAGCTGTCGCAGTCGACGGCCGCCGGTCAGTTCAGAAACGCCGGTATCACATGGAGTTCCAGTGGCGGCTGTACCACAAGGTCCAACTCCAGCTGCACCTCGTTCGAGCAGATCAACTCGGGCACGGTGAGTACCATCATCACCCTCAAGCAGGCCAGCGGCTGTGCCATCAACATCACGGGCGGGACCGAGGTGGGCCACGCCTCCGGCACCTACAGCCACTACAACGGCTACAAGGTCGACATCGCCCGCAGTTCCTGCATCGACGGTTACATTCAGAACAGCTTCACTTACATCGGCTACCGGGGCGACGGCTACCCGCAGTGGAAGGCCGCCTCGGGCAACCTGTACTGCAACGAGGGCAGCCACTGGGACATCCTCGTCTACTGACGCCGACCTCGGGTGCCGGCCCCCGAGGGGCGCCGGCACCACGGTGGAACCGGCGTGCAGCGATGCGGCCGGGGGGAGTCGACCGAGCAGCAGACTGCCGTCTTGGACGCCCCTGCACACCGCCTGGACGGGGCGGAACGCAGGACCACTCCAGCGGACGTGACCTTCAGCGCGAGCTCCGGCGTCTCCTTCGGGCCGCTGGTCCACGGGTTCCCGACCTTCGTGGCGGCTCCCTGAGATGGCCTGGTGCGGGCGCAGGACGGCGCGTCCGGGAGGATCGCCTCCATGACCACCCATTCCCCGGCCGCCGGCCCCGGCGGGCACCTGGCCACCGTCCGCGAGGTGGCCCTCCTCTGGGCCTGGCACCACCCTGAGCCGTTCCCCGAAGTTCCGCCCGACGACAAGCTCGACCTGGTGTACCTGGACCTGACCGTGGCCGGCTGCGTCTCGACCTATCTCGGCAACGGCGGCATCCCCGGCCCGACGACCTTGTCCGGGACGGCGGGGAGGCGGCCACGGGAGACGGCACGGTAGTAGCTCTGCAACGAGCCCTCCGCTCCGAAGTACCGCTGCGCGATGCCCGCCTTGTCCGTTCCGGCCTCGGCATGGTGCTGGTCCTCGAAGTCCGCCAGGACCACCAGGACGCGGTTGGTGCGGGTCTCGTCCGCCGCGGCCGGGGCGGCCCCTGTCACGGCGACGGACGCCAGTACGGCGAAGGAGGCTGCCCCGGCCGCGGCCCGGGCGATGTTGAACTGCACGGCGCTCTGTGCTCCTGCGTTGAAGAGATGTGGCACAGGTGGGACCGTGGTACGCCGATCCCCTCCCGCGCCGTGACGCATTCGTCATCCGCCGGCGCCGACGCCCTTACGGATGCGCCGGGGCGGGCGAGCCGGGTTCGGCCCGCCCGCCCGGCTCGGGGCTGGAACGACGACGGGCTGTGCGCCGGCTGCCGCCAGGCCGCCGCCGACCAGCGCACCCGCCGACCGCGCACCCGCCAGGAGGCCGACCGTGACCGGGCGGCCGCCGAAGCCGCGGCCGCCGAGGAGAAACGACGCGGCTCCAGGTGGCGCCGCTCCTGACCCCGCCTCGCCCTGGCGCAGGCCGCTGACCTGTACTGAGGAGTTCCGCCCCCGGCGCTGCTGGGTTCGCCCGTGGGCGTACGCCCACGGGCGAACCCGGCCGCACGATTGCCGCTCACGGCCTCATGCCCGGACGGGGCCCACCCGGCAGGGTTGTCCATGTGATCGAAGTCAACGAACTCACCAAGCGCTACGGCGGCAAGACCGTCGTCGACCAGCTGTCCTTCACCGTGCGGCCGGGCCAGGTCACCGGCTTCCTCGGCCCCAACGGAGCAGGCAAGTCCACCACCCTGAGGATGATCCTCGGCCTGGAGTCGCCCACCGGCGGCGCCGCCACCGTCAGCGGGGTCCCCTTCCGTGGCCACGGCCGGGGCCTGCGGCACGTCGGCGCCCTCCTCGACGCGGGGCAGGTCCACGGCGGACGCACCGCCACGGCCCATCTGTCCGCCCTGGCCCGCAGCAACGGGATCACCCGGCGCCGGGTGGACGAGGTGCTGCACGAGGTGGGCCTGGCCGATGCGGCGGGCCGCCGCATCGGCGGGTTCTCGCTCGGCATGAAGCAGCGGCTGGGGGTGGCCACGGCCCTGCTCGGCGATCCGCCGGTGCTGATGTTCGACGAGCCGGTCAACGGTATGGACCCCGAAGGTGTGCTCTGGATGCGTCGCCTCTTCCGGCGCCTCGCGGCCGAGGGCCGTACGGTCTTCCTCTCCAGCCACCTCATGTCGGAGATGGAGAACACCGCCGACCAGCTCGTGGTCATCGGCCGGGGCCGGCTCATCGCCGCCGAGTCGGTACGGGACTTCGCGGCCCGCGGCACCGGCCTCGGCGTGCTGGTGGGCACGCGGCAGGCAGCCGAGCTGACTGCGGTGCTCACTGCCGCCGGCGCATCGGTCGAGCCTGAGGGATCGGCAGGCACCGAGAAGCTCGTCGTGACCGGACTGCCGACGGACCGGATCGCCGCGCTCGCCTTCGAGCACCGGATCCTGCTGCACGAGCTGACCGCCCGGACCGCCTCCCTGGAGGAGGCCTTCATGGAACTCACCGCCGACAGCATCGAATACCAGGCAGGACAGGCCCGATGACCACGTACGCCCCAGCCATCGCGACCGCCTCGGCCGTCTCCCTCGCCGAGCCGCCCGCCCGCTTCCGCGACCTGATCGCCTCCGAATGGATCAAGACGCGGTCCTTGCGCTCCACCCCGTGGGTCCTGGCGTTCATCACCCTGTTCGTCATCGGGTCCGCCGCCGTGGCCACGCTCTCCGACAAGGCCGCGGGCTCCGAACCCACCGGCTTCCTGGCCTACGACGCCTTCTCCGCACCCGGCTACATGACGCTGATACTCGTCGCCGGCAGTATGGGCGCCCTCACCGTCGTGAGCGAGTACGGCAGCGGCCTGATCCGCACCACCACCGTGGCCGTCCCCGACCGTGGCGCGGTGGTGCTGGCCAAGGCAGTCGTCACCGCCGCGCTGTGGACCGCGGTCGGCACGGCCGCCTCCATCGGATCCTTCCTGGTCTCCCAGGCCATCCTTGACCGGCACGACGCCGGCGTTGCGATCACCCACGCCGATGTGTTCCGGCCGATGCTGGCCTCCGCGCTGCTGGCCCCGGTGTGCGCCCTGACCGGCCTGGGCCTCGGCGTCCTGCTCCGGCACGCAGCCGGGACCATGCTTACCAGCGTCTTCACCCTGCTGATGCTGCCCACCATGTTCTCGGAGAGCAACCGCTGGTCGGCGGACGTCAAACACACCATGGTGTCGGCTGCCTGGACCCGTCTGGTCCAGACGTGGGAGCCGGATCCCGGATCCCTGGGCTACACCGCCACGCTCCCCGGCTCCTGGATGGTGTACGCCCTGTGGCCGCTGGTCACGGTCGCCCTCGCAGTGGTCGTCGTACGGCACCGCGATGTGTGAACGTGCCTCCGGGAACCGCGCGTCCCGCAGGCACAGGGACAAGGCCCCGAAGCTCCTCGCAGCCTCAAACGAACTCGACATGCGGGCGGCCCCGGGCCCGGGTGCTGATCGTCGCTGAGAAGATCTTGCGCAGCCCTCACGGCCGCCCGGGGGATCGGGGCCCACGCCCCGTACCGCCGGGTGGTCCCCACGGCGTACGGGACCAGCCCGCGGGTGGAGGATGCGGACCGTGTCGAGTGCTCCAGGGTGCCCGTGGCGGCGCTGCGCGCTGAGCTTCGCGCACCCTGGACAACTCGCCTGGGCCGGCCCGGTCAGCCTGCCTGGCGCAGCAGATCGTCGGGGTAGTTCCCTGCCCATTGCCCGGTGATGTCGGTGATGGCGTAGCGGCGGACCGAGGCGTGCCAGGCGAGCTGTCCGCGTAGGTTCAGGGCGATGTTCTCGCAGTGGTCGAGGGCGGCCGTGCGGACGTCGGGGGGCAGTTGCCGGTGCCGGAGTTCTGCGGGGAGGTGTTCGAGGATGCGGCTGACCACTTGGGCGTGTTCAGTGACCCGGCCGGCGACCTGGTCCACTGCTTCCTGCAAGGAGCAGCCTTGTGCCTGCATGGTGAGGGAGACGGCGTTGTAGGGGTAGCCGGTGATGCTCTCCCGCTCGACGGAGAACACGTCGTTGACCAGGGCGATGTGCAGTGATCCTGCCTGGCGGAGAGTGCTCATCGTCTGGCAGTTGCGCACGCTGTCGGGGAGGTGGAGCGGCAGGCGCAGTTCGTCGAGGTCCCACAGCCATGGCATGCCGACCGAGTACATCCGCCACCCGAGGTACTCGGGGAGTTCCGGTATTCGGCCGACGGCCTTGAGCTCTGCCTCCAGGGCGTAGGAGCGCAAGAACGCCTCGAAGTCGGAGACGAAGACGCGCTGCCAGCTCGCCGGCCGGCCCGTGCGCGTCTCCTTCCACAGTTCGTGCAGGGCGTCGGCGACCGGGGACTGCGGCGCGGGAACGTCGTGCAGGATCCCGCACAGCTCCTCGATGCACCTCGCGCGGGACCCCGGTTGCTCGTCCGGGTCGTCTTCGTCGAGCTGGTCATCGATGCGGAACGTCAGGGCCAGCCACTTCAGCCCCAGTGACAGCATGCCGAGTCCGGCTCGCGGCCATACGTAGGCGCCCGACAGGTCGGCCCCGGTGTTGAGCATGCGGGCGCGCGCCCTGGGTGTCGCCGCCAGCCCGCGGAGATCGATCCACTCCCACATGATCTTGGAAGCTTCCTGCAGATGAGGGTTGCGTTCCAGTGGGAACGGAGCATGGAAGTCTGGCATGCGGATTTCTGTCACGGCCCGCCCCTGTGTCTCTCGTGTCGTGCCTGGGGCCTGCCGGCTCCCCGGCCTCATCAAGATCACCAGAATACGGTGGGCACACAAACACAGTGCGTCGCTCCGAGGAGCTGCGGCGCCACGAGGTACCGATGGTCCCCGGGCCGGGCGTCGCGGGGGCGAGGTGAGCAGATCTGTTTCGACCCCTGAGCATGGGGAATTTCAACGGTCCCCATCACCGCGGCCCCTGCGGCGGCTGCTGGTCCTGCTGCGCCCCGCGCGTTCCCGTGCCCGCCCCCGGTGACGCCGCAGGCGCCACCCCCACACCCCGCACACAGGGGCCGCCAGGCCCCGACGTCCTCCTGCTGCGCCTGGAGACATCGAACAAGGCGCTGCGCCCGGGCGCTCGGCGATCTTCGGCTGCACGGCTTGGAGGCCTTGGACGCCTTGGACGCCTTGTGGCAACACTGCGGCCTGGCAGGAGGTGTGGTGGCAGGAAGGGAAAGGCCGGGCTGGGCGGAGCCTTGGCGGCTCGTTACTCCGGTCGGCCTCGGGGGAGTGTGTGCGGTTATGCCTGCTCTGGCGTGTTGTCGGCGAGCCTGTGGCCTTGGGCGTGGAGCCAGCGTCGGATTGCCGCCGTGTGGCGGACGGCGGTTGCGTGCAGGGCCGGACCGGTCTTCGCGGCGGCGGTCTCGCGGCCGATTCGGGCGGCGTCCTGTTCGGCGGCCTCGACGACGGCGCTCGCGACCCAGTCCTCGAGGACTCCGTCGTTCTTCCACCGGGTGAGCCGGTTGCGCGCGGCCCGGTGGGCAGCCTGGGCTTCGGCTGCCTTCGTCTGTTGAGCGGCCCGCTCCCAGTACTGCGTGCGGTTGGCGAGGTATGCGTCGATGGCGCTGCGGGCCATGGCCTCGTCCCGTTCGGGATCGTGCTGAGGGCTCGTCATGCGGGAAGAATAAGGGAGGGTCGACGGGTCGGCTCGCTGCCCGCTCCGGCGGGCACGGCCGGCGAGGGGCAAGCGCGCGCAGCGGCCGGTCGGCCCAGCGCCCTCGGCGCCTGGAACATCTGCCGGCGCAGCTTCTGGACCGGGCCGGCCGCGGCGAGGCCGCCCAGGACGAAGAAGACCCACGACAGGCCGGTGGCCTCCGAGGCCGTTGCCGCGGAGGAGCGAACAGGTCACCGACACCGGCGGCGGCCTCCCGGGTCGGACCCAGCCGCAGGGCCGGCGTCGACCCCGCCGACCGCCCGGCCGGGGCGGACGTGACGAGCACGAACGGGGACCGCGCACAGCAGCAGCGTGGAAGCCGGCGGCATGGCCTGGTCGAGGAAGTCGAACGCATCCAGCCGGTGCCACAGGTACTCCTGGGGCCGCAACGGGACGCCCGCCTCAGGCGCCCGGGGCCTGCGGCGGACGAGGGTGGGGGCGAAAGCGCACCCCGTCCGGGAGGACAGACGCATGCTGCACTACTCGCTCCACCAGCTGCGTGAGGCCGATCTGCTGCGCGAGGCGGACCGGCAGCGGGCCGTCCGTGCCGTGGTCGACCGCCGGTCGTGCCGCGCCCGGGCCGCGGAGCGCGTCCGCCGGCTCGTCCCCGCCCAGATGCGGCGGCGGGCCGCCCGGGCCTGAACCCGACCCCTGCCGCTGGCCCGGTCCGCACCACTGGACCGGGCCAGCGTCCTGCCCGGCGGAGGCTTTCCGCCGGAGCCCTCGGTGAATCGTCGGCCGCCCCGGCCGCACTTCCCTCCTCCAGCAGCGCGCGGGTTCGGCCCGCGAGGCCGTCTGGTGGGCCGTCACCTGTCCATGTACTGTCACATTTCATGACCATCGCCCGCCCCGCCAAGCTGGCCGTCACCCTCGCCGGTGCGCTGGCAGCGCTGCTGCTCCCGACCGCCGCCCCGGCCCAGGCGCAGTCCGCCTGCTCCACGGCCACCGCCGCGCCGGCCGACACCCAGGCCGACGCCCCCGCCGAGGGGGGAGCCGACCCCGAGCAGGCCCGGCTCCGGGACGCGCGGACCGCCGCCTTCACCGAACGGGCCGGCCTCGGCGACTTCGTCCACCGCTTCCCGGCCGCGCTGTGCACCACCCGCAGCGCCGCGGAGGCCGAGCGCCTGGTCGACGCCTGGGGCGAGGCACTCTGGCGGGCGGCGGTCAACCGGGCCCAGGGCCGGCGCACCGGCGGTGACCTGCCCGCCCGGGACGACCGCCCGCTGTACTGGACCCGGCTGGCCATGACCGTCCGACTCGCCCAGTGGCGGCCCGACTTCACCGTGGACGCCGACCGGCTGCGGCAGCGGTTCGAGGACGCCTCGCGCGGCCTGCGGGACAACGGCTTCAGCGGAGCCCCGGACGTGCGCCGGGTGTTCGTCAGCGGCTTCGACCCGTTCGGCCTCGACACCGAGCTGCGCCGGGCCAACCCCTCCGGCTCGGCCGTCCTCCAGCTGAACGGCCGGCGGATCACCCTGGCCGACGGCACCCGGGCCGAGATCCGGGCCGTCGTGCTGCCGGTGCGCTACGGCGACTTCGACCGCGGCATCGTCGAGCGCGCCTTCGGCCCGCGCCTCGCGCCCGGGCCGCGCGCCGCCGACCAGATCACCACGATCAGCCAGGGCTATCCCGGGCTGTTCACCCTGGAGGCGTGGGCGGGCCGCGCCCGCTCCGCCGACCCCTACCCGGACAACGTCGGCGCCCTCTCCGGCGGCACCCGCGACCACCCGGTCACCGCCCCGGGCCTCGGCCCCGGCGCGGAGTTCATCGCGACCTCCCTGCCCGCCGAGGAGATGACCGCCGTCCAACAGCCGTTCCCGGTCCGGCTGAACAGCGCCGTCACCGAGATCCCGGCCGGCGGCGACCGGCCGGTCGACCGCGAGGACGGCCCGACCCCCGGCTCGCGCGCCGTGGCGGGGGGCGGCGGCGGGTACCTGTCCAACGAAGTCGCCTACCGCTCCAACCGGTTGCGGCTCGAACTCGCCCCGGACCTGCCGGGCGGCCACCTGCACACCCCGGTCCTGACCGGCCTGCCCGCACTGCCCGACCAGCTCACCGGACCCGACCTGGAACGGAACGAGGCCGCCATCACCGACGAGGTGCTGGACATCCTGCGCCACGCCACCCCCTGAGCGGCCCCGCCGGCACCCGGGGAGTCCCCGATCGCGGCCGGGAACGGGTGCTCGGGGGCGGAGCCGGCAGTCCGGCGAGTCCGGCGAGTACGGCGAGTACGGCCTGGGGCCGGGGTGCGACGGGTTCGCCGTCGTCCTCGACGGCGGTGGGACGACGCGCCTGCGAGCGGGGCGGAGGACCGGTCACAGGTGCTGACAGTCCTTGATCCATGCGGTAAGCCTGTCCGTGCGGTACGGCGGCGTCGAGGGATCCGGGGGAGCGGTGCGGGGGCTGCGGTTCACTGTCATGGGGTTGATCCTGCTCACCGGCGGGATCGTCTGGGGGTTCACTGCGATCGAGTCCAGCGTGGGGGAGTGCGGGTCCGTGTTCGCCCCGGCCGGCCCCCGGGTCGGGCACCCCGACCCGGACACGTACACCTACACCCCGGAGCCCGCGGAGTGCGCCACGATTCGTGACGATCACCGGCCGCTGGTCTTCCTGGTGATCATCGCGGGGCTGACCGTCCTCGGCGGCGGGCTGGTCGAGCTGCGGACGGAACGGGCCGCCCGAAGGAAGCCGCAGTGGGCGCCCCCACCACAACCGGAACCGGCGAGGCGTCAGGGCCCGCCGGGGCCACCGCCGATCACGAACCCGCGGCTCTGACCCGCGGCTCTGACCCGCACCCGCCTCGTGCGCGGTGAGCCCCGCCCCGGGGGTGCCTCTACGTCCTTCGTCAAGGCTGCGCAGGTCATGCGGGTGCGGTTGCGCAGGTGCGGGTCTCGTAGCGGGTGCCGTCTCGGAGCATGGCGAACAAGACGCTGATGCGTTGGCGGGCGGGGCGGAGGAGGGGCGTCCACCACGACGAGTCCGGCCGGCGGGGACTGCACGATTCCTCCGACGCCCGGTGGCCCACCCCGGTGCCCGCAGCGCGGCCTGCGCCCCGTGCGGCAGCGTTGCTGCTCGGCCCGGGGCACGGGGCCGGTGTGCGTGCGCCCGAACGAGTGGCCACGGGCGGGGGAGGGCGGGGCCGCGGGCGGTGGTCGCGCCGCCGGGCGCAGGAGGGCTGCTGTCAGGCGTCGAGTACCTGGCTGTCGCGCCTGACGACAGGCGGTTCCGTCGACCACGGGAAGTTGATCCAGTCGTCGGTCTTCTTCCACACGTACTCGCACTTCACCAGGGAGTGCGACTTCTCGTAGATGACGGCGGACCGCACCTCGGCGACGTGGTCGAGGCAGAAGTCGTGGACCAGCTTCAGCGTCTTGCCGGTGTCGGCGACGTCATCGGCGATCAGGACCTTCCTGCCGGAGAAGTCGATCGCATCGGGGACGGGTGCCAGCATGACGGGCATTTCGAGCGTCGTGCCCACGCCGGTGTAGAACTCGACGTTCACGAGGTGGATGTTCTTGCAGTCCAGCGCGTACGCCAGACCGCCGGCCACGAACACGCCGCCGCGGGCGATGCTCAGGATCACGTCGGGCTCGTACCCGTCGTCGGCGATCGTCTGCGCGAGTTCGCGTACCGCCCGGCCGAATGTCTGGTAGTCCAGCGTCTCACGCACGTCGGTCACAGCGTTCAGTGTGCCTGCCGGCCCGCCCGGCGGCGAGCACCGGCACGCCCCGGGCGGAAGCGAGGTCTTTCATGCTCTGGCGGTCTGCTCCGGACCGGACCGGCCCCTGCCGCCCGGCCCGCTCGATGGCGGCTCCACTTTCGTGGCCCGGTTCCGCAGCAGAGCGAGCGCTGGCGCCTGCATCCGGGATCCACCTGTTGGGTGGCACTGGTGCGATGGGGGTCGGATGGCTGCGACTGCGCCTGGTATCCCTACGCCCCGGCGCGGGCGGGCGGTGGTTGCTGCCGCTGGTTCCCCCGGTGGCGTTGTGTGCCGGGTGCGCGGTGGCCGGCCGCGACCAAGAGGTCGTCGTCCTGCCCGGCCAGGACTCCCACCACGACCTGTACCCGGAGCTGTTGCGCCTGGGCGCCGCCAGTGAGCACATCGACTCCGAGGTGGTGGTCGCCCTGATCGTGCCCGGCGGGCTCGTCGGTCGTCGGATTGTTCTGGCCGGTTCCGGGGTCGGCCGGGGTTCAGCCGAGGACGGCCATGCCGGCCATGGTGACGACGAAGCCGGGCAGGGCCCAGCGCCAGTCGCTGCCGGTGGTGGCCATTTCGGCCCGCGGGACGTGGCGGGAGTGGACCATCAGTGCCAGGCCGGTGAGGAACAGGGGCCAGCCGATGAGGTGGCGGATCAGCATGCGCCGAGCGTAGGGCTTCCAAGGGTCCGGCGGTACGGCGTTTCAGCCGGGGGATGCCCGTGCCGTGCCGTGTCGTGCCGTGCCGTGCCGTGCCGGGGAGGCGTTCGGCGGCGGGGTTGTGCGGGTGACTCTGTCGGTCAGTTCCGGGCCCGGTAGGGCGGAAATCGCGCCGGGTCGGCGAAGTCCTGGTCCGCGTCGGGCCAGCGGCGTCGCAGCAAGGCGGCGATGCGGTGGGTCCAGGCGGTGAGGTGGGGCAGGGCCCTGTGGGCTTCGGCGGTTCGTGCGGCGGCTTCGAGTGTGGCGATGAGCTGGAGGCGGCTGGGGTCGCCGGGTGGGCGGGTGTCCAGCAGGGCGAACCGCTGGAGACGGACCAGCGCCCAGGACATGCAGGCCGCGGCAAGCCCGTACCCGTAGCGCTGATCGTCCTCTGCTTCCGCAATGCCGCGTGCCAGGGCGTGGCGGTAGTGGTCGGCCAGTCCGGTGGTGGCCGGATCGCCCACCGTCATCCATGCAGGGCCGGGGACATACAGGCACACGGCGTCGGTCAGCGCGTGGGTGTAGCCGGCGTATTCGAAGTCGATGAGGCGCGCATCGGCCGGGCCGGAAGGGTGAAGGAGGATGTTGTTGGCTTCGGCGTCTCCGTTGCTGAGGGCGAGGAACGGTCCCGGATGGTGCAGTTCGTCCAGGGCCGCGGTGAGTTCGTGCGTGGCCCGGCCGTCGACGGGTGCCCCGAGCACTGCGGCGTGGCGGATCGCCGTGTCCCGGAGCGGGGCAAGTCGCCCGGCCCTGTCGGCTGCTGGGTCGACCGGTCCCAGCCGGGCTCGGCGGCTGTAGTAGCGCAGGGCCTCTCCGGCGCTGGCCGCGCTCAGCTCGCCGCGGGCCCGGGCGAAGGCAACCAGCCGCTCGCTGTGGGCAGCCGCCCCGTCGCGTCGGAGCAGACGGTCCAGGGCGGTGCGCGGCGCGAGGTCTTCCAGAACGAGGAACCGCGCAGCCGTGTCGGCGGCGATGACGCGAGGGGTGAGGCCGACCCCGAGGTCCTCGCCGAGGAACTGGAGTGCCGCCAGCTCGGTGCGCAGCCGCCATGCGGCGGTACGGGACCGGTCCCGGCCGGTCTGCATCCACTTGACGACGACGGAGCGCGCAGCGGCCGTACCCCCTAACCGGACACGGACCACGGCCCAGGGCTCCAGCGTCTCCCAGCCCTCGACAGTCACAGGTGAGGAGCAGAGATCGGCCAGGAGGCTCTGCAGGGCAACGGCTGGGGAGGTCGCACCGGGAACAGGCATCCCCTCACCGTACGACTTGAGCGCCTCCATCGGGCCCGGGCGTTCAGGGCAGTGGGTGGCGGACAGGTTGCGGGGCTGAATCCGGTGAGGCGGCCGGTCCTGCGCTCTTTCGGAGTTGCGCCCGGGGGCGGAGCACGCCCGCGGCCACACATGCGCGTGCAGGAACCCGTCGGTGTTGCCGAGGATCTCCACGGCGACGATCAAGACCTCTGCATCCCACTCGAGGGCGGAGCCGGGTCCTCCCGGACCGGGCCTGTCACCGGGTGTTGCGGCCCGTGCTCCACACGGATCGGTTCTCTGCGTTGGGCTAGCGTCTGAGCATGCATACGAAGACGTCTCCGGCACTGCCCGAGCACGAACTGGTGGCCACCAGCACCACCGTCGTCTACACGAACCGCTGGATGACGGTCCGCGAGGACAAGACCCTGCGGCACGACGGTGTCGAGGGCGTCTACGGCCTGGTGGAGAAGCCCGACTTCGCGCTCGTCGTCCCGTATGCCGACGGCGGGTTCCATCTCGTCGAGCAGTACCGGTACCCGGTCCAGGGGCGCTACTGGGAGTTCCCTCAAGGCTCCTGGGAGGACAAGCCGGAGGCGGACCCGCTCGCCCTCGCCCGTGGTGAACTCGCCGAGGAGACCGGGCTGACCGCCGGCGCCATGACGCCGTTGGGGCACCTGTTCGCGGCCTACGGATTCTGCAACCAGGGCTTCCACGTTCTTCTTGCAACGGACCTCACCACCGGCGAGACCAACCTCGACGAGACGGAGGCGGGCCTGATCAGTCGCTGGTTCTCCGAAGCGGAGGTCTGGCAGCTCATCGCCGAAGGCCGTTTCAAGGACGCACCCTCCATCGCCGCCCTGGCCCTCTTCCAGCGCCATCGCGCAGAGCACAGCGAATAGCCGCACACCGGGACCAGCCAACTGACCGCGTGAAGACGAATGTGCCCGAGGCCCGCGCCGGATACTGTCGGACCAACGCCCGCCCACCGTCCGGCCGGCCGCCCGGAGGCCGGTGAGAATCGCCCCGCAGCCGGTTTGTCCCTGCCCCTGGTGGCCACCCTGTACCGGGCCGCCACAAGCCTGGATCGCGAACGGACTTGGCTACCTGCGACGCCGTCGGGACTGGCGTCCTGTCCCTGCCGATTCCACCGGAACCGGCCACCGGCGCCAGACGGTGGATCCACCTCCCCTCCGCTGCCCGGGCCCCGGCCGGCCTGTGGGATCACGGACCTGCGCGAACCTCCTGGCACGCTCGACGAAGCGGCGGCCCCGGGGTGGTCACCCCGGGGCCGCCGCGGTCCGGCTCAGTGCAGTTGCTGCACACCCGTGTTGTCCCGCACGAACACGGAACGGGCGTCGGTGTCGCGGTAGCGTTCCTTCAGGGTGAAAGCGGCGGGTACACCGGGGACGGGCGCGTCCGGGGCCTCGTAGTAGAGGACGTACGTCTTCGCGCTGTCGGTCTCGTTCTCCAGCTGGAGCCAGCCGGTGAATCCGGCGGCCGGGAAGGTGCCGGTCGCGGTGACGTTGTTGGTGGTGCCGGAGTGGCTGAAGGCGAAGGTCGCGGTGCCGAGCTGGAGGCGCTTGTGCCCGCTCTCGTTCCAACGGCGGAACACGGCGACCCACTCCTCCGGCCAGGGCCCGCCGGACCCGTCCGGCGGCATGCCGCCGCCGTCAACCCGGGAGAGGATCTCGTCGGCGTTCGCGACCACGGAGTCGTAGTCCCAGAGGTCGACCGCGAAGGTCATGTGTTCCCGGTCGATCGCCCGGAACATGGGTTGGATGTGGAGCTCGAAGACAGGAGTGCGCATTTCAGCTGTACACCTCCATCAGGACGTCCTTCAGCGCGATTTCGTCGAGCAGTCCGGCCGGTTCCTCGGGCTGCCCGTCGGGGCCGTTCGCCGGCACGTACTGGAGCGTCAGCACCAGGGACTCGGGGGCGGCGTGTGACGCCTTGAGGACGGCCGTGATGTCGAAGCGGGCGTTGCACTCGGTCGGGTGGTGGGGGTGCGGTTCGGCACCACGGTGGTGGCCGGGAGCGCGGTCGCCGCCGTCGGTCATGCGGTGTGCATTCCACATCGCGACGTAGCCGACGCCGTAGCGGCGGGCGAAGTCCGGGGCGTCGGCGCGGAACTCGACGTCGGCGGGGTGGACGTAGGCGCGCAGCACGTAGCTGCCGGCGACCGGGACCTTCAGGTCGTCCAGCCGGACCACGACCTTCCGGGCCTCGGCGGGCGGGGCCGCGAGGCTGAACTCCGCTCGGGAGTTGCTCCGTAGCGAAGCCGTGAGGTTCGGTGCGGACACCAGGGCCAACGGCTCGGTCGCCAGCAGCCGGCGGGTGACCGGCTGAGGGGTCTCCACGGCGAAGGCCGTCTTCAGCTGGTCCGTGTACTCGTAGTCGTAGCCCAGGGCCACGGTGTCGGCGAAGTCCGCGGCCTTGTGTTTGGCCTGGGGGAGAAAGCCGCGCAGGTCGTGGTCGGGCGAGGTGAGGGCGGGTGCTCCGTTGCGCCGCTGCCATTCGGCCCAGAGCAGGTCGATGAAGCAGTGGAAGCTGTAGTAGATCGGGTCCATCGCGGCTGTATTCGGGAACTTCATCAGACCGCCGATGAAGTTGAAGTGCATGAAGTTGTGCGGACCGCTTTCGAGGCGTCCGAAGTCGCCCCCGGGGTGTGCCTCCGGGAAGCCGCCGAACGCGCCCTGGTCGGTCTCGGTCGTCACGATCTCCAGGGTGTCGGGCGGCAGATCCACGGCAGCGGTGATGCGGTCCTCGACGAGCCCGGGCATCGAGAACGCGGGCGGGAACTTCCCCGTCGACTGCGGGTGCAGCCAGTCCCAGTACGGCAGCATGACGTTCGCCGTCCGTGGCGGGTCGGACTCCTGCAGGAGCTTCTCGAAGTGGTACAGGTGCGACCGGTGCCACGGCAGGAACAGGTCGTTGCCGTGCTCGCACGGGCCCACGAACTGGTCGTTGTGCAGCGCGGCCTGGAAGTCGTAGCCGGTCACGTCGTCCGGGTTCGCCGCGGACCGTGCGCGCAGGATCCCGAGGGCGTGGATGTAGTCGTCAAGCTCGGCGGGGCTGAGGGAGTTGATGTCACGTCGGCTCATGGTCATGGGGTCACCTCCGTTGCGGGCCAACGTATGCGCACCGGTTGACCGCCCTCGGTAGCCGTGCGGTGCGGCGCGTTCTCCGTACAGTCGACCGGAGTACCGCCTGGCCGGGCCGCCCGACCGGAGCGCCGCCCGGCGCCGACGCCTGCGCCCCGGCGCTTGGCGATGCGCCGGTCCACGCCCCCTGGCCGCACTCGGCGACCTGCGCAGTTGCCGGGGCAGCGTGCTCGTGGACGTCGAGACGGGCCGGGTGGTCGACGTGCTCCCGGCTCCTGTCCTCAGCCCCTGCCGAAGTGCACCGGGGGGAAGGCGCCTGCTGCTCTGAGGGTTCCGGAGAATCCGTCCGCCAGTTCGGTGAGGCGTGCGGTGGCGGCCGGGCCGAGGTGGTCGTACGGGGCGGCGTCGAGGCGGTCGGTGAACACCTCGGTCTCCTCGCGCAGGGTCGCGCCCGCCCGCGTGAGGTTGCCTTCCTCGTCCAGCAGGCCGCGCTCGCGCAACTGGTCCCGGGCGGTGTCCCACTGTTGCGCGGACCACCCGCGGGTCCGCATGAACAGCGCTGACGTCGGTGCCGTGCCGGTGGCGTTGTGCAGCACCAGCGCCTCGATGCCGGACAGGCCGGCGATCGTCAGGGCGGCGAGGTGACCGTCACCCCGGTGCTCGCGCAGCAGTGTCGCGGCGTGCCACAGGGCCAGGTGCGGTTCTTCGGGTACGGGGAGGCCGGCGTTGGCGGCGTACAGCGGCCGTGCCTCTCGGCGGCAGGCCTCGGTGGCGCGCAGCGCCAGTTCGGCCGCCTCGGTCATCTCCGTGGACGTGAGGGACGTCTTCCCGAGCAGCCGCTGCAGGGTTCGGTCCGCGCCGCGCAGCCGTGCCCTGAGCACCTCCTCCGGCGTGGTGACGGTCCATGCGGCCGGGATGTACCGCTGCACGTGCTCGTGGTTGAAGTTGTAGAACGTCGCGGTGACGGTGCCCGCGCCGACGGCCCCGAGCGGTGCCGCGCGGCTCGCGAGGTAGGCCATGGCTCCGCGTTCCAGCCCGAGTGCCGCGAGTTCGTCCTCCGGCTCCGGTGCGAAGTACACCGATGCGTGCAGGGGGCTGACGGCGTTGTGGCAGCGGCGGCCCGCGCCCGCCTCGAAGGAAGTCATGCCGTGGCTCCGATGTCAGTGATCAGGTGTGGACGTGCGGCCGGGTGGGCGAGGCGCATCAGGCTTCGTTCGTGGGCTCGTGGTGAGGGCAGTCGGTCAGCCCGGCCGCGGTCTGGGTGAGGTGCCGGGTCAGGACCTCGGCTGCGGTGTCGGCGTCACGGGCGAGGGCCGCCTCCTCCAGCCGGCGGTGTTCCAGGAGGCCGTCCCGGTCGGGGTTGCGGTGCGCCGACCAGCGGCGGGCCAGCTCGCTCGCGGTCCACATCCGGTCGAAGGTCTCCAGCAGGACGAGGTTGCCGCACCCCTCCAGCAGGGTGCGGTGGAACAGTCGGTGGGCTTCGGCCCATGCACTGCTGTAGTGCCTGCCCTCCTCCGGTGCGTACGCCGGGGTGCGGGCCAGACGGTGGTGGGCGGCCCGTACGCGGGCTTCCCAGTCCACGTCGCCGCGTTCGACGGACATGCGCAGCATGAGCGGTTCGATGGTCCGGCGGGCCTCCGTGATCTCCTGCCAGCGACGGTCGGAGAAGGCCGGGACGGCAAAGCCGCGGTTGGGCAGCCGGTCGGCGAGGCCCTCGCCGACCACCCGCACGAGCGCCTCACGCACGACGGCCAGGCTCACGCCCTGCTCTTTGGCGAGGTCCTGGGGTTTGAGGGCGTCACCGGGGGCGTGGTCCCCACGCATGATCGCATCCCGCAGGTGTGTGTAGACCCGCTCGGAGAGCATCTGCCTCCCCGCCGGGGGCGAGGTGTGTGGCGAGGTGTGGGTCGTCTGGGTCATGGCCATATGATAGATGATCAGATGGATAATCGATTATCTTCGTTGTGGTCGACATCCATGGAGGCGACATCACGGGGCCCTCACCCGTGGCTGCCGGGGCACGAGGCCGAGTGCGCCGAGGTCTGGGAGGTCGAGGACTTCGGGCTCTCCGGGGGGCGGCGCGCGCCTGGTCCAGTTCGTTCGGGTCGGACCCGACCATCGAGGTGGTCGCCCAGGGCAACGCCGCCAACGGCCCCCGGCGCCCCTCCGCCGCGGGCGACCCGCACGAGACCCTGTTCATCGCCTGCCTCGACAACGGTCAGGTCGTGCTCGCCAGGCGCGGACCCGCCGGGTGGACCAGTCAGACGGTCGCCACCGGCGACGGCTGGCCGTCCCTGTCGTTCGGCAAGAACGGTACGGCTCACCTCGCCTGCGGAACCGGGAAGTTGATGTACGCACGCGGCACCGTCGGCCACGGCTGACCGGCAGCTTGTCCTGGCGGGTCGTGTTGTCAGTGCCGGGTGAGATCGTACGGGTACGTCGGGCCGCCGGGCCCGGCGCCGAGGAGGGGAGAACCATGAGGCGTACGAGCTTTGCCTGGGCGGCGGCGGTTGCGGCGGTGGCGGCGGTGGCGGGGGCGGCCGCTCCAGCGGCGGCCGAGCAGCCCGGGGCGCCCGGGACGGGTGAGGTCCTGTCCTACCCGGGGCAGGAAGGGCTGATCTGGATCCCCGACTGGGTGGGTGACGGCGGGGCCGTCACCGGTGGCGCCTTTCCGGCCGGTCCGCCCGTCACGGTCACCGTCGGCTGCCGGGCGGGCAGCGGCGGCGCGGAAGAGGTGCGGGTCGCCTTCACGGCGGATTACGGCGACACCACGCCGGTGGAGTTCACCGTGGCCTGCCCGGTCGGGGTCGTCGCCACGGGCTCGGCGGTGGTGACGGCCGAACAGGGCCGTTCCTTCCACGTCGCGGTGGCCGCGTCGGCGCCGGACGTGCACTGGGGGCTCACGGTCACCCAGCCGGACGCCTGACCGCCCAGGGGGGAGGTCATCACCCCGTGGTGGAGCGACGGGCTCGCGAGGAACCGTAGCCTCACGTGACCCGCGTCGGACACCGGGC
Source organism: Kitasatospora sp. RG8 (assembly GCF_017813315.1). Taxonomy (NCBI): domain Bacteria; kingdom Bacillati; phylum Actinomycetota; class Actinomycetes; order Kitasatosporales; family Streptomycetaceae; genus Kitasatospora; species Kitasatospora sp. RG8. Next base: position 212,726 of record NZ_JAGIYX010000009.1, read on the forward strand.
TTCACCGGGCTTCACCGGGCCGCACGGCTCGCAGGCCCGGCCCGGCCCGGCCCGTCCGGTGTCCGTGGCGGCCCGCCGCCGCCCGTTCGTCCTTGGCGGGCCGTTCCGCCCGGGCGCCCGCCCGGTGTCCGTGCGGCCCGCCGGCCGCCGTCCCGGAAATCTGGAACGCAGGCCGCCACCGCCGGGCACCCGGTCGACGTCCGGCCCGTCCGGCCCGTCCGGCTCGGCGCCGTCCCGGCCGCCGTCGTCGGCCGGGTACCTGTGGCCTGCGGGCCGTGGTGTGGCGGACTACGACCGTCTACGGCGGTCAGGCGCCCGCAACCAGCGTGCCGAGGGCCGTGCGCTGGTGGGTGACCGAGCGGCCTGTGCGGGTTGTCGTCGCCATGCCCGCCGATCTGAGCGCCGCCGCGTGGGACGAGGCCGTCGCGTTGCTGACGCGGAGGGCGCGGGCCAGGGACGTCGTGGTGTGAGGCTCGGCGAGGAGGCGCAGGGCGTCCAGCCGGGTGCGGCCCAGGACGGCGGCCGGGGTCTCGGCGGGGACGGCCGGGCGCCCCGCAGCGGGCGGGAGCCCGGGACCGGCCGGGTACGTCAGGACTGCGGGACGGCCCGGGGTGTCCTGAAGAAGCGGGCCCGCCGGGTGGTGGAAGGTGGGCAGCAGAACCAGGCTGCGCCCGTCGAGGCAAACGTCGCGGTCCGGCGTTGCGCCGGGCCACTCCCACACGCCCCCGTGGAGCCGGCTGCCCGGGGCCAGGCCGGTCAGCGTGGCGGCCACGCCGTGCTCGGCGACCGCCAGGGCGTAGCGGGTGAACTCCTCACGGTGCAGATCCTGTACGACGGACCAGACCGGGGCGAGGACCGTCTCGTACGCGGCCTGCTGGGCGCGGTGCAGGGTGCGCCAGGCCGTCTCGTCGCCCGCGTGCAGGCCGCGGACCCAGCGAGGGGCGGGCGCCGCCCCGTACACCCGCTCCAGCTCGGAGCGGACGAGACCGGGGTCGGCGGCGCGGATCTGTTCGAAGCCGTCGGCCATGGTGTCGCCGAGGACGTCGAGGAAGGAGGGCGGGCGGCCCGCCGGAACCAGGTCGGCGAGCGGGTCGGTCGCGGCCGGGAGGGAGCGCAGGACACGGCCGCGCCACGGCGCGAACAGAGGCCCGCCACGCCGGGTCACGGCTGTCGTCAGGGCGGCGTGCAGCTCCTGGAGCGGCGCCGGGCGGGGTGCGAAGCGGATCCGGGCGAAGTCCTGCGCGGTGAAGTGGATCCGCAGCACCCTCACAACTCCTCGTCCTGGGCCAGCCTTTCGGCCAGGGCCTGAACCTTCGCATCGTGACGGCCCCCGCCCAAGGATGCTCGTATGACTTCTCGACGCACTCTTCTGAAAGGCACCCTATTCGGGAGTGCCGCCGCCCTGCTGCCCACGGCTGCGTCCGCCTCCGGCGGCGGCTCGGTCCTCCGGCTGCCCGCGCCCGCCGGCCCGTACCCCGTCGGCATGCGGACAGTCCACCTGACGGACCCTTCCCGTACCGACCCGTGGGTGGGCGGCGTGCGGGAGTTGATGCTGACCGTCCTGTACCCGGCCCGGTCGGTACGCGGCTTCACCCGTGCGCCGCAGCTCACCCCGGACGAGGCCGCGGTGTTCGCCGAGTACGCCCCGGGGCGCCACCCGGGACTGCCGAAGCCGGGAGTGGTGGACTGGGGCGCGGTCCTCACCCACGGGTACGTGGGTGCGCCGCCGCTGCCCGGGCGGCGGCCGGTGCTGGTGTACTCACCCGGCGGCGGTGACTCCCGCACGCTCGGCACAACCCTCGCCGAGGACCTGGCGAGCCACGGCCGGGTGGTCGTCCTCGTCGACCACCCCGGTGACGCATCCCAGGTGGAGCTGCCGACCGGGTTGCGGACGACCGTCCTGATCGGACCGCCGGACCCGGAGACCTTCCGCACGATGGTGGACACCCGGATCGCGGACCTCCGGCTGGTCCTGGACCGGCTCGGCGACCTGCCGCTCGCATCGGTCATGGACTCCTGCCGGATCGGGCTGTACGGGCACTCCGCAGGCGGCACGGCGGCGGTGTACGCAGCCCGCCACGACCGCCGGGTCGGCGCGGTGGCGAACCTGGAGGGCTATCTCGACCTGTACCTGACGCCGGTCGAAGCCGACCGGCCGTTGCTGCTGCTGCGCACCGACGGATTCGAGGGCGCCGCTCGCATCGAGTCCTCCTGGGCGGGCCTTCCCGGCCCCCGCGTGCTGCTCGCCGACGCGAACCACTGGGCGTTCACCGACTACGGCCCGCTCGTCGCGCGGCTCCGAACCGCCGGTCTCGTGACGGCGGCAACGCAGGCCGCGCTCGTCGGCACCGGCGACCCGGCCGTGACCCTCGCCGAGGTACGACGCCGGGTGGGGACCTTCTTCGCCCGCCATCTGTTGTAGCCGGACTGCGTCGCCGCCCGTGAGAAGAGGGACGCCATTGGACGGGGCGGCGCCTCTGTGGCGGCCGGCATCGGCGGACGGGACGGGACGGGGCGGGACTTGGACGGGACCGGGTGTCTCGGGGGCATTGCTCGCGGGCCGGCTCGCCCGGTGATTCGGGTGCGAGAGCCGCTCGCCCGAGGGGTTGTCGGCCACGACGCCGCCACCGCCAAGCTCAGCAGCCTCGCCCGAACCCGCGCCGACGGCCGGCCCCAACCGGTCAACCTCGGCATGCCCCTCTTCACCGACACCCCGCCCACGACAGGGGAACAGCCCCCCCCGCCGACCGCTGACATGCCTGTCACCAGATGAGGATGCCGCCGGCCACCGCCCGGCGAGGGCGGCGGCCGGGGCGGTCGCACTGCCCGGCCCGGGTTTGCGCCGGACCCGGTGGTTCAGCCGTGTACGCGCTTGAGCGGGTTTGCCCCCCGCGCCGGCTACCGCGGCCGCTCCGCCGGCACCTCGGACGACGTGTCCCGCTGGTGCGGAACCGGGGTGAGGGACGACGGTGCGTCCGTCCCGTCCTGCTGGAGCGAGACGGTGCGCGTGGGCGCGGGGATCGAGATGCCCTCCGTGCGGTACCGCTGGTGCAGGCGCTTGATGAACTCGTGCTTGATCCGGTACTGGTCGCTGAACTCGCCGACGCCCAGGATCACGGTGAAGTTGATCCTGGAGTCCGCGAAGGTGTGGAAGCGGACGGCGGCCTCGTGGTCGGGCACGCCGCCGCTGATGTCGGCCATCACGCTGTCGACGACGTCGAGGGTGACCTTCTCCACGTGCTCCAGGTCGCTGTCGTAGCCGACCCCGACCTGGACCAGGATCGACAGCTTCTGCTCGGGCTGGGAGTAGTTCGTCATGTTCGTCCGCGCCAGGCGGCCGTTGGGGATGATCACCAGGTTGTTCGACAGGTTGCGCACCACGCTGTTGCGCCAGTTGATGTCGACGACGTACCCCTCCTCCCCGCTGGTGAGCCGGATGTAGTCACCCGGCTGGACCGTCTTCGAGGCGAGGATGTGCACACCCGCGAAGAGGTTGGCGAGGGTGTCCTGCAACGCCAGCGCGACCGCGAGACCGCCCACCCCGAGCGCGGTGACCAGCGGGGCGATGGAAACCCCGAGGGTCTCCAGGGCCACGAGGACGCCCATCGTCAGCACCACGATGCGGGTGATGTTGACGAAGATGCTCGCGGACGCCGCCACGCCCGTCCGGGACGCGGCCACCGACTGCACCAGCCCGGCCACCACCCGGGCCGCGCTGAACGTCGCGATGACGATGAGCACGGCCGTCAGCGACTGGTCGACCAGCCCCCCGATCCGCGCGGTGAGCGGCAGGGCCGAAGCGGCCACCGCGGCCCCGGCCATCACGGCCGCCCACGGGACGATGGTGCGCAGCGCGTCGACGATGATGTCGTCCCCGCTCCACTTGGTCCGGCTCGCGTGCTTGCCCAGCCACTTCATCACAGCCCGCAGTACCAGAGCGGCCACACAGCCGGAGGCGAGCGCGATGCCGGCCACCACCCAGTCATGCAGGACCAGGCCCCGGGTCACCGCCCTGCCCCCGCAGCGTGGAGGGAAAGGGAACGGGCCGCCGCCGGCCGCCGTATGTGCTGTGTCGTCACTTGGTCGCCTGTCAGGTCGTGTTTGCGTAACCACGTTGGAACGGATGTTCGCATTCCGAACGGACTGCCATCCTGCCCGATGGCCCGGCCGCCGCCACAACCGGACCCCGGCATTCCGCCCGCCCGGCACCCGATCCCCGCGGCCCGCCTCGTCGTGTGTCCGCTGTCGCTGTGGGCCTGCCGGCGCGTTCGAGCCGGCTTCGGGGGGTGGCCCTGCTGCGCTCGGTGGGCGGCTCGGTCCGGGTGCCCTTGCCCGTCCGCTGCGCCGCCGCTGTTCGCGGTGTGACAATGCCCGTACCAGGGAGGCGAGTCGGGGAGGGCAGGCATGCTGGCCGAGACGGTGTTCCGGACCGAGGACGTGGCGCCGCCGGACCGCTTCGAGTACTGGCGTCAGCAAGTCGCGCGGATGATCGCGCCGTTCGAGGCCCGCACCGGGCACGCAGCCGACTTCCGGGCGGAGTTGCGCGTCCTGCCGCTCGGTGAACTGGCGCTCTGGACGATGGAGCACCCGCCGATGACCGCGCTCCGGTCCTCGCGGCTGGTCCGCGCGTCCGACGACCCCGAGCTGTACATCCTCTCGCTCCCGTTCAACGACGCCGCGTCCGTGGTCCGGTCCGACGGCCTGGGCGCGTACCGTCCGTACGACCTGGTGTTGCAGGACAGCGCGCAGCCCAACGTCCTCCGGGTGAGCACCGACGATCCGGGGCAGCGGATCAGCGGGGCCTGGGTGACCGTCCCCCGGCGGGCGTTGCCACTGCCGCCGGACAAAGTCGCCGGGCTGAAGGCCCGCCGGATGCCCGGGGACGAGGGCGTGGGGGCCCTGCTCGTCCAGCTGCTCGCCGGCATCGCCGCCGACACCGGCGTCTACCGGGCATCCGATGCACCCCGGCTGGGTGTGGCCGCCCTCGACCTGGTGTCTGCCCTGCTCGCCCACCACCTCGACGTCGAGGATGCCGTGCCGCCGGAGAGCCGGCGCCGGGCGCTGACCGGGCGCATCCGGGCGTTCATCCGCGCCCACCTGCACGAGCCGGACCTCAACCCCGGCGTCATCGCCGCCGCCCACCACATCTCGGTCAGCTACCTGCACCGGCTGTTCGAGGGTGAGGAAGAGACCGTCTCCGCCTGGATCCGCCACCAGCGCCTCGAACGGGCCCGCCGCGAACTCGCCGACCCGGCACTGGCCGCGACGCCCGTCCACGTCATCGCGACCCGCTGCGGGTTCACCCGCGCCGCGGACTTCAGCCGGGCGTTCCGCGGCGCGTACGGGCTGCCGCCCCGCGACTTCCGCCACGGCGCGGCGGCGGTCGGGAGTGGACTCTGAACCAAGCGGCAGTGGACCGGGTGCTAACGACATCCCGCTGCCGCCGCAGCAAGCTGATGGTGCGTCCACCACGGGGGATCGACGGCGGACGCGAAGCCCATCAGCACCCTTGAAGGGGGACAGCACATGTCCAGCAACGGACTCCGCAAGCACCGGCTGTCGGCCGCCGGCGGTCTCGCCGCCCTGACGCTCGCGCTCACCGCCCTGGGCGGCGGCCATGCCTTCGCCGCACCGCAGGACGACACCGCCGGCGCCACCACCGGGTCGGGCCCGCTCACACGGGCCGACGAGGGCATCCTCGCCGCCCGCGGCGGCACGGGTCCGATCCTCATCAAGAACGCCAGCGGGAAGTGCCTGGAGATCGAGGGCTCCTCCAGCACGAACGGCGCCCGCGCCCAGCAGTGGACGTGCAACGGCCAGTCGGGCGCGGTGTGGCGCCTCGACCCCGTGAAGGACAAGCCCGGCCTGTTCCACATCAAGAACGTGCACAACGGGAAGTGCCTGGAGATCGAGAACTCCTCGCACAAGAACGGGGCCAACGCCCAGTTGTGGTCGTGCAACGAACAGGCCGGCGCGGAGTGGGAGTTCTGGGTCGGGAAGGACGAGAAGACCGTCTGGTTCAAGAACACCAGCGGCAAGTGGCTGGAGATCGAGGGTTCGTCCAGCAAGAACGGTGCCCGCGCCCAGCAGTGGACGGACAACGGCCAGAGCGGCGCGCGCTGGACCATCTGGGGCTGAGCCGCAGACCGAGCGGTGCCTCGCCCCTCGCCGGGGCGAGGCACCGCTGGGCGGACATCAGTAGGCGTCGGGCTCGGTGGCGTCGCCCGGTCCGCAGGCGTACAGCGCCTCGGTCTTCCACGGTGCGCCGCACTTCGTGCCGGGGCAGGTGCGGATCTCCCAGGTGCCGTCCTCGGTGAGTTCGCCGGGCGGGAACTCCTGGGTCTTCAGGCAGGACCGGCACAGGGTCTCGACACGGCGCTGAATCCACGTGCCGTTCGGCAGAGTCGTCATCCGGCGATTATCCAGGTGCACCCGCCCCGGATCCGGTGGAACCGTTGCTGCCGGCGGCTCGGGTGCGCCGCAGGGCGGTGGGGCCGCGAACCTGGACGAGGAGGCGGTCTTCGCCGCGGTCGTCCACGTGCTGACGACCGGTTTGCGCGTGGCGTCATCTGAGGTGGCGCGTCCTTGCGAGTCATGGCAAAGCCGTCTCTATCCACAATCAGTTTGTTATGCAAACATGACTGCCATGACAACTCACCCCGCCCCGTCCCCGGGCGACCCTGCCGGCCTGCTGGCGATGCGGCGGGACCTGGTCCACCGCGTCCGTCGTGAGCAGCGTGGCGCCTGGTTCGCTCTCCTGGTCTTCGCCGCTGTGCGTTTCGGCGCGGCACCTGTGGTCCGCTTCGGCCAGGGCGACAACGTCCGGCTGGCGGTCTGGTACTACCCGGCGGCGATGGTGCTCGCCTTCGCCGCTATCGGCTGGTTCTACCTACGCCGTTCCGACCGGATCGGTGTGGGGACCCGGATCGGCCCCTACCTGGCGCTCGGCGCCGTCCTGGGCGTGATCACCGCCGGCTACGAGGTGTGGGCGATCCTGGGCACGCGGCCCTACCCCGACTTCCGCGAACCGACAGTCCTCTCCACGCTCTTCGACGCGCTGGTGAGCCCGGCCGGAGCGATCGGCCTCGCACTGCTGCTGCTCGCCCGGATCGAACGCAGCTGGCCGCTCCTCGCCATCACCTGCGCCTACCTGGCTCTCCTGGTCGATCCCGACAACCTGCCCGACCCCTCGCCGTGGGGCGGCCGGGACCTCCTGCTCGGAGGAGGCGTGCTCCTGCTCGGCGGCGTCGGCCTGGCCCTGCAGCAACGGATCCAGAGGCGGCCGGCCGAATGAGCGAACACCCCACCAGCAGCCTTGACGATGTTGTGCACCAACGGGTGCGCCTGGGCATCCTCGCGGTGACCAGGGAAGCCCGGCGGGTGGAGTTCACGTTCCTGCGCGACACGCTCGGCCTGACCGCCGGCAACCTCTCCCAGCACCTCGCCGTCCTGGAGAAGGCCGCCCTGGTCACGGTCGAGAAGGGCTACGAGGGCCGGCGCGCCCGCACCTGGATCCACCTCACCAGAGCAGGCAAGCACGCCCTGGACGACGAGGTCACGGCGCTCAAAGCACTGATCCGCCAACTCGAAGGGCCCACCGCGGCCGCAGGACCCGAAGGAGAAGCCGGACCCGGGCCCGCCACCCCCGCGCCGCGCCAGAGCGCCGGCCTCCCAGCCAGCCCGTGATCCAGCGGGGAGCGACAGGGCGGGGGTGACAGGACGGCGGTGACAGGCCGTCGCCCCGTCGCCCGGTCGGCCGAACCCGGCCTGACACGGGCAGGCCGGACGGCGCCGCCCGGCAGGGAGACCAACCGGGCAAGTCCGCTCGCCCCGGGGCGCAGGGTGGGGAATTCGGGGTCCCGGCCGTGATCTTGTGAACGGCCTCCCGCCCGATACCGGCTGCCGGGCCGGCAACCGTTCACGGACCGCCCCGAACCGCCCTGCCTTCCAGCCCCGCGCGACCGTTCACGAAATCGCGGCCAGAGCCCGAGAAGCGGCTCCGCCCGCAGTTCCCTGAGGCGCCTCGGTCCGTCCCGGTCCGGAGCCGGCCACAGCGGCCGGCCGTGGCTGCCCATGCGGCTTTCCGGGTGCCTTCCGGATACCCGCAAGTGGGAGACGCCCGGTGAGGGGTATGTCGTCCCGCACGAGATGACCTCGGGACCCGTGAGGAGACCAACGTGTACGCAGCAGTACGGCGGTACGAAGGGGTGACCGACCCCGAGGAGGCGGGCCGCCGAGTAGCCGAGGGCTTCGTGCCTCTTCTTCGCCAGGTTTCCGGGTTCGTGGCCTATTACTGGATCGACGCCGGGGACGGAGTCATGGTCTCCACCAGCGTCTTCGAAGAGGAAGCCGGGGCCGAGGAATCGGTCCGGAGGGCGGCGGACTTCGTGCGGGACAATCTCGCGTCGCTGCTCCCCAACCCTCCCCAGGTCACGGCCGGCCACGTTGTGGCAACCGGCTAGCCGTATTGACCACGAGCCTTGTTGACAGTCGAGGGGCTTGATCATGGCGAAGGCCTCCGGTGCGGTGCAGGTGTCCAGGCACCTCCCCGGGTTGCGGCGGCCGGTGCCTCACCCGGCGATCCCGCCGGCCGGCCCCGCCGGGGCGCAGGCCGGCTCCGGGCGTTCCCGTGAACGGATCCGCGCCGGACGGCGCCGCCTACGACGTTGCGCACGCGGCCAGCGCGGTTCGTGCCAGCCCGCGCAGCCAGGCGTGGGCGTGGTCGGTGTCGTAGCGCTGATGCCACGACAGGTATACGGGTGCCGAGGGTAGTTCGAGCGGGAGGGGGAGCACGGCCAGGCCGAGGTCGGCGACGGCCGGGCGCGTGGTGGCTTCGGGGACGCTGATCAGCAGGTCGGAGCCGCGCGCGAACTCCAGCGCGGCCGCTTCCGTGGGCGCGGTCGCCACCACGCGGCGGGTGAGGCCGAGCCGTGCGAGGGCGTCGTCGAGGGCATTGCTGAGGTTGCCGCGTCGCGAGACGGTGACGTGCTCGGCGGCGGCGTAGTGCTGTGCGGTGACGACGCTGCCGCGGGTGAGGGGGTGCCCCTGCCGCACGACGACGACGAGGCGGGTCTCGCCCACTTTCTCGGCCCGGATGTCCGGTGCGCCCGGGTGGTTGGCGTTTGCCTCCAGGTCGACCTCGCCGCGCCGCAGTTCGGGCGTGTCGACGTTCGACTCCGCGACGAAGCGCAGTCGTACGCCCGGGGCCTGTCCGCGTACGGCCTTGAGCAGCGCGGGGCCGCTCAAGGCGACCAGGGAATCGTGCCAGCGGAGTGTGAACGTGCGCTCCAACGTCGCCAGGTCGAGTTCACGGCTCGGTGCCAGCACCCCCTGGACCTGGTGCAGCAACTCGTGCACCTGTTCCCGGACGGCGATCGCGTACGGCGTCGGGGTCATCGTGCGGCCGGTGCGCACCAGGATCTGGTCCCCGGTCGTGCGACGGATCCGGCCCAGACTCCGGCTCATCGCCGGGGCGGTGACATGCAGGCGCGCGGCCGCCCCGGCCACACTTCCCTCCTCCAGCAGCGCGTCGAGGGCGGCGAGCAGGTTCAAGTCCAGTTGCATGGGAGTCATCCTATGCGTGCTTGACATGCACTTGAAGGTAATGCCGGGGCTGGATACCTTCGACAACCAGAGCGCAGGACGCACCGCACAGCGCGGCCCGACGCCTCATCACCCCTCCACATCCGGGAGTACCGCCATGTCCGAAATGCTTCAGACCACCGACGCCGCTCTCTCCGACGCCGCTCTCTCCGACGCCGACCTGCTCGGCCGGACCGCGGACGCCGTGCGCGCGGCCGGCGCGGCGCTGCGCGAGCGCTTCGGCGAGGTGGTCCGCTACCGGAGCCGCGAGGAACTGATGCGCTCGCTCGCCGCCAACGACGACACGGCCCTCGACATCCTGCGCCCCCGCCTCACCCGCCTGCGCCCTGGCGCAGGCTGGGTGGAGGACGAGCTGGACGGCGGGGCGCTGCCGGCCGGCGAGTGGTGGGTCGTGGATCCGGCCGAAGGCAACGTCAACCACCTGCACGCCCTGCCGGAGTGGGCGGTCACCGCCACCCTCGTGCGTGACAACCAGCCGGTGCTCACCGTGGTCCACCTGCCGCTGACCGGCGAGACCTACACCGCGCTCACCGGCGCGGGCGCCCACCTCGACGGCCGGCCGCTGCACGTCTCCTCCACTGCCGACCTCGGCCTGGGCATCGTGGCCACCAGCCAGGCCCGGCCGGACGAGGACGAGAAGGTCGTGCGGCGCGTCGGCTCCTCGATCACCGCGATGCTCTTCGACGCGCTCGTCGTCCGCACCGCCGTGCCCGCGACCCTGCACCTGGTGAACGTGGCCGCCGGCCGGATGGACGCCTTCTGGCAGTTCGCCGGCGCCCGCGCGGACCTGCTGCCCGGGGCGCTGCTCGTCACCGAGGCCGGCGGACGGATCTCCGACGCCCAGGGCCGCCCCTGGACCCCGCAGAGCGAGAGCTTCCTGGCCGCCGCGCCCGGCGTCCACGCCCAGGCCGTCACCACGCTCTCACGCTGACCGCGCACCACAACCCGAACACACGGAAGGACCGGATCACCATGACCACGATCGCAGTTCTCGGGAACGGCCGCGTCGGCGGCAACCTGGCCGCAGCCCTCGCCCGGGCAGGGCACGAGGTGACCGCGGTGGACCGCGCGCCGGGTGCTGCCGCCGCTGCCGCCCGGACCGCCCGGATCGTCATCAACGCCACCCCGGGCGCCGGTTCGCTGGAACGGCTCGCCGCCCTGCGGGAGGAACTGCGCGGCAAGATCCTCGTCGATGTCTCCAACGCCACCGTCGACGGACCGGACGGACTGCCCGCCGACCTGATCTACCCCGGCTCGAGCCTCGCCGAGCAGCTCCAGGAAGCGCTCCCGCAGACGCGCGTCGTCAAGACGCTCAACACCATGCTCTTCCCGGTGATGACCGCGCCGGCCACGCTCACCCGGGCGCCCGACGCCTTCCTCTCCGGCGAGGACCCGCAGGCCAAGCAGAGCGTCCGCGACCTGCTCGTCGACCTCGGCTGGCGCAAGGAGTGGATCACCGATCTCGGCGGGATCCGGACCGCCCGCGCCACGGAGGCCGCGATACTGTTCGTGCCGCACGTGATCCGGTCCAGCGGATTCGCGCCCTTCGCGATCTCGATCACCCGCTGATCCGCCCAGCGCGCGCCGCGATCCACCCGGAGGACGTCACCACCCACCACCGGGCCTTCCCGCCGCCGCTCGCTGCGGCCCGGCGAGGAGTCCGTGCGTCCACGAGCACTCCTGCATCCGCTGCCCCGTCCTGCGGCCCGACGCCGCCGAGGCGTGAAGCCGCAGGCACCGTCGCGGGGCCCGGACGCCGTGCTCCGCGCTACCGGGCCCGGCGGTCGGGGGCCGGGGTGCGCGGTCGTAGGCGCTCTCCCTGCGGCCCGAACATGATCAGGTATTCGACCGGTCCGCCTGGTCCGGCGTTCGCGACTCCGTGGGCGGTGCGGGTGTCGAACTCGGCCACGTCCCCGGCGCTCAGGACGAGGTCCTGCTCGCCGAGCGCCAGCCACAGCCGCCCGTACAGGACGCACAGCCATTCGTACCCGTCGTGGGAGACCTGCCGCGGCCGCGCCGGCGGCGCGTCGATGGCGGGCAGGACGTGCTTGTGGGCGTGCAGGCCCCCGACGTACCGGGTCAGCGGTAGCACCGCCTTGTCGCTGCCGGAACGCTGCGGCGCCGGGGTGCGCGGTCCGGCCGCCGCGGCGGGTGCGGTGCCGGCCAGCTCGTCCAGGGAGACGTCGTACGCCTTCGCGAGCTGCAGCAGCACCTCCAGGGTCGGCCTGCGCCGGCCGGTCTCGATCCGCGACAGCGTGCTCAGCGAGATGCCGGTCGCGCGGCTGACGCCGGTGAGTGTGGCGCCGTGCTGCTCGCGCGCGGTCCGCAGCCGGGGGCCCATGGCCGCCAGCGTGTCGGCTATGCCGTCGTCCGTCACCGTCACCGTCACCGTCGCCCCGCTTCCTCCGGCCGTGCCGCCTCCACCGCCCTGTCCTGCCAGTTTGCCACGATGGCAAGGGTGTTCGCGTCGCGCGACCGCCGCGCCGCATGATCGGTGGGTAACCGCGGCCGCCCGTGAACCGAGGAGAAGCGATGCACCAGCCCGCGCCGTGCGCCGACCTGCGCCACCGCACCATCGAGGCACCCGCCGGGCGCCTGCACCTGGTCGAGCAGGGCACCGGACCGCTGGTCCTGCTCGTCCACGGCTTCCCCGAGTCCTGGTACTCCTGGCGCCGCCAACTCCCGGCCCTCGCGGCGGCGGGGTACCGGGCCGTGGCGCTCGACGTGCGCGGCTACGGCCGCTCCTCCAAGCCGGCCGCGACGGACGCCTACCGGATGCTCGACCTGGTGGAGGACAACGTCGCCCTGGTGCGCGCCCTGGGCGAGGAGAGCGCGGTGGTCGTCGGGCACGACTGGGGCTCCAGCATCGCGGCGGCCTCCGCCCTGCTCCACCCCGAGGTCTTCCGCGCCGTCGCACTGCTGAGCGTCCCCTACACGCCGCCCGGCGGCCCCCGCCCCACCGACGTCTTCGCGCAGATGGGCGGCGACCAGGAGTTCTACGTCTCGTACTTCCAGGAGCCCGGCCGGGCCGAAGCAGAGATGGAGCCCGACCTCCGGGGCTGGCTCGCGGGCTTCTACGCGGCCATGTCCGCCGACACCATGCCCGCCCAGGGCGAGCCCGACCCGCACTTCGTGGCCCGCACCGGCGGCCGGCTGCGCGACCGCTTCCCCGGCGGCAAGCTGCCCGCCTGGCTGACCGAGGACGATCTCGACGTGTACGCCGGGGAGTTCGAGCGCACCGGCATGACCGGGGCCCTCAACCGCTACCGCAACATGGACCGCGACTGGGAGGACCTCGCCCCGTACGGCGGAGCCCCGATCAAGCAGCCGTCCCTGTTCATCGGCGGCGCCCTGGACGCTTCCACGACCTGGATGGCCGACGCGATCGACGCCTACCCGGCCACTCTCCCGGCCCTGGCCTCCACCCACATCCTGGACGGCTGCGGGCACTGGATCCAGCAGGAGCGTCCCGAGGAGGTCAACCGCCTGCTGGCCGCCTGGCTCGCCTCCCTCCAGGGCTGAATCGGCGGGTGCGCCGGCCGGCCTCCGTCGCAGGAGAACCCCGGCCGGCACACCCGAGGGCAGCGCCCGAACCTCACGCCCGCTCAGCGCCGCGCGTCCCCCGGCACGTTGCGCCGGCCCTCCCCGTCACGAGTGGGCTCTCCAAACCAGTCAGACCGTCACGCCCGGTCTGCTTCTCATCGTGGAGCCAAGGCCGCAGGCAGAGTTGGCCGTGAGCGCAGGGCCGGTTGGCACTCAGCGCGGATCTCCGGCCCCCAGCGCCTCATACTGGCCCTACGGCCGGACAAGGGGTGCAACCACAGGGGGACGGCGTGACGGAGTCCGCGGGTTTCGGGTGCGAGGCGTGCTGTGCCGATGTGGCTTTGGTGGCGCGGGCGCACCACCAAAGCCACATCGGGGTCCGGCTCGAGAAGATGATCCAGGACGACTCGCACTTCATCGTCTCCGTCCGGCGCTGCAGCCTCTGTTCGCAGGCCTTCGTGAGCGTCTTCACCGAGTACGTCGACTGGGCCGCCTCGCAGGACGCGCAGTACCGGACCCTGCTGCCGATCACGGACGCCGAGGCGGACGACCTGATGGCGGGGCGGCTGAGTCCGCACCGGGCCGGCGCCCTGGGGCGCGGCCGCCGCCATCTGCAAAGCGACTGGCCGAGCGAGGCCGACGAGCCGTCCGTGTACTGGGACAGCGGCGTGTTCGAGGTGCGCGAGGGCTACTGACCCGGCCGGGGCCCGGGCCCCGAACTCCAGGTACTGACGCCCGGCCCCCGCCGCGACCTCGACGCTCAACGCGGGCACACCACCCGCCGATCATGAACCGAGACCATGAGCTCCCTCTGACAACCCGGTCGCCTGCCAGTGCCAGGCGGACAATCTCGATGCTCGGGAGCCGCCCGTTCGGCGAGGCTGCGGTAGGCCGCCGCCGAGGGCATCGATTACGCCGCGAAGGGGCCGTCGGGAGGCGGGGAGGGGGCGGGGAGCCGGTTGGGCCTGTCCTGGTCGTGGTCGGGCGGGTGCATGCCGGCTGCAGGGTCAGGGAGCCGTCGGCGTTCAGGGCGCCGGCACGCCCCGGCGTCGGGGGCTCTGCCGGAAGGGCCGGGCAGGCGACGGCCCCACCGGCCAGGTGACCGTCACGTGCCCGGGGGCCGTCAACGCCCGCGCCCCCGGCCGGTCGGGGCGGGCACGCCCAGACCACCCGTGTCCCGGGTGCTGGACGCCTTCGCCCGTCGGGCCGAATGCTCCGGCCGGTGCGCGGGCCGGACCCGCCGAGGCATCGAGGGGAACCGGGCAAGCTGCAGGCTCGTCATCACAGGTGGCGGGGTTCCCGACAGCCGGGGGCGCGGAGGTGGGCCCGGATGGGGTTCTTCGAGCAAGGGCCGGGCTGGTGGCGGGCGCTGCGCCTGCGGCGGCGGATCATCGCCCTTGTCGTCGGCGGCGCCGTGGTCCTGGGGACGGTGCTGGCCGTCGTGCTCACCGTCGGCCAGGGAGGCTCCCCGGAGCGCACGGGGACCGGCCCGCCGCCCGCCGGGCCGCCTGTCGCCGGGCCGCCTGTCGCCGGGTCGGCCCCGTCGGCCCCCGCCGCCCCCGGTGGCGTGTCACCGCTCACCGGGCTGCCGGGTGACGCGGGCCGGGTCATCGCCGTTAAGATCGACAATGCCGCCGCCGCCCGGCCCCAGACGGGTGTGAACGCGGCCGACGTGGTCTACGCGATCGAGGTCGAGGGCGGCCTCTCCCGGCTCCTGGCGGTCTACGACTCGAACCACCTGCCCGCGGGCGACCGGATCGGCCCGGTGCGCAGTGCCCGGGAGACCGATCTGCCCCTCCTGCAGCAGTACGGGCGTGTGGACTTCGCGTACTCCGGGGCGCAGACCGCGTTCCTGCCGGATCTGGCCCGGGCCGATGTGTTCAACTGCTCGCCGCAGCAGGACAATTCGTTCTTCCGTGGGCATTGGAACGTGCCGCCGTTCAACCAGTACGTGGTGCCGTCCGGGATTCTGCACCACTTCCCGGACGCGGCGGTGGCCCGGGACGTCGGGTTCCGCTTCGGCGACGCACCGGCCGGCGGAGTCCCGACCGGCTCGTTCACCGCGCGAATGCCCGCGGCCTCGTTCACCTTCACCTGGTCCGCCGCGGAGGGCAGGTACCTGGTGGCGGTGGACGGCATGCCGGCCATGACGACGGACGCCGGGCAGATGGGCGCGCCGACGGTCGTGGTGCAGAAGGTCGCCGAGACCACGTCACCGCGCGGGCTGGTCGATTCCTTCGGGCACGTGCTGCCGTTCGCCCCGACCGTCGGCAGCGGCGACGCGGTCTTCCTGCGGGACGGCGCGGCGTACCGGGGCAGCTGGTCCCGGCCCGATGCCGCCGCCGTCACGGAGTTCAGGTACGCGGGCGGGCAGATGGCCTTCCACCCCGGGCAGGTCTGGATCGTCCTCGAACCTGCGTGAGGCCGGGCAGCCGGCGGCTGAGGTCGACCCGGGTCCGTTGCCGGGCAGCCGGGATGACCCTGGAGAACATCCAGCAGGCCCTGCGAACGCGACCGGTACGCCGACGCCGGAGACGAGGCCGGCGTCGCCACCGCGGCGACCATCCGCGCAGGGTGGCAGCGCCTACGCGGCCACACCGCCGAAACCCGCGCCGAGCGCCACGACCCCGACCACGCACCGCCCTCCAGCACGCGCTGCACCGTGAGCGCCACCGTCGCGACGTCGCCGCGTTCCCCGCCGAGGCTGCCCACCAGGCCCGCCAGACCACTGACGCCGCACATCGCCGCCTCGTCGGCATGTTCCGGTTCGGCCGGGATCAGGCGGGGCGGACGACCCGTAGGTACGCCGGGCGCATTGTGCTGCTCCTGGCCGTCGTGGGACGGTCCTCGGCAGCTCATGTGCAACTTGCATTTCAATGGATAACTTCCTTCACTTCAGACACAGAGCGGGAATTTATAATTCCATTTCTCGGAGGATGGGGTGTCCGCATTGGGATGTTATTTCGTGACCTCTCACCCTGGCGTGCTCAATTCAAGCTCAAATTCCAGGAATCTGATTGCCCCTGATTGGATCGGCTGACAACATTCAACGTGTCCGGAAGATCCGGGTACGAAATCACTCGGAGGGGACATCAAAATGCGGAAGGCGATTTCTCGAATTGCATGCGCGGTGGCAGGCGTGGGGGCGATGGTCGCACTGGCGGCGCCGCAGGCCCAGGCGGCGCCCGTGACCGGCTCGCTGCCGGTGCCGGCGACGACGGCCGAGCTTCCGGCGGGCGCCGTGCCCGGCCACTGGACCATCGACCGCAAGACCCCCGTGGTGAAGGTGTCGGACGCCGCGCGGGTCACGCTGCCCCAGGAGTCGCAGAGCGCCACGACGGACGACCCGTACACGCAGGTCCGCAACGCGCGCTACGCCGGACAGGTCTGCGGGACCGGCCGGGTCGACATGGTCACCGGCCCCGGCCCCATGACGCTGACGCTGTCCCAGAGCAGGGCGGTGGCGAGCACGTGGTCGGCGAGCGTGTCGATCTCCCCGTGGAAGGTCTCCAGCACCGTCGGATTCAGCGTCACCGACACCGCCACGAACACCGAGTCCGGCTCGTACCCCGTCCCGGCCGGCCAGTTCGGCTACCTGGAGGCCTACCCGCTGTACGACGTCTACAACTACGACATCTACAACGTCGCCGTCGGCGATCGCTACGTCGGCGGTGGGAGCGCGCAGCACCCGGTAGGCTACTGCTACAACGCCTGGGTCAACTAGGAGACTTCAGCACATGCGGCGATCCAGCCGGTTCGTGGGCGCGGTGGTGCTCCTTGCCTCCGCCGCGCTCGCGGCCGCGTGCACCAGTAGCGGGAAGGCGCCCCAGGCGGAGGATGCCCCCTGGGCGCTGGACGGCCTGGCCGCCACCTCGGCCGGCCTTCCCATCCAGGGCAGCGTCGACGCCCCTCCCGCCAAGGGCGTGGCCAAGATCCTCGGCGTCGCCGAGGTCGCGGGCACCAATGTGGTCCTCGCCGTCAGGAACGGCAACTGCCAGGTGTCGCTTCTGCCGGACCGGCTCACCGAGCCGACCACCACCGCTCCCGCCTCGGTCGGATCGCAGCGCCCCGCAGCCGGCGGCGTGTTCTCGGACAGCCACCAGGAATTCCCCGGCAATGTTCTCGCCGGGAAATACACTCAGGCATCCGCCCAGATTTCCCCCTTCAAATTCACGGCCGTCGGCTGCTCCGAAAAGGCGATGGTCGCCAGAATAGAAGGAGTTGGGGAATCGGTGGAGATCCGGAATAAGGCCGGGGATTCATTGAGGTCCTGGCGCGAGGGCCAGGACGCGGTGCTGACCGTCGGCGCTCCCGAGGCAGTCAGCCGACCTTCCCCGTCTGGCACCGGCTCCTGAAACAAGAAGGATCTTCTGAGGGCGCTCACACCCGGTGGGCGCCCTCAGCGGTACGTGATGCCACTGGTCGGGACGGACTCTCCGGTCAGTCCTGCAGCGATCCCGCGCCTACCGGACAGGACCGGCTTCCTCCAGCGCGGCGCGCGGCCGGGTGAGTCCGGCTCCGACCTTGGCCAGCATCTGGCCGAGGAGGTGGAGGGCTCGTGCCCGTGTCGGCACTCCGCGCGCTGTTCCCGTCCGGTAGGCGTCGGTGAGCTTCTCGGTCACCGTGAGGGTCCGGTCGTCGTCCTGGGCGGCCAGCACGAGGACGAACCGCACGTAGTCGCCGATGTCGGTGCCCTGGGGGTGCTGGTGCGTGAGGCCCTGCAGGCGCGGTGTCAGGGCGGGCGGGGTGCGGTCCGCCGGGAAGACGACGGCGAGGCCGGCGAGGGCCAGCCGAACTGCAGGGCATTCGGCCGACCGGCGGGTCAGCAGATCCGGGGTGTAGGACTGGACCGCCCTGCGGGCCCGGGCCTCGCTGTCGGGATCGGCGTGTTGCGGGGTGGCCGGCCAGGTCTCGGCGAGGTGGCGCTCGGCGACGGTGGCAGCCCTGAACAACAGGTGGACGGCTTGGAACCGGTGGCGGGCAGGAATCCGGTCGTCGACGGCGAGGGCCGCGGGCAGGACGAGGCCGTCGGCGGTGGCGGGCCGGCAGGTGTCCTGGTGGAGAATCTCGTTGTAGAAGTCGCCGAGGAAGCTCCGGTCGTCCCAGAAGGGGTCGATCCCGGCGTCGAACAGCATCGCCGCCTGGGGTGGCCTGCGGCCCGGCAGGCGGTCGGCGATGACGTCTTGGAAGAGCTGCCGGATCGGCGGACCGGAAGCAACCGCGTCGTGCCCGGTCTGCTCGGGTTCGGCGTGCGTGTCCATGGCCGGCGCAGCCTACTGGAGCATCCCGGGCCGACGGCCCGTCGTCTCGGCGGGAGTTGGCAGGTCGTCGGCCCGGAGTCTGCAGTGGCCAGCCGGCCTTGGCGGGCACTTCGGTCTGCGCCCGGGTGCTTGGCCATCGCTCCGACGGAGCCGCCCACGGGCGACCAGCTCCCGGAGGCAGAGGTGACCGCGGAGGCCACCAGGACCATGCGCGAGCACCTCTTGACGAATCCAGCAGGTGGCGGCAGCGGTGAACCGGCAGCCGAGCTCCGGGCGGCCCGCGCCCTGTCCAACGAACCGAACCGCTTCCTGCCGGTTCAGACTGTGCCGGCGGGTGGTGAGCGCGGCAGACCGAGGTCTTCGACGCCACCGATCCCACCCGGCACCTCGGTTCGGCCGACCCGGCCGACCGGGCCGACCGGGCCGGCGGGCTCGAAGGGCTGTGGGTCCGCTTCTCGTCCGCCGCACCGGCGCCGGACGATGCTCGTCAGGTCAGCCCAGCGATGCGCTCGCCGCACGCAGTTCGTCCAGGGCCGCCAGGGTGTACCCGGCGAGCTCGTCCTCGGCGCCACGGTCGTCCTCGGCCCATTCGGCGTACCCCCGCTTGAAAGCGAGGACGCCCAGCTCGCCCGCGAGGGCCGCAGTCGGATCGGGTACGCCGCGGGCGACCAGGGCGGTTGTCATCGCGGCCGCGAGACTGACGGTCTTGAGGGTGTCACGCTCTTGAAGCTCGGCGCTGGCGGCGACGGCCGCCTTCAGGCGGGGGGCGAGCTCGCGACTCCCGGGGCCCATCGCGGTCGAGGCGCGCTCGAGACCGGCAGCGACCGCCTCGAGCGGGCTGGCGTTACCGGGCGCGTCGGCGATCCCCTCGGCCAGCAGCCGGCTCAGCGTCTCCTGCCCGGCGACCAGCAGCTCGCGCTTGTCGGGGAAGTGCCGGAAGAAGGTGCTCTTGGTGACCCCGGCACGCTCGGCGATCTGCGCGACCGTCGTGGCGTCATACCCCTGCTCCGTGAACAGGTCGACCGCAGCCACGACAAGGCGTTCACGCGCACCTGGTTCCCATCGACCCATGGGTTCAGCATATGCGATGGGACTCTTGTCCCGTCATCCTGCTAGGGTGATGGGACAAGAGTCCCATCACTTTGGGAGGGTTCCCATGCGCGTCTTTGTCACCGGCGGCACCGGCCTGATCGGTTCCGCCGTCGTCGCCGAACTCCTCGGCAACGGCCACACCGTCCTCGCGCTCGCCCGCTCCGATGCCTCCGTGCAGGCCGCCGAGGCAGCCGGCGCCGAGCCGCTGCGGGGAGGCCTCGCCGATCTGGAGGTCCTGCGCTCCGGCGCCGCCCAGGTCGACGGGGTGATCCACCTGGCCTTCGGCAACGACTTCAGCAGCCCCGAGGCCCTCGCCGGGAACGTCGCCGAGGAGACCGCCGCCCTCACCACCCTCGGCGAGGAGCTCGTCGGCAGCGACCGCCCCTTGGTCACCGTCTCGGGTACGCCCTGGGTGCCGGGCCGTGCCTCCACCGAGGCCGACCCGGTGCCGACCGACGGGCCGGTCGGCGGCCGCGGTCGCACGGTCACGGCGGTCCTGGGCCTGGCCTCCCGCGGGGTCCGGAGCACGTCCGTACGCCTGCCGCGCACGGTTCACAACAAGGGCATGGGCGGGTTCGCCGGTCTGCTGACCAACATCGCACGCCAGAGCGGGATCTCCGGCTACCCCGGCGACGGCACACAGCGCTGGCCCGCCGTCCATGCGCTCGATGCGGCCGTTCTCTTCCGGCTCGCCCTGGAGCAGGCGGAGGCCGGTAGCGCCTGGCACGCCGTGGCCGACGAGGGGGACAGGGTAGGGGACATCGCGGCCGTCATCGGCCGACGGCTGGGCGTGCCGGTCGAGTCGGTGCCGGAGGAGACCTACGGCCCGCTCGGCCCGATCTTCACGGCCGACCAGCCCTCGTCCAGCACCCGCACCCGGCAGGCGCTCGGCTGGGAGCCGAAGCACCCCGGCCTTCTGGAGGACCTGGAGAACATCCAGCCCTGACGGGCGACCGACGATCGGGGCGGACCCGCTGCCGACGCTTCACGTTGGCGGCGGGAAACCCTCACCCATGTCATTCGCGACCGACCGTCTCCCCGCAGCGACATCTCGTACCCGCACATCCCGCGGGCCACGCGCTCCGGCTCCCGACCTGTTCCCCGCGCCATCGCCGACGACCAGGCCCGCCGGCGCCGGTCCGCCACCCGCGTGGCGGCGACACATCTCGCACGACCCGCGCCAATGCGGCAATTCATGTTCACGACAAGTAGGAGGTTTCATCATGCCGGCAGTCGTCTTCGGCGCTCGCGGTAACGTCGGTCGTCATGTGGCCGACGGCCTGCTGGTCGCCGGCGAGCAGGTCAGAGCAGTCAGTAGGATCCCAGCCGCGGGCTTGACGCCTGGGTGCGAAGCAGTCGTCGCCGACCTGGGGCGTCCCGAGACGCTGCCCGCAGCGCTCGACGGTGCCGACAAGGTGTTCCTGTACGGAATGCTCGACCCCCAGAAGCCCTACGACATCGAGAAGGTCGCTGCGGCGGCCGCCACCGCGGGGATCCGGCAGGTGGTCCTGCTCTCGTCGGTGTCGGTCGTCCTGGACCCCGACGCCGGCCACCCGGTCGCCCGCTTGAACCGCACGATCGAGCAGGCCGTCCAACGGTCCGGCATGGACTGGACGTTCCTCAGGCCGGGGACATTCGCGACCAACACCCGCACCTGGTGGGCCGAATCGATCCGTACCGACAACGTCGTCCGCCTTCCCTATCCGCTCGCACAGTCGGCACCGGTGCACGAGAAGGACATCGCGGCGCTGGCGGTGACCGCCCTGACCGAACCGGGCCACTCGCACCAGACCTACACCGTCTACGGGGCCGAGTCCCTGACCCTGCAACGCCAGGTCGAGCACATCGGCGAGGCCATCGGCCGTCATATCCGGGTTGAGCACATCTCCGAGGAGCAGGCCCGCGCGGAAGTCGCCAGAACAATGCATCCGGTCGTGGCCGAGGCGATCGTGAGTCAGTGGGCCGCCGCCGACGGCGTCGTGGCCGTGACCTCCGCCATCGCCGAAAAGATCACCGGCGCTCCCGCACGCACCTACGCCCAGTGGGCCGTCGACCACGCCGACGACTTCCGCTGAGCTTGTCGTGCTGACCGGCCGTACGGGGCCCGGCCTGCTCGGCACTCTGGTTTCCCCCGCCCTGGCCACAGTGGTGGAACGCGCAGCGGCGCACCCACCCGGCCATGTCTCCACGACGCGCAGGACGGGGTTGACCGTGTCTGTCCTCCAGCCGCCAGACCGCCATTCCTCCTCGCCCCCGCACCGGTCCCGTCACCCGACCCTCGGTGGCGCTGAAGGCGACACCCCCCTGCCACCCCTCGAAGGGGCCGCCGGGCCCCGGGCCCCGCGGACGCCCCCCTTTTCGGCGGTCGGCGGTCGGCGGGCCTTCCCGTTTCCCCGTGCTGCGCCCGGCCGCCCGGGGCGGCCCGCAGGGAAGCCGGAAGGCCCGCTGCCACTGCTGCGCCCCGTGCCCGGGGGAGGGGGTTCTTGCCGGTGGATTCCGGTAGCGAGTCAGTGCATAACGTCACGTTACAGCTGAAACCCTTCCCGAGATGTGGGTGTTTTCCGGCCTGGCCGTACTGGTTGGCGGGGCTGGTGCGTGTCTTGCGGGCACGGGTTCTCCGGGCCCCTGCCGCACTGCCCAACGGCCGGCGGACGCCGCGACCCCGGAACGGTGCGAACGGGACCGGCAGAACGGGACCGGCAGAACGGCCCCGGGTGCTGCTTCGTTTGCCGGGGCCGGGATCTGACGGTGGGAAAGGTCCGGCAGATCCTCGCCGCGCTCGAGCCGGTGCGGTACCAGGACAGCATTGACGAGGCGACCGCGCCGGTCGCGTAGTGCGTTGCGGCTGTCCTGGTCCGCTGTGCGAAGCGACACCCCCCGGGGGCGGCGGACCGGGGCGGACCGGCTGTGCGGGCCGCTGTTTGACTGACCGGCAGGTGTCGCCCACGACTCCACCGGCCTTGCCCGGCCCGGCAACGACGGCGGCAACCCGTTCATCACCGGCCGGCCCTGCAGACCGGCCGCCTAATACGTCGTGTCCGACCAGGGTCGCCTGATCGCCCGGTACGACAAGCGGTACCCGTCGAAGACCGAACTGTCCTACCCCGACACCCCCGGCCGGCCGGAGCCGACGGTCTTCGAGGTGGACGGGGTCCGCTTAGGCCTGGCGATCTGCATCGAGGCCAACTTCCCCGAACTGTTCGCCGAGTACGAACGCCTGGACGTCGACTGCGCCCTGCTGTCCGTGATGGTCGACGACCCCGCCCGCGCCACCGTCGCCCAGGCCTACGGCACCTCTACAGCTACCGGCTCGGCTACGCCGTCCCCGCCCGGTACGCCGCGAACGCCCCCTGCGGCATCGTCGCCCCCCGGCGGCCGCTGGCTCCACCGAGCCCCCACCGACAATCGACCCGCCCTCGCACTCGCCGACCTCCACTCCACTCCACTCCACTCCACCGAGCCGGACATCGACATCGCCGTCCGCTGCGCCCGGCCCTGGCGCAGGCTCGCCCGCGCAGACCTCTACACCACAGGGGTCAGCACTCGGGTGGTGGGGCGGCGGCGAGGAGCTCGCGTTTCACCTGGTCGTAGTCGGCCAGGGCCTGCGGGTCGCCGTGGTGGTAGTCGGTCCAGAATCCGGGACGCTGCCAGCGGGCGTTCGCGAGGCGGGTGCGGCCGTCGGCGATGACCAGGGTCCAGCCGGGGGGTATTCGGGTGTCCACTGTCTCGAAGTCGGCGGGGTCCCAGAGCAGTCCGGGGTCGGGTGTGTTGGGGCCGAGCACGCGGATCTGGCAATCGATGTCGTAGGTGACCATCTCCAGTACCGGGTAGACACCACCCACCCGGACCCCGTCGAACTCCGCGACTGGGATGTCGGCCGCGGGGTGGATGATTTGCAGGCATCTGACTCTCATGGGAGAAGTCTCGCCCCGGCCGATCCCCAGTTGCGGTCCGGGTCGCCGCGACGGATCCAGCGAGGCGGCCGTGTCCGGTCGCGGGAGACGGCAACTCCCGGTAGTCCCAGGATCGGCCTGGCGAAGTGGCGGAACAGCCGCAGGACCGGAAGCCCACCGTTGCTCCGCAGAGCTCGATGCCAGGTCCGGAGCGTCGCTGACGACCGGGCTCTGCCTCGGGTACAGCGCCGCCGGCCCGGACAAGATCACCTGAGACGGGGACCGAGTCGGTTGAGGCGGGACACTCGATGCCCGCCCCGCGCCCTCCGGTTCGTTGTCCTGTCGCACCGAAGTTTGATCAGTTCACCGAAGTTGACCGTCGGCCGGATCCCGCCGGTCGGCGGTGCCCGTGCTCGAATGCAGTCACGCAGGATCTCCGTGGTGAGGGGACTTCGAGGGCGTGGGCTGGACGGAGGGAGTCCGGGTGACCGGCCGGACGGTGAAGATCGCGGTGCTCTGCGAGTGAGGCGACATGGCGGTGCGGCAGGTGAATCATGCGCAGCCGGGCCCGCATCTTCTCGGTGCCGCTGTCCGGCGCGTGCAGCCGGCGCAGCTGCTCGGCGGTGGCGATCCGGAACGGGAACAGCGCGGCCAGGACGGCCCAGGTGATCTCCACCTCCCGCGTCTCGCTGTCCGGCTCCGCCCCGGTCCCCGCCCGTTTCCTGGAGCCGCCAGGCCCCACCCCGGCCTCTCCCCGCAGGGCCGTCCACCACTCCCCGCACCCGCCCCCGGCGACGCGGCAGGCCTTGCTCCGCCGTCCTGGCGGCCCGCGAAGCCTGCGAGCGGCCGGGCCCGTACACGGCCCGGCCGCCCCCATGCGTGCGCTGCGGGCCGGCGCTTCTACCGCGCCGCCGCAGCAGACTTCCGGATCGCTGTCTCGGTCGTAACGGCGGCGGGGTGCGGGTCAGGCCGTGCCTGTCGCGCAGGTGGTTTCGAGAGCGATGAGGCGGTTGGCGAGGGTGCGGGCCGGGCCGGTGAGGCCCTTCAGGATTTCCCGGGCGTAGGGGCTCCGAGGGTGGTGGGCGAGGTCTTGGACGGCGCTCCAGAGTTCCGCGATGCCGGACAGGCTGTGCTGGACGTGGCGGATGGCATCGTGGCGCTGGGCGAGGTACTGCTCGGCCCTCTGATGGGCGTGACGCCAGTCGATGTCGCCGGCTCCAGCGGTCGGGACGAAGGCCGGCGTGGTGGCGCCGTCGGCGACGCGGATGGCGTCGATCTCCTCGACGCGCCGGCGGAGGTGTTCCTCCTCCTGCCGGGCGTCGAGGGCCGCGATGGCGCCGGTGAGGGCGAGGTCGCCTGCGATGACCTGTTCGGTGAGGTCGGGGGCGTGCTGCCGCAGTCGCGCGTGCTGGGTGAGAAGGGCCTTGGCGTCGGCCTTGCGTCTGCGGACGGCAGTGTAGGCGGCGTTGAGGGCGAGGGCGCCGGTGCGGACCTGTTCGGCGAGGTCGGGGGCGTGTTCGAGCACGATGGTGGCGATGGACAGCCGGGTCACGCTGATGCCGCAGCGGGCGGGGT
Organism: Kitasatospora sp. RG8; assembly: GCF_017813315.1. Lineage (NCBI taxonomy): Bacteria > Bacillati > Actinomycetota > Actinomycetes > Kitasatosporales > Streptomycetaceae > Kitasatospora > Kitasatospora sp. RG8. The sequence goes on from NZ_JAGIYX010000009.1 coordinate 237,693, forward strand.
CGGACGGGAGCGCGTGCGGGGAGAGTGCGCGTGCCATCGCGGTGATCATGGCGTGCTGGCCCGGGGTGGTGTTCGGGTGGTCGCGGTTGGCGGACACGATCAGGCCGACCGGATCGTCACCCTGATAGGTGGTGAAGCGGGGTGCAGTGTCCGCCAGTTCGCAGGCGGCGAGTCGGCCGCGACCGTCCAGGAGAACACCGTCCGCGTCCAGGACGACGGGCTCGGTCAACCCGTCGCTCTCGATCTCCTGGGCGAGGTCGAGGAGTTCGTCGGGGCCGAGCATCGGGAACAGGGCGGTAACGGGGTGGACCTTCACGGTGGGGCAGCTCCTTGATCGGGGGTTGATGTTGGGGCAGAAGACGCCACACGGGGGCATATGGTTCGGCGGCGGCGCTCTTCGGCCTGGTCAGGGGCAGGCGCCGCCGCACGCGCCAGGCCACCCGGCGCACAGCTGACTGATGTTCGGCTTGCCGTGGGCGACACCTGCGTCGGCGAGCACGTTGCAGATCAACCTCTGACAGAGGGTTCACCGTGGCTCGGGCAGGAACCGCCTGTCCGAGCCGCAGCGCCACATGCGGCCACGCTCGACACCCGCCAGGTCCACAACCTGATCCTCGAAATGCCACCTCGCCGACGCCGGGCCCCTTCTGGCAGCTCGGCGACGGGTACCACCTCTTCCACCTCGTCGACACCGGGCCTGACGGGACATCGGGATAATGATCTTGGATGCTGGCTGGTGCTGGGTGAGGGGCGGGCGGGGTGCGGATCAACGTTCTGGGGCCGCTTCAGGTTGTGCGGGGTGGGGACGGGGCGGCCTTCGGGGTCGGCGGGGCGCGGCTTCGGCTGCTGCTGGTGCGGCTGGCTCTCGACCCCGGGCGCGTGGTCACCCGTGAGCGTCTGGTGGACGACCTGTGGGCGGACACGCCGCCGGATGAGCCCGCCGGCGCCCTGCAGTCCCTGGTTTCCCGGCTCCGCCGGGCGCTGGGGGCCGACCGGATGGTGGTCGGTTCGCACCCCGCCGGGTATCTGCTGGATCTGCCCCGGGCGAGCGTGGACGCCTGGGACTTCGAGCAGCGGGTGGCCGCGGGGCGGGCGGGGCTGGTGGCGGGCCGGTTCGCCGAGGCGGTCGCGCTGCTGGAGGGGGCACTGGAACTGTGGCGCGGGGCACCGTTCACGGACGCCGCGAGCGCCGGGTTCACCTCCGCGCCGGCGGCCCGGCTGACGGAGCTGCGGTTGGCGGCGGTCGAGGACCGGGCAGACGCCCTCCTCGCGCTCGGCGGCACCGAAGCGCTGCCGCGGCTGGTCGCCGAGCTCACCGGGCTCTGTGTCACCCACCCGCTGCGCGAACGGGCCGCCGTCAGGCTGATGCGCGCGCTCCACGCCAACGGGCAGCAGGCGGCGGCGCTGGAGGTGTTCGAACGTACCCGGCGGGCGCTGGCCGAGGAACTGGGTGCGGACCCGTCGGCCGAACTGCGGGACGCCCACCTGCGAGTCCTGTCGGGCGCGAAGTCGCCGGTGCCCAGGCCGGCCCCGGCTCCCGCAGGGTTCCCGGGCGGGCGGGCGGCACTACCCCTCTGGCTGACCGCCCTGGTCGGCCGCGCTGAGGCGCTGGCAGCGGTCAAGGAGCGCCTGCACCGCTCCCGCCTGGTGACGCTGACCGGGCCGGGCGGTGTCGGAAAGACCCGGCTGGCGATCGCGGCCGCGAGGGCCGCCCCGCCCACGACGGACGTACGGCTCGCCGAACTCGCGGGCGTCAACGGCCCGGACGCGGTGACCCAGGCCGTGCTGATCGCGCTCTGCCGTCCGGCGCAGGCCGGTGCGCCGGCCGGCGGCCTGCCCGCCGGCGATCAGGCCGGGGATCCCGTCGACCGGATCATCCGGGCCCTGGAGGGTCGTGAGGTCCTGCTCGTCCTGGACAACTGCGAGCACCTGATCGAGGACGCGGCCCGGTTGACCCATCGCCTGCTGGCCGTCGCGCCCCGGCTCACTGTGCTGGCCACCAGCCGTGAACCGCTCGGCGTCACCGGCGAGGCGCTCTGGCCGGTGACACCGCTCGCCGTGCCCGAGCCCGGCTCCACCGCGCAGGAGGCGCTCGCGCACCCGGCCGTCGCCCTCTTCACGGAGCGGGCTGTCGCAGCCTGCCCCGGCTTCACGCTGGACCACGACACCGTCGAGCCGGTCGTCCGGATCTGCCGCGAGCTGGACGGCCTGCCGCTGGCCCTCGAACTGGCGGCGGCCCGGCTGCGGGCCCTGAGCCCCGGACAGGTCGCGGCGCGACTGCACGACCGGCTCCGGCTGCTGGACCGCGGCTCACGCACTGCTCCCGACCGGCACCGCACGTTGCGCGCCGTCATCGACTGGAGCTGGGAGCTGCTCGACGAGGACGAGCGCGTCCTGCTGCGACGGCTCTCCGTGTTCGCCGGCGGGGCGACCCTCCCCGACGCACACCTGGTCTGCGCTGGGGACTGGCCGGGCAAGCCGGCGCCCGACCCGACGGCCGTGGAGGACCTGATGGCTTCCCTGGTCGACAAGTCCCTGGTGGTGGCCGTCGGCCGGGAGACCGGCACGGTGCGCTACCGGCTGCTGGAGACGGTTCGCGCCTACGCCGCGGAACGGCTCGTCAAGGCGTGCGAGGACGGCCGAACCGGCGCCGCCCACCTGCGCTGTTTCGTCGAGCTCGCCGAGAACGCCGAACCCCGCCTGCGGACGGACGGCCAGATCGGCTGGCTGGCCCGGCTGGACGCGGAGCAGGGCAACCTGGACGCGGCACTGGGCCGGGCGGTCGCTGTCGGCCCGCCCGGGCACGCGCTGCGGTTGGCGGCCGCCCGGGCCTGGCCCTGGTTGATGCGTGGTCAGGGCCGTGAGGCCGGTGAACGGACGGTGGCCGTTCTCGCTGCCCACGGCTGCACCCCGCCGCCCGGTCTGGAGCAGGCACACGCCCTGTGCGTGATCCTGGCCCAGCTCACCGCCCCGCTCCGGGAGAGCGGTGACGCCGTGATCCCGCCCGAGGCGATGGGCGCGGCGCTGGTCACGGCACAGCAGGCCGATCACCCGGTCGCCCTGGCCGCCGCGCTGCTGCTCGCCATGGCGGGGCCGCCGGAAGCCGTGGGTGCGACGGCGCAGCGGTTCGCCGGGCACCCCGACCGGTGGATACGGGCCGCCGCCCATCTGGTGCTCGGCCGGATCGAGTTGGGCGCGGGCCGGATCGGGCATGCCGAGCACTGCCTGCGGACCGCGGTGGACGGCTTCCGCGCCCTGGGCGACCGCTGGGGGCTGGCCATGGCGCTGGTCACGCTCGCCGCGTTGCTGTCCGTCACCGGCGCGGCCGACGAGGCCCTCGCGGCGCTGACGGAGGCCGGTGAACAGGACGCCGAGATGGGCGGCTCCGGCGAGGCGCCGCTGTCACTGCTGCTGTCGGGCCGGCTGCGGGCGCGCTGCGGCGAACCGGCCGCGGCCCGGGCCGACCTGGAGCGCGCGCTGGCCGCAGCCGAACGGGCCAGGGACCCGCACCTGCAGGCCGCCGCCCGCTACGCGCTCGGCGACCTCGCCCGGCGCGAGGGGGAGTTGGAGGCAGCGCTGCACGGCCAGCAGGAGACGCTGCGGCGGCTCGAGCGGCTTCCCGGGACCGGCCCCGGCGCCCCCGCGCGCCTGCACCTGCTCGCCCTGCTGCACACCAGCCTGGCCCGCACCCAGCAGCGGCGCGGCGCGCCGGACGCGGCCGGGCCGCTGCACCGCCGTGCCCTGGAGCTGGCCGCCGGGAGCGGCGACCAGCCGGTGCGGGCGGACGTACTGGAGGGGTACGCCGAGTACTGCCTCGACCTCGGGGAGGCGGCACGCGGTGCGGCGGCACTGGGCGCGGCGTACGGCCTGCGCGGGGCCCACGACGTGGGCGATCCGGAGCTGCGGGCCGTCCTCGACGGCTGCGCCGAGGCCCTCGGGGAGGCCGGCTTTCGGGCTGCCTGGGAGCGCGGCCGGGCGTTGTCGCGACCGGAGTCGCTCGCCCTGGAGGCGGGCTGACCGATCCCCCGGGGGGCACGTCGGCCGCGCCCCCGGGGGAGGGTGGCGCGGCCGACCGGATGTGCGATCAGCCGCTGAACGGCGGCTTGGTGGGGGCGCAGACCGTACCGGGGGTGGGCAGGATGCCGTCGATCAGGTAGCGGGTCTCGTGCTCGGCGGCGCAGTCGCTGGGGTTGGCCAGCACGGTGTGGCCGTAGCCGTCGACGGTCAGCAGCCGCGCGCGGGCGAGCGAGCGGGCCATCGCGCGGGACCCCTCGTACGGCATGGCCGGGTCACCGGTGTTGGCGACGACCAGGACCGGCCGGGCGGTCGGGCGGTTCCAGGGGCCGTCGTAGCGGTCGCGGTCCCGGGCGGGCCAGTCGGCGCAGCGTTCGTCGGCCCAGGCGAAGTACGGGCCGGCCTCGCCGGAGCGGGCCCGGGCGGACGCGGCCAGAGCGGGGTAGTCGGCCCGGGCGGTCGGGTTGGTGCTGTCCGAGCAGACCAGCGCGAGCGCCTGGTCCGGAGACTGGCGGGGGACGGGTGGCAGCGGGGTGCCCGGCGCGGAGAGGGTCTCGGTGGCGGTCCAGAACGTCTGGAGCCCGGTACCGAGCCGGCTCCAGCCGATGGACAGCTTCCCGACGGGGTTGGTGGCGTACAGGGAGGTGATCGTCGCCTCCACGGCCGAGCCGGCGGTGACGGTCGCCCCGCCGACCACGACCGGCCGGGTGCGCAGCCGCTGGAGCAGCTCGCCGTACCTGGCCCGGGTCGCGGCGGCCGTTCCGGCGGAGAAGGCGCAGGTCCGGGTGCCGGCCTGGCCACACTGGTCGAGGAAGGCGTCCAGGACGCGGCCGGCGGCCACGTCGCTGCCGTTGCGCAGCAGGGTGCCCGTGGTGGCGGCCTGGTCTCCGCGGCCGGTCGACCAGGCCACCGGGTCCGGGGCGCTGTCGAGGACCATCGCGCGGACCCGGCCGGGGAACAGGTTGGCGTAGGTGGCGCCGAGGTAGCTGCCGTACGAGGTGCCCAGGTAGCTGAGCTGCCGGTCGCCGACCGCCTGGCGGAGCAGGTCCATGTCCCGGGCCACGTTGGCGGTGGAGATGTGCGGCAGCAGGGCGGGGTTGCGGGCCGCGCACTGCCGGGCGAGGCGCCGGTAGGCCTCGGCCCAGGCGTTCTGCTGCTCCGTGCCCTCGGGGTAGCCGGCGGCCGTGCCCGCCAGCAGGGCCTGCTCGTCCGCCGGCTTGTCGAAGCACTGGACGGGAGCGCTGCCACCGGTGCCACGCGGGTCGAAGCTGACGATGTCGAAGCGCTGGCGCACCTCTTCGGGGAACTGGCCGAGCATCATGGGCAGGGCCACGGTGCCGGCCACGGCCGGGCCACCGGGGTTGTAGAACAGTGAGCCGATCCGGTGCGCCTGGTCGTCCGCCGGGTGCCGGATGACAGCGAGGTCGATCCCGGCGCCGCGCGGGTCGTGGTGGTCGAGCGGGACGCGGGCGGTCGCGCACTCGAAGCCGTCCCCGCACGCCGCCCAGGCGAGTCGCGGCACCGGGGCGGTGTCCGGCGCGGCCACCGCGGTCGTCGGGCACACGACGGCCAGCAGCGCGGCCGCGGCGGCACCGGCGACGGGCCGCCAGGAGGCTGCTGCTCGACGGTTCGTGGTGCGGGAGGCCCTGGGTCGGCGCGGTCCTGCGGCCGGGCCGGTGGGAGGGGAGATGCGAGTCACGCGGGTGCCCTTTCGTCGACGCTCCGGGCAGTCGTAGGCGCTCCTCGGTTTCGGCGCACCGCCCGGCACCTGCGACGGTTCCGCACCACGCTGGCAGACCGCTGGCATCCCGCTGGCAGCAGCTCAGGCGCCGTCCGGCAGGGAGGTGGGAGGCGCACCGCCGATACGGCCCAGTGGCCGACTGCTTCCGCTGCGGCCTGGCGCGAGACCTCGTCGGCGGCGCGCGCGGCGTGGGAGGCATCCGCAATTCCCCTGTGGGCGCTGACCATTGCGTTCAGGTAGATGCGTGGGCTCGGGCAGCAGGGGCTGGGTTGTCGAGGTCGGAATGCGTCTCACCGGATGCGCGCCGAGGCTCCTCCCGTGCCGCTACGGCATCGGGGGGTCCTGCGGGCGGGCGAGTCGGTCGCGGGTGGTACCGAGTTTGCGCAGGACGGCGGCGACGTGGTGTTCGACGGCTTCCTTCCTGCGTGGCCAGGGAAAACATACAAACCTCCGGGAGTGCGACGGCTGGGCGTGAAGGGGGAGGAGTCGCGGGACGCCATCGACATTCACCGACGAATGTCCACGGAGGCTGGCCGGTTCGGGCCGCTGCCGCGTCGAACCGGCACCGGCTCAGGTATCCCGGGCGGGGGTCGTAGCCGGCGAGGACGACCCTCCGGCCGATCGACTGAGCCAACTGACCACGTCACGGCTGGGCTCGCGGACCGGCTCGATGCCGGCCGGCTGCTGCGCAACAAGCTCGCGCACGGCGAGCTGACCAGCACCGCCCTACCTCCGGTCACGGCCGTGAACATGGTTCGTGCCGCCTTCGACACTGCCGCGCTTCTCTACCCCGAGCCGATCCGCGGCTCCGCTCCCGCCGCCGTTGGAGCGCGAACTGCTCTACGGCTCACGCCGGCTGACCCGGGCGCAGGCCCGTGTGGCGGTGTTCGCCTGGCTGGCCTGGTACAACCGCAAACGACGGCACTCCGCCCTCGGCTATCGCAGCCCGGTCGACTACGAGCGGCAGCACGTCAGGAGTATTACTAACCTGGACTTGGTCGCATAACAGGCGAGTGTCTACGAAACAGGGCAAAGCCCGGGTGTCGGCGTACCCCAATGTGCTCACGCCGGTACAGGTGAACGTGTGTGCTCAGTTGAGGTCAGTCGTGGACACGAGGAAGGATTTGACCGCGACGTTGAAGAGTGCCGTGCTCTCGAGGTTAACCATGTGGGCTGCCGAGGCGAACCGTTGGTGCCTGGCATCGGGAACGGTTTGGGCGATGGCCTGAGCGTTTGACGAGATGTCACTGCTGTCGAGTTCTCCGTCGAGAACCAGGGTGGGCACGCCGATGGAGGCCAGCCGGTCCGCTGCACCGATTTCTCTCGGTATCCCCGCCCCGAGCCCGCGGGCGTGCCGCACGACATTGGCGGACGCCGACGCATGCATCCGCTCGCGCAGTTCGCGGCTGACCTGGGACGGTTCACGGTACGGCCCGTCCACCCACATCCGGAGAAAGTGCTCCACGAACCGCTGCGCGCCGCCGTCCGGGTCGCCCATCGCAGCCATCTGCTGTGCGGTGTGGTGCGCGACGTAGGGGTCGGCGAAGGGCCGGCCGCTCACCCCGGGCGAGGCAAGGACCAGTGCCGACACAGACTCCGGATGAGCTATCGCCGTATCGACGGCGGTCCGCGCCCCGAGGGAAAGCCCTACGAGCGTGGCGCACGGGACATCGAGGTGGGTGAGCAGAGCGTGTAGATCGTCATGGTTGGCGTAGTCCCCGGCCACGGTGGAGGAACGCCCGTGGCCGCGGGCGTCGTAGCGGATGACGCGGTACCCCAGCCCCGCGAGCCACGAGAACTGCTCGTTCCACATGTTCAGGTCGAGCATGCCGCCGTGGAGCAGTACGACGGGGGGTCCTTCGCCTGCCGACTCGCAAAAGAGCTCGCCCGCCTCGACGGGTACGGTGGCGGCTGTGACCGCATGTGCCCGCGCATGCGTCATCGTGGGTCGTCTCCTCGGTCCGTAGGGTGTGGCAGGGCATCCTGTGAGAGGTCCTTGAACTCCTCACCAAGGCGACGGAGTACGTGCAGGGCCGTCGTGACGTCACCGGCGGTGAGATCGGACAGCCGGCGCCGCAGTTCGGTTTCCTCGGCTTCCTGGATGCCCCTGATGGTGACTTCCCCTTTCGGGGTGAGCCGGATCAGGCGCGAGCGCCGGTGCTCCGGGTTCGGGGCGCTCTCAGCCAGCCCCAGGGCTGTCGCATCGTTCACCAGACGCTGGACCGGCTGCCGGTCCAGGCCCAGCAGGCGGGCCAGTTGAGGAACCGTTCGGGGGCCGCCCCTGCGCAATTCGTCCATCACCGCATGCTGACCAGCTGTCATCCCCGTGTCCATCAGCTCCCGCTCCACGGCACGCACGACCGTGCGGTGCAGCGGCCACAGGCTGCGGATCACTTCGTACAGCAGAAGCCCCAACGGGGGCTCATCCTTCGTACGCTCATCGACACCCATGATGCCATCATGACACCTTTGGTGTCTAAATGGCCACGGGTTCAGAGCGGCAGAGCCTGAGCACGTTCACTCGGGTGGTTCGCTGCCCAGCCCGGCGGCCGCAGCCGGTTCGCGAAGTCGGTCAGGAGTCGGGCGAGCGGGTCGGGCAGGTAGATGGGTACCCGGTCCAGCACCAGGACGGCCTCGTCGTCCGGCCCCGCCACGGCGTCCGCTGGCAGCGCGGCGATCCGAGTGACCCCCTGGCCGAAGAGAAGGCAGGCCGCGGGCGCGGAGGAAGAGAAACCACGAGAACCAGAGGGCCTTCACCGTCGCCCGGGTCGGCAACAACGTCGGGCTCATCAGCCTCGACGAGCTCCTCGAAGCTCCGACCGGTCAAGAGGCTCTCCCACTCGATCAGGGCCTCTTCGGCATCGAAGTTGCCGTGCGTCAGCGAGTCGAACACCCCGTCGGGGCCACGTTCCACGACGGCGGCTGCAGCGTCACCGAGCAAGGGGTGGGGAAGCCCAAGGGTCCCCCGTCAGTTTGGCATTCCCGGCACGGCGGCCCCACCGCAGTCGGGCCGCCGAGCAGCGGCGCCCCCGTCACCCCGGCCAGCCGGCTCCACCGGCCGACCCCCCCCCGGATCCGATGACCGCACGAACCAGCCCCGCAGGGCGATAGGGGAGTTGGCCTGTTCCCGGCCCGCCACGGGGTGTCGTGGTGGATGATCGCTACGTGAGTGCGACGTGGTGGGAGGGACGACGCGGTGCTCGGCTGGCGGACCTGGCGTCGGCGCTGGTGTTCTTCGGCGCGGAACTGCTGGAGGACCCGGGTGTGGGTGAACTCGCCCATGCCGCGGGGGACCTGGCCGGGGAGTACCTCGCCAGCGACCGGGGCTGCGCCGTTCACCGTGCGGGCGGTCTGCTGCAGCAGGCTGCTGTCGCCCTGCACGCTGCCGACCGTCTGCGCGGTACCGCGGTCCCTGTGGTCAACCACCACCTGCGCGGCGCCGCCGCGGCGCTGGACCACGCCCGCGGCCTCCTGCGGGAGGAGTCCGGCCGCCGGTGCGAGCAGCCTTCCGTCACCGACGAGCAGCCTTCCGTCACCGACGAGCGGCGGGCGCCGCCCTGGCCCGCGAGGCGGTGAACGCCCGATGATCCAGTCCCAGACCGGCGGTGCCGACCTTGCCCGCACCGTCCTGGGCGCCGCGTGCCAGGCTGCCGGCCCGCCGCCTGCAGCGCCGTCACTACGCCTCGGGACGGAACGGCCGGGGGCAGCGCGAGCCGCCCCCGGCCGCTTCGTCGGCGTGCGGTCGCCGCCGGCGTCAGGCCGTCCTCGGCTGTGGCTTCCGCGTCCACCTCATCCGCCGCTGGGCGGTTGCCGGTTGGCGTAGTAGTAGAGGGCGAGGTCGTCCGGGTGGTGGACGCGTTCCTCGGTGCCGCCGATCTCCTTGAGGATGAGGTGGGTCTTGTCGAGCGGGTGCTGGGTGATGAGCCAGGGGTTGTTGTCGCTCTCCTGCCAGACCTGGGCCCACACCTTGTCTCCGACGCGGACTTTGCCGCCGTCCTTCGTGCGGAAGTTCGATGCCATGGACCGTACATACCCGCATTCCACGCACCCGGACCGCCGGGCGGGGAGCAGTTCCTCGGGATCATGCTGCCGTCCGATCCTTGAACATCCTCAGCGCCAATGCTCAATTCCCGTATAGCCACGGCCAGGCGGAGTGCCGGCCGCCGCAGCACCCTGCGGCCGCTCTTGTCGGCGGATCGGGGCGGACGGAAGGCCGGCCCCCGCCCCGGCAATGTCCGGGACACCGCCCGGATCGGCCCTGCCGGCTCGGGAACGCGCGCCTGGCCGGTCCGGCGTGGTGGTTCTCGTCGACCGCGCCGACCGCCTCCTTCTCCTGCTGCCGTGCCGCCTGTACGCAAGTGCCGCGGGAGACCGTTGCAGAGATCCCCGACTCTGCCCTGAAGTACCTTCTGCCGCGCCGTGGCCGTCGGGTTGAGTGGGACGTTGCCGACGATCCCAGGAGGGGCGGAGCCCGATGCGCAAGCAGGAGAACGAGGAAGCCACCAGGGCCAAGGCCGGCCGGGAGGCGAGGCACGCGGCCGCTCAGGCCGGGCACCCACGGTCAAGACTGCTCGGCTTCCAGGCCACCGTGGGCAACGCGGCGGTCGTCCAGATGCTCCGCCGGGCCGGCCACGGCCCGGACGAAAAGGAACACCTGCACGGGGACGGCTGTGGCCACGAGGGCCCCGCCGTCCAGCCTGCCGGGGCCCCGGCCATTCAGCGCTCCTCCGTCCACGATGTCCTGCGCGGCCCCGGCCGCCCTCTGGACCAGGCCACCCGTACGGACATGGAGTCCCGCCTCGGCGCCGACTTCTCCGACGTACGCATCCACACCGGCGGCGCCGCGAAGGCCTCCGCCGCCGAGGTCGGCGCGCGTGCCTACACCTCCGGCAACGACATCGTCATCGGCGAGGGCGGGGGCGGCGCGCACACCCTCGCCCACGAGCTCACCCATGTCATCCAGCAGCGCCGGGGGCCGGTCAGCGGTACCGACAACGGCAACGGGCTGAAGGTCTCCGACCCCTCCGACCGCTTCGAGCGCGAGGCCGAGGCCAATGCCCGCGCGGTGATGAGCCGTCCGGCCCCGCAGGCCTCCTCCGACGTGCAGCGTTCGGCCGGCCCCGGGACCGGGACGGCCGGTGCGGCGGAGGCATCCGTGCAGCGCACCCTCGCGGCAGGCCTCCCGAAGGGGACCCGGGTCGTCAAGCACACGGACGAGGGGGACGTCGAGGGGCAGACGATCCTCAGTTTCGGCTTTGGGTCCTATCTGATATCCGAGGGCACGGACGGCAAGAAGCCCCGGGCGTCCCTCAAGGACAAGTCGTGGGGGACGGTCGAGGACCGGGAGGCATCCCGCGCGGAGTACGGAGCGGCTCGCGCCCTGGAGTTGGACCCGGCGGTCCTCGCGGCCAAGCAGAAGCAGAAGGACCTCGACCTCGGCGAGAACTACCTCAGCGCCGACTACCGCCGGATCAACCCGCTCCTCGCGGCCCTCGGGCAGGTCGGCTTCACCCCCGGCGAGATCGCCACCCCCGGCTTTTCCTACAAGTCGAAGGAGAGCGAGGTGCTCGACACGTGGCGCAGTGTCGCCATGGCGCGGGGCTACGCAGACGAGCAGAGCACGGCGGCATGGGACGAGAAGCACCTCGCGGACACCTTCGACATCTTCGCCCGGATCAACGGCGTGTGGGACGACTTCACGACGCCCCCCGCGAACGCGGACGGCAACGTGGTGCGGGGCGACAGCAAGCACCTGTACGAGTCGTTCGGCGGCATCCTCAAGCAGCAGGAGAGCCACCCGGACGGTGGCTACGTCCCGGTCGACCAGACGATCGAGTGGCCGGCGATCCTGTCGACCACGTACGGCGATCCGTTGACTCACACGTACGTGGCCGGCAAGGAAATCGTCTGGGATTTCGGCCTCCCGGAGGACCACCGGGGAAGGGCGCTGGGCAGGAACAACCAGTCCGAGGAGGAGATGACCTTCCCCATCGGTACCAAGATCCACCTCAGCCAGATCCTCGTGCGGAGCGGCGATTTCCGGCAGGAGCAGTCGGCGAAGTACGGCGAGAGCGCGGTCGTGATCGTCTTCGCCGACATTCTGGCGGGACAGGGACCGACTCGAGGGGTCTAACCCCCCCTCGGATCTTGCCGCCCGGACCCCGCCGCTCGCTTGCGGTTTCCTTCGCGCTTGCGGTTTCCTCGCGCCGGAACCGAGGACCGAGGCTGCAGCTGTCCTTGCCCGCCTGGAGCGCCCCGGTTGCAGTCGTATCTTGCCGCCGTGGCGGTGCCGCATGAGGCTGAGCGAGCTCTCCGCGACGGTGACGGCCGGCGGGGGTCTTTTGGCGGCCCGGGCCTACCTGGGCCGTCGGCTGCTCCCGGGCCGGGCCCGTTCTGCCGCGGGCCGGTTCCACCATTGGCCCGTTCCGGAGCGGATACGGCCGAGGGGCCCGGTGCGTGGTGTGCGCACCGGGCCCCTCGGCTCCGTCCCCGTCCGGCCCCGGACTCGGCTCGTGGCGTCCGTCGCGGGTCGTGGGGTGGGTGGATCGGTCGGCGGATCGGCGGGCGTGGCCGATCGGCGGCTGCGGCCGATCAGTAGTTGTGGTGGATCTGCCAGTAGGCCCAGGCCTGGTTCGGGCTGCCGTAGCGGCTGTTCATGTAGTCGTAGGCCCACTTGATCTGGGTGGCCGCGTTGGTCTTCCAGTCGGCACCGGCGGAGGCCATCTTGCTGGCCGGCAGCGCCTGGCCCAGGCCGTAGGCGCCCGAGGACGGGTTGGTCGCGGTGACGTTCCAGCCGCTCTCGTGGGAGATGATCTGGTCGAAGGAGGCGAGCTGGTCGGCGGGGACGATGCTCGCGGCCAGCGACTGCGGCGTGGCGGCCGAGGCGGCGGTCGGGACGACGGCGGCGCCGATCGCGGCGATGCCGGTGGCGGCGGTGAGCAGGGCGGCGGACTTGCGCATGCGGGTGGAGATCACGGGCATGTGGGAGTTCGACCTCAATCGTGGGGGCGTCTCGTCCCGCGGCCGGCGGGCCCGTCAGGGCCCGTGGGCGGGAGTCGGCGCCGGGGCGGTCACGCATGGTGACTGCCGGACGGGAGTCGCGGCAGTGGATCGGACCACCGCCGCAGCTGGCGACTGAGCCATTGTTAGCGGGGTCCGCGGCCGGCTCCAAGGGGTGCCCGCTACGACGCGGCGTCGTAGCGGGGCCGGGTGGAACACGCCCGTCGGACGCGGGCCGCTACCCGCCGTCCGAGCGGTCAAACATGACTAAAACCGGACTTTCGGTGCGATTTGCACCGGCTTGATCTGCGGAAACGACGGAGGTTCGGGCGCGGGCGCGGGGGCGCGGCAGCGGCGGCGCCCGGCGGGGCGTACGCGGCGGACGGGCCGGGCGGGCGGCCCACTAGGAAGGGTAGGAGACCCGCCGGGCGCGTGAGAACCGTCACGGGCCACCGGCTCCGGCACCCGCCCCGAAGGGGATCCGGCTCACACCGCGGTGACTGTCGGCAACCATCCCGTGGCGCTGCCGCCGTCGGTCCGGCACCCCTCACCGAGGCGCCGGACGACCCCGACGGCCGCGCAACCGAGGCCGGGGCCGCCGGACCCCCGCCCCGGCCGCCCCGCCCCGCCCCGGCCGCGCGGGCACACCCGAGCGGCCGCCGCCGTGCCGCGGAGGCCCGCCCTACCCCTCCCCTCACCCCTCCCCTCTCAGGCGTTCTTGAGGGTGCCGCCGTCGATGACGTGGTCGGCGCCGTGGATGTTGGCGGCGCGGTCGGACAGCAGGAAGGCGACCAGGTCCGCCACCTCCTCGGGTTCGGTGAGGCGTCCCGAGGCGATGCCGAACCTCCCGGGCAGGCCGGCGAGCAGGTCGCCGTGGTCGACCCCGGAGGCGGCGGCCACCTTGCCGCCGAGGCGGTTCGGGTCGGTCCACTGCGGGCTGGTCGTGGGACCCGGGGAGACGGTGTTCACGCGGACGCCGCGCGGTGCCAGTTCCTCGCTGAGCCGCTTGCCGAACTGGGTCAGCGCGGCCTTGGCCTCCGCGTAGCCGACCGGTGCGCCGGCGGGCATGCGGGCGTTGATCGAGGAGATGTTCACGATCGCGCCCCGGCGTTCCAGGATGCTCGGCAGTGCCGCCTTGGTGGTCCACACCGCGCTGAACAGGTTGAGGTCGAAGATCCTCTGCCACTGCTCGTCGTCGGCGTCCAGGAATCCGTCGAGGGACAGGTGCTCCGGGTCGCCCGCGCCGACGTTGTTGACGAGGAAGTCGATTCCGCCGACCGCGTCGAGCGCCCGGCCGACGACCGACCGTGCCCCGTCGCGGGTGCTCAGGTCGACGGGCACGGCCGCGGCGGCGGCCTCCTCCAGCTCCGGGGTGACGGTGCGGGCGGCACCCACCACCCGGACGCCCTCCGCGGCCAGGGCCCGAGCGATCGCGAGGCCGATTCCGCGGCTCGCGCCGGTGACCAGAGCGGTCTTTCCACCGATACCGAGGTCCATGTTCTCCCCCTGCTGCTTGGATGACAGATTCTTGAACTGAAGGTCTAAAATCAGGGCGCAAAAAGGCGCTGCCGCCCTCGGGGCCGCGCCTCAGAGGCCCGCCAGGGCCGTGTCGATGATCCGGTACAGGGCCGCCCGCTCGAACGTCCTGGTCATGACCCGCAGCCCCGCGAGGGTGGTCTGCAGCAGCAGGGCCTGCGCCCCGGCGTCGACACTCCGGTCGACGTCGCCGTCCCGCTGCCCCCGCTCGATCCGGGCGGCGAGCAGCCCGATCATGCGCTCCTCGATGCGGTGCACCGCGCGGGCGGCCTCCTCGTCCCGCCCGCCGAGCTCCTCCACCGTGTTCTGGGCCAGGCACCCGCGACGCACCGGCCCGTCCAGGTCCATGTCCACGAGCAGCACGAAGTACGCGCGGATGCGCTCCCTGGCGGTACCCGGCCGGGAGAGCACCTCCTCCGCCATCCCCGACCCGACCCGGCCGTAGAGGTCCAACGCCCTGGCGAACAGCTCACGCTTGGAACCGAAGGAGTGGTACAGGCTGCCCTTGGCCACTCCGGTCGCCTCGGCGAGGTCGGCGGGGGAGGTGGCCGAGTACCCCTTGGTCCAGAACGTCTCCATCGCCCGCGCGACGACCACGTCCGCGTCAAAACTCTTCGGCCTGCCCATATCGCCACCGTAACGAGTATTTGACCCCCAGGTCAACAACCGCGCGGGGCACCGCGCGACGAGGCCCGCGCGCCGCCCCTGTCACCGCCGTTCCTGCCGACCTCCCGCTACACCCACGGAGCCGACCGCGAGGCCCTCCACGGCAGGCCGATCGTTTCCAGGACGTCATGGCCGGGTGCACCCGTTCGGGCCGGGCCCCGCTCGCCGGGACGGTCGCGTTCGTCGAGGGTGGGCACTGCACCAGGGCACATGTCGGACGCCAGTCATCGAGAGAAGGCGATTGCCATGAAGTTCGCAGTCATCGGCGGAACCGGGCTGATCGGGTCACGGGTCGTGGAGAACCTGAACGCCGCCGGACACCAGGCCGTACCGCACTCCCTGTCCACGGGGGTGGACGTCATCACGGGTCAGGGACTGGAGGCGGCCGTGGCGGGCGCCGACGTCGTCGTCAACCTGACGAACTCCCCGACCTTCGGCGACGCCTCGCCCGCCTTCTTCCGGACCTCGATGGACAACCTGCTCGCCGCGAGCCGCAAGGGCGGGGTCGGGCACGTCGTCATCCTCTCGATCGTCGGCGTGGACAAGGTGCCCGGCCTGGACTACTACCGGGCGAAGGTGCTCCAGGAGGAGGTCCTCAAGGCCGGACCGATCCCGTATTCCATCGTCCGCGCCACACAGTTCATGGAGTTCATGGACGCGACCCTGTCCATGACCGCCGACGGCGACACCATCCGCCTGCCGCGCACGCCCGTCCAGCCGATCGCCGCCGCGGACGTCGCGGGCGTGGTCGCCGAAGTCGCCGCGGGCAGCCCTGTGAACGGCGTCGTCAACATCGCCGGTCCCGACGTCTACCCCCTCGACGAACTCGGCCGACTCACCCTGACCGCCAAGGGCGACGGGCGCCGCGTCGTCACCGATGACACCGCCGGCCTGTTCGCCGCCGCCGACGGCGACGTCCTCACCGCCCCGGCCGACGCCCGCATCGCCCCGACCCACTACACCGACTGGCTCTCCTGAACCAGCCCCTCCGGCGCAGCCGCCACGCCCGAAACAGACAGGCCGGATCGTGTGGCGGGTCGGCGATCGGCCGAGGAGCCTTGTTTTCGGGCCGGGGGTTGATGGGTTGGTTGAGGAGGGCCGGGTGGGGGCGGTCGCCCGTACCCGTTCCGACTCCCGGAGGCACCGCGCGGGAAGGCGGAGAGATGCGCTGCCGGCCGGTGCCCAGCGGCTCTCTGCGGGTCGGAACCGAGGACTGGTACCCGTGCGTCCCGTCTTCCCGGGGCGTCGTCGTCCGCTGCTGGGAGGGGTTTCGGATCGTGATGTGGGCCGTGGCCGGGGTGTCGTTCGCGCTGCTACCGCTCGTCCACTGGCTGTTGCGCGCCCGGCCGACGCCGCTGCGGGTACCCGTTGCCGCCGCGCTGCTGCTCTGGCTGGCGCTGATGCTCGCGGTGGCTCTCGACATGCTGCAGCTGCAGAGCGAGGCCGAGTTGTACCTGCTGTACACACCGCTCGCCGAACTGGCCGTCCTGGCCGGCCTGTGGCTGGAACGACGGATCGCCGGCCCGCGTACGGAGCGCCCGGGCGGTTGGTCCCGGGCCGTGGGCATCGCCTTCCACGGCCAGCTGGCCCTCGCCCTCCCCGCGACCCCGTTGCTGGCGCTCGTGTTCTTCCACGAGGCGGACCTCCCGTCCGCGAAGGCCGTGCCGCAGCCACCGCCCGGCTACACCACGATCGGCACCGGCCAGGACTGCGGCAGCGGCCACAGCGCCACCTGCTGGCGCACGCTCTACCTGACGGCCCCGCCGGACGTGCCGACGGCGCAGGCTGCCGACCGGCTCCGGCCCCGGCAGAGGTGCGAGGCGAACGGCTGGCTGATCGACCGCCGTGAACTCTGCACCGAGGTGAGCACCGACGGCGCCACAATCGTCTACCGCGTCCACCTCGGCAGCTTCCTCTAGGCCACAACGACCAGACCCCGCACCCGGCCCGGCGCGGCCGACAAACGCGTGCCCCCTCCCCCCAGGCACGCCGCGCCGCTCGCCGGAGCGTCCGCCGCGGGCCAGGCCATAGCCGGGCCGCGGCGGTCGGGACTCGATTGTTTGCCACGCCGACCTTCCACGTCCGCTGCGCCGCGGCCGCCTCCCGGCCGCCGTCGCTGGTGTCCCGTCGTCCCGTGGCCGGGATCTCGTGTTCCTGCCGCTGCTTGCCGCCGGCCCTGGGAACCGGGATCGGAGAGGCCGGGCACGCGCCCTGGCCGCTGGGTCGCTTGGGCTGCAGTTGCGCCTCGGGGTCAGTCGTAGGCTGACGTTTTTCTGCCCACCCCGGCGGTCTGGTGGACCGGGCTTGTCAGAAGTGCTCCGAGGACCTGAGCGGTGTCCGTCGCCGGGCGGTCGGGATGACCCTGGCGAACATCCTGCGGGCCCTGCGCCGGGCCCGGTACACCTCGGCGCCGCCGACCGGTACGCCGACGCCGGGGACGAGACGGGCGTTGCCACCGCGGCCGCCGCCCTGGCCGAGTGGCAGCGCGTGCGTGACCACACGGCCGAGACCCGTGCGGAGCGCTACGACCCCGACCACGACACCGCCCTCCAGCACGCGCTGCGCGCCGAACGCCACCGTCGCGACGTCGCCGACTGCGCCCGCGAGGCCGCCCGCCAGGCCCGCCAGAGGTCCGACGCCGCCCACCGCCGCCTCGCCGGTATCGCCGCCCAGTCCCTTCTGCACCGCCCTGGAGCGTGCCGGCCTCTACGCGCTGACCGACGACGGCCATCGGGTGGTCCGCGAACTCACCCGCCGCCTCGATGCGGCCACGCTGCGCCAGGTGTCCGACTGGCTGGAGCGCACCCGCGCCGCGGCCCTCGCGCTGCGCGGCGGGCAGGCCCCGCCCGCCCGGCCGACGGTGCGTCGCAGCCGGCTGTGGCCGGGGCCCCTGCCGCCGGCCGGGCGGCCAGGTCTGCTCAGCGCTGTTGCCGGATCAGGCGCAGTTCGACGACGGTGTACCGGTTGTACCGGTTGTACCGGTTGTACCGCTGGTCCGGGGGCGGGGGCTGTGCCAGTCGACTTCGTACAGGACGTTGCCGGGGCGGCCGCCGTGCAGCGCTGCCCTGACTGATCTCACGCCTCCTGGACGCCCGGGCCGGGCCGTAGGTCTTCTCCGAAACATGATCCCTGCCACATCCGCCGGGCGGCAAACAGAACAACGGTTCTGTATGGTTGGCCCACAAGCAGAACCACGATTCTTTTTGTAGGAGGTGTGGTGCCTCGACTCACCGACGCCCGCAAGGAACTCCGGCGCGCCCAGATCACCGAGGCCGCCGTACGCTGCTTCAGCCGCAACGGCCTGGAGCGGACCTCGATCGCCGACATCACGGCTGAGTCCGGCCTGTCGACGGGCTCGATCTACGCCCACTACCGCAACAAGGCCGAGCTGGTTCAGGCCTCGGCCCACGCGGTGCTCGCCAAGCGCGCGGAGGTCCTGGGCGAGTACGCCGGGAGCGACACCCCGCCCGACCCCGACGAACTGCTCGCCCGCCTGATCGCCGGCATCGACCCGGTCGAGGCCCGGGTCGGCGTGCAGACCTGGGGCGAGGCGACCAACAACCCGGCCATCCACGGCATCGTCGTCGACACGATCGACCGGATGCGCGCGATGGTGCACGACAGCGTCACCGCCTGGCTGGTCAAGGTCGAACACCTCGAGTCGGCCGAGGCTCAGGAGCGCGCCACCCCGATCGCCCACCGGGTGCAGAGCCTCTACCTGGCCCAACTGCTGTACACCGCCCTGCAGTCACCGGCCGAGGAGACCGCGCCATGACCACCCTGACCGCTCCGTTCGCGGGCCGCACCGTTTTCCGGGTCGGCTACGGCGCCCTGCAGCTCGAACGCCTGCACCACAACCACGGCGAGGCCGTCGCCCTGCTGCGCCGCGCGGTCGAGCTGGGCGTCGACCACGTGGACACCGCCCAGTTCTACGGCTTCGGGTTCGCGAACCAGGTCATCCGCGAGGCGCTGCGCCCCGAGGACGGCGTCCTGGTCGTCACGAAGGTAGGGGCCGACCCCGACCCGGGCGGGCCTCTGCCACTGCGTCTCGCACAGCGCCCCGAACAGCTTCGCGCCAGCGTCGAGGACAACCTGCGCAGCCTCGGCGTCGACCGGCTCCCCGTGGTCAACCTCCGCCGGCTCGACTCCGGCCCCGGCCTGCGCCCCGACGGCGACCAGGTGGTCGACCTCGACGACCAGCTCGAAGTGATGACCGTCCTGCGCGACGAGGGCAAGATCGGCGCGATCGGTCTGAGCAGCGTCACCCCCGACGGCCTTCGCCGCGCCCTGCCGGCGGGCATCGCCTGCGTGCAGAACGCGTACAGCCTCGTCTCGCGCGACGACGAGGACATGCTGCGGCTGTGCGCGGCCGAGGGCATCGCCTGGGTGCCGTTCTTCCCACTCGGCGGGTCCTTCCCGGGCCTGCCCAAGGCGACTGACGAACCGTTGGTGCATGCCGTGGCCGAATCCCTGGGCGTCACACCCTCCCAGGTCGGCCTCGCCTGGCTGCTGCACCGCGCCCCCAACGTGCTGCTCATCCCCGGCACCGCCGACCCCGCTCACCTGGAGGCCAACACGGCCGCCGGCGGGATCACTCTCGACGCCGCCACCCTGGCCACCCTCGACGCCATTGAGTCCCGCTCCGCCGAAGTCCCCATCGGCTGACCAGCCCCCCGACCAGGACGGAACCATGAAAGCCATCGTCTACCGCGACAACGGCGGCCCCGACGTTCTTCGGCTCGTCGACCGCGACCTGCCCGTGCCCGGCCCCGGCGAGGTCCGCGTCCGGGTAGCCGTGTCCGGGATCAACCCGACCGACTGGCATGCCCGCTCCGGCGCCGCCCATGCCAAGCAGTTCTCCGAGGTCACCCCGCACCTGGACGGCGCCGGCGTGATCGACGCCGTCGGTGAGGGAGTCGACCGGAGCCGGGTCGGCCAGCGGGTCTGGTTGTTCATGGCTGCCGCCGGGCGGCCCACCGGCACCGCCGCCGAGTTCACCGTCGTACCGGCCGAGCGGGCCGTGCCGCTGCCCGACGAGGCCGGCTTCGACGTCGGCGCCGCACTCGGCGTCCCCGCGCTGACCGCGCACCGCGCGCTCACCGTCGCCGAGGACGGCCCGCGCCGCCTGAGGCCGGGGGCGCTGGACGGCGCGGTCGTGCTCGCCGCAGGCGGGGCCGGGGCGGTCGGGCACGCCGTGATCCAGCTCGCCCGCTGGGCCGGCGCGACCGTGATCAGCACGGTCAGCGGAGCGGAGAAGGCCCGACTGGCCACCGCCGCCGGCGCCCACCACGTGGTCAACTATCGAGAGGGGGATCCGGCCGCCGATATCCGCAGGATCGCCCCGGACGGCGTCGACATCGTCGCCGAAGTGGCGCTCGGCGCGAACATCGCACTGGACCTGGCCGTGCTGCGAGCGCGCGGCACGATCGCTACCTACGCCAATGACGGCGGCAAGCCGGTCGAACTGGACGTGCGGCACAACATGGTGCTCAACACGCGCCTTCAGTTCCTGGTGCTCTACACGGCCGGTCCGCAGGCGCGCGCCGCGGCCGCCGAGGACATCGCCGCCGCGGTCCGCGACGGCGCCCTGCCGGTCGGCGAGGAACACGGCCTGCCACTGACCCGCTTTCCGCTCCACCGCACCGCCGACGCGCACCGCGCAGTGGAGAGCGGCACAGTCGGCAAGGTCCTGGTGGACATCACGTCCTAATGCCACAGTGCGCCCCACCTCGCCGTGACGGCAGATCCCGCCCCGGACCGGCGCTGTCAGCCGGCGGCGGCCTCGGCAGCGTGAAGTGCGTCCAGGAGCGCGGTCTGTTGCTCGGTCAGCTTCCCACGCGGCGGGTCCATGGCGGTGAGCTCGGGCGAGCACGGTGAGCTTGCGCTCCAGGTTGCCGAGCACGCACGACGGGAGCGCCGCGGCGAGCGCACACACGGCCACCAGGGCGATCCGCTCGCCGCCGAGGGCTCGGGCAATGTGCCGGTGGTGTGTGAGGCGCCGAGGACCACGTCCGCCGCCAGGGTGTAGCGCAGCTCCGAGCTTTGCCCTATTCCGTAGGCACTCGCCTGTTGTGCCACCACGTCCAGGTTGGTGACGCTCCTGACGTGCTGCCGCTCGTAGTCCACCGGGCTGCGGTAGCCCAGAGCGGAGTGCCGCCGGCGGCGTTGGTGTCCGCTTCGGACGATCCGTGGCGGGAGGTGCGGGTTGTGTCATGCGAGGTTGTACCGGGTCGAGGACTGGGTTCTGGATCACTCCTGCCGGCCCCGCTTGGATCGCAGTCCCAGCTAGGTTGCATTCCTATCTAGGTGGTGATGGAATGCAGTCATGGCCGCAGACCGCAGATCCAGCTGGCTCAAGGGCGTCCTTGACCTTCTCGTCCTCGCCTGCCTCACCGAGGGCGAGAGTTATGGATACGAGATTTCCAAGGCCCTGGCGGGAGCCGGGCTCGGTGAGATCAAGGGTGGAACGCTCTACCCGGTACTCAACAGGCTTGAGGAGGCCGGCCTGGCCGTCGGGGAGTTCAGGGCCGCCGAGCGCGGACCGGGCCGCCGTTACTACCGGCTCACAGACGACGGCCGTCGAGCCCTCGCCGAACAGGGCGAGTCGTGGCTGGAGTTCCACACCGCCGTCAAGACCATGCTGAACAGTGCACGTCCAGGGGGAGCATCGTGATTCGAAGCAACGGGAGCAGCTCGGAAGGCGCCGGCGGGAGCGAGGCGGGCGGTGACTACTTCACCGAGCTCGCCGCGTGCCTGATCGCCGCCGGCATGGCGGAGGGGGAAGCGGCAGCGACCGTCGCCGACCTCAGCGGCTATCTGGCGGAGACCGAATCGCCGGACGCGTACGAGGAATTCGGTGCGCCGCAGGACTTTGCGGCCCGCCTGACCGAGGGGCGCACCGCTGAGCAGCCCGCCGCGGGGGCGGAGACCTGGAAGTGGACCGCCGACATCTATACCGACCGCAAGTACCTCAACCACTACGGCGACCAGGGTTGGGAGGTCGAGGGCCTCGACCGGTTCGGCCGCTTCGTCTGCCGCCGGGAGCCGGACGCCGCGATGCGCTGGGAGTACCGGCGGGAGACCGCGAGCGGCGCGAAGGAGCGCGAGTCGGTCGCGGCCGGGCTCGCCCCGGACGCCTGGGAGTTGTGCGGGCAGTGGATGTACTTCATGTACTTCAAGCGCCCGAAAGCGGCGAGCGCCGGTCCGGCGGCGGCGCTCGGCGAGTTGGTGGCGGCGCCGGACCGGCAGCTGTTCCTCGGCCGTAGGTACCGGGGCAAGGTGAAGCAGGCCCTGGTGGCCGCGGTGATTTCTGCGGTCCTGGCAGCCACGGCGGTGCACTACGCGGGCGACCGCATGGCTTTCCCGATCCTGATCGGTGCGGCCGTCGCGGCGCCGATCGGTCTGATCGCCGGCTGGTACCGCGTGAAGCGGGAGGTCATGTCGGGCGTCGAGGATGCCTGACCGCGCAGCGCCGTCGGTCTGAGCCTGGCCCGGGCCGTTCGGCACGGGTCCTGCGCCCGCTGGCGAGGGAGGATCTTGTTGGCGAACTCGGGGTTCGCGGCGTGGCGGGTGAGCTGAAGAACCTGATCTTCGCCGCCGATGGCCCCATACCGGAACCGGTCCTCACGGACGCCCTCAACAACATCATCCGCATCACCACGTACGAGCAGTACTGCCCCGTCCACGACAGGCCGCTCGCCGACCACGGACTCACCTGGCGCGAACTCGTCGCGTGGTGGACAGATCTGCACCGGCTCCTCCATGAGGGGCAACGGGCTGGAGAAGGAGTTCTTTCAGTCCTTGTTCGGGGTGCTGTGGAAGCAGGTCTCGAGTTGGTCGAGGGCGTGGAGTGCCTGGTCGTAGACGCTGGCGACGGGTGATGGCGGGGTCTCGGGGTGCCGGGACCAGGTGGGGTGGATGACGGCGATCCGGTAGGGGGTTCTGCCGGTACGGGCGTTCTCGTCGTCGAGGCGTACGAGGACGTCGTCGCAGGCCCCGCACTCCAGCCAGGGAGTGAGCGGAATGCCGTGGAGCGGGTGACCGGGAGCGATCTCCCGGAGGAGTTCGCTTGCGATGGCCGTGGCGCGGGGTGAGTTCTCGACCTCCCACCACCATTCCTCGGCCGCTTCCAGATCGGGGCACCAGCGGAGCGCGGACGTGGCCCCGGCCGACACGCCGAGCGCCTCGGCCAGATCGAGGAGGGCGGCTCGGTCCGCGCGGAGCAGTGGTGTGTGGTGGTCGGAGAGCTGGTCGACGAGATCCTCGAGCGCCAGCTCCGGCTCGCCCGCGTCCCAGGCCGACAAAGTGGCGGCCACCGGTACGCCAGGGCCGAGCAACCCTGACAGTCGCCGGAACTCGAACTCGGTGCGGTGGGGAGTCCAGGGAATCGTCACGGCGCCCATTGGACCAAAGACCCGCGGAGAGCGTCCCGGCCGGCCTTGCTGCGCACCGGTTCGGTCTGGCTGGGTCGGGGGTTGTGCTGGTGGGCCGTCAGGCCGCCTTGGAGGACGTCCAGGAGGCTGCTCCGGCGTTGTCCTGGTGGCCGGTGGGTGTTGTCGCGCCTGGACTACGCCCCCCGCTCGAACAGGACCGGTCAGGCCCATGGCCAGCTTCTGCGCGACCCTGCAGTGCGCCCAGCAGACCTCAAACGGTGACTACTGGGACGACGCTCTCAAGACCACCACCACCGCCAGCAACGGAACGGGCAAGGCCAAAACGGGCGACAGCCACTGCTACTGGGCCATGGGAACGAAGCAGGGATGCTCGGACGGCGGCGGAAGCCACGGGAATGCGAATTACCCGTCAACTCAAGGAAAAATATCCGGGGCACCCGGCCTGAAGGATGCCTCGCCGTGGCAGAAGGTCATCGTCGGCGGCGCAGCCATCCTGATGGGCGGAATAGTCGCGGCGCCTATCTGCGCTGCGATGCCACCGGAATGCGCCGGTGTCGCTATTGAGAAGATGCTCAGCACGCAGGGCGACAGCCCCGTAAGTGTCAGTCCGAAGGGTGCTGCCAAGCAAGGAGACAAAGCCGGAGGGAAGGCCGCGGTTGTCTGCCGGAGCTTCCCCGCTGGCGATCAGAGCGACATTGCCCGGCTGAAGTCCTGGCGAACCCTCGGCACCTGAGCCTGATCGTCCAAGATCCCCGACAGAGTCAAACTAGCCGCGTCGGTGATCACCTGGGCCTTCCCCGAGGGGGAGGAACTCCCGCTGACCATGCTGCTGGACGACCAGGAGTACGTACGGCTCACCCGGGCCTGACCTCCGAAAGGCGCTGCATGGGGCCGCACACGCCGAGCAGTGTCCCTGGCCGGCCGGGCTGGCCACGGACACCCCGGGGGTCAGTCCTTGGCGCTGTAGCCGGCCGGGATCTGGATCGGGCCCGGTCTGGGGGCGGTGCGGGCGGCACGGTGGGTGCGCTCGAAGGCCAGGAAGCCGGGGATGGTGACCTTCTCGTCGCCCTTGGCGACGACCTCGATCGACATCAGTGATCGACATGCTGCCAGGTCGGCGAGGTGGATACCGATTCCATGCCCGCCCGCGCATGTCGGCCCGGTCATCCGTCCCGCAGACGAGGCGATGCCGGTGGGGCCGCAGGGGCGCCGGCCAGATCCACGGCGACGGCGACCGCCATCACCCCGGCGAGGGCGACCAGGTCCTGGACGAGGTTGCCGAGCGCTGCGCCCGGCATGGAAGCCGCCGTCGCACAGACCGCGATCAGGGCGACCTGCTCCCGACCCTCCAACCGGGGCATCGTCGCGGTTGCCCCGGCTCCGAGAACGACATCGGCGGCAAGGTGATGACGCAGCTCCTCCGTGAGCCACCCCTCACCGCCTGGGATGATCTCCCGGGACGTCACCTGCCGCACGGCTGCCGCCGTCCGGAGCAGGATCAGCCGGTGAGCCTGTTCCGGCTGCCGGTCAGCCAGACCGTCCGTCCAGCCACACCGCGGCCCGCTCGCCGACCTCGGCCGCAGCGTCGAGCGCGGCCTGGAGACCGTCCGGGCCCGGCAGCTCCTGCCCGTCAACGGCCAGGCGGCCGGCATCGGAGCGCTTCGTCATACCCGGTGAACGGCCGACGGCCTGCCCAGGTCACGCGCCCGGCGCCCGGCGTACTGCAGACCCTTCGGCCGAGCCGCTTCCCGCACCGGGGCCGAGGAGCCGCCGGTACCCGCTGCCCACTGCTGGGCTGCGCTTCGTGCAGGATCCACCGCCCCGCTGTCCATGGGCGGCCGTCAACCGACCCGCGGCCGCAGCCCCACGACCGGTACAGAGTTCGCAGAAATTCTGTACCGCGCTGCTACGGTGGCCGGTACATTCTCTAGTGCGCACCTGCCGCTCGGACTTCGTATGTGGGAGGCCCCGCTTTGCCCGCCACCGCTGACGCCTCCACTCCGCTCGCCGCGCAGGCTGAACCAGCAGCTGTCCAGTCCGTCCGGGTCCACCAAGCCCGGCCGAAGTTGCCGGCCCTCATCAAGGAGGCCGGGACCGCGCCGGTCGAGCTGGTACGCGGTGACGAGAGCGCCTGGTTGGTCTCGCCGCAGCAGGCCGCAGACCGGGGACTGAACCTCGACGGCGTGCCCTCGCACGGGATCGCCGATGCCCGCCCCGTCCTCGGTGACCTCGTCGCCCTGGCCGCAGCCGGCGCTCCCCAGGTCCTGCGCCGCCACAAGACCCCCGTGGCGGTCCTCATCGCCGTCCCCACATCCACCCCGGAGAACCCGACGGCCACCGGGGAGAGCGGCGGGACGGCCGCGGCCCTGCGCACGATCATCGACGCCCAGGCGATCCTGGCCCTCACCTGCCCGGATCCTGCCGCCGCCCGGACCGCGCTCACCGCGCACCTGGACACGCCGCACCCGACCATCGTGTGGGTCACTCCCGAGCCGGTCCGCACCCCAAGTGCCGTGCTGCGCCCCCTCTTCGCGGGTCTGGGTCTCGATCGGCGTGGGCGTCGTCCTCGGGCTCTGGGCGACACGGCGGACATGATCACCGCCGAGCTCGGGCGCCGCTCCTGCCTGGTGGTCGTGCTCGATGCCCACCGGCTTTCCACCGAAGCGCTGGAGTCGCTGGGCAGCCTGTGGGCCCATGCGCACTTCCCCTTGGTGCTGGCCGGGACGGTGCACCTCGACAGCGTCCTCGCGCGCCCCGCGTTGGCGAGCCTGAGCTCCCACGTGCAGCGTCATCGCCTGCCCGCCCCTGTGACCGCAGGCCCGGACCCGGAGGCAGCTTCCCCGCCGGCCGGCGCCGACACCCGCGCCGACAACCCGGCGGCGACCCCGCCCACTCCTCCCACCGACACCGCTGCGGGTGTCGGGGCAGTGGTTCCCGAGTCCCTGCCGTCACGACGCCGCCGGATCACCCCGCTCGGTGACGCCCTCGACGCCCTGTTCCCCGTCGCATCGGCGGACGACGGTGACGCCACCGCACGCGCGGGGGAGGGGCTGCCGACCGGGATCCACGTCCTCGACACGGCACTGGGCCGACTGCAGCCCGGCCGCTTCTACCTTGTGGCGGGCGCTCCCGGCACCGGCTCCAGCCTCATCGCCACCGCGGCAGCCCGCGCCGCCGCCCTCACCCTCGGCCGCCCGGTCCTCTACGCGGCCTCCGGCCTGACCCGCGCCGACGTCGCCGCCCGCGTGATCGCCGCCCAGACCCCCGTCGACTACCGCCGCCTGCGGGCCGGCGCCCTCGACGACAGCGAACGCGAGGCCGTCGCGGCAACCGCCGAACTCCTCACCGCCGCCCCGCTGCTGATCGACGACGGCACCGACCTGGACGCCGCAGCCCTCACCGACACCGCCACCGACGTCCCCGACCTCGCACTGCTGGTCGTCGACCGCCTCCAGGCCGCCCGCGACCCCCGCCTGCCCCTGTCCGGCCCACCCGCCGTCCGCGACGCCGTCCAGGCCCTCGCCCACCTCGCCCGCACCCACCACCTCCCCGTCCTCGCCGCCCTCGACACCGACGACCCCACCCTGCTGCGCACCCTGACGGCGGACCTGACCCTGCTCCTCGAACCCCACCGTGGCGGGCGCGGGCACGAGGAGCAGGTGCGGGTGACCATCACCGAGCGCGACCTCGGCGAACTCGCCACGGTGGTCCTCTGCGCGGACCTCGCCCACGCCCGACTGACCGACCCGGCCACTCCCGCCGCGACAGTCCCGCGCCGCGCCGACGAGCCGGCTGCGACCGCGCTTCCCTCGCCCGAGGATCCGGCGGTCACGACCGATCCGGCCGCGGCCGAGGAACCCGACGCGGTAACCGACGAAGCTGCCGGTGACCAGGGCACCGCAGCGACCGACACCGCCGTACCCGCCGAGGACCAGCCGGACCTCGTCGACCCTGCTACATGGCGCCCGGTGCCGACGAGCCCGTCGCCGACCGGAACCGCCGCGCCGAGCGGGAGTGCCCGCAAGCCGGCCGGGCAGGGGCCGACGACTTCCTCGCCCTACGGCGGCCGGGACTACGACTACTACCTGGAGATGATCAGCTCGGTCGTCGCGCAGGCGCTCGAAGAACACGGCGGCGGCATCGAGGACGCGATCACCGCGCTGGAGGCCAAGGCGATTCCCAACGGCATGGCCCTGTTCGAGGCGACCCGGGTCGGCGGGAACTACGAGCACACCGTCTACCCGGAGAAGCTGTCCTTCCTGAGCAAGAAGACCCACACGGGTGCGGACGAGGTCTGGGAAGGCCGCCACAAGTGGGAGAACGCCGCGCTCATGGCTGAGCTTCGGGTCGGCACCCGCCCGGGCATCGCCGTCGACGTCCTCGACACCAACGCCGCCTACCTCAGCGCCTTCAAGACCTACCTGCCCATCGGCGCCCTCCAGCACCAGCCTGACGGGGGGTTCGACCCCCGGCGCTCGGGCATCTACCTCCTGCCCAAGCGCCCGCTGTGGGAGCACCCGCACCTGCCCGACCCGATCGGCAACCGGCATGAACCCGGTCCCCTCCTCCTGGACGACGCCACCGTGCGCCTGCTGATCCGCTGCCACAAGCTCGGCCTCGCCGAGGCACCTCACATCACCGAAGCCTGGACCTCCGGCAACAGCGAGAGCCTCCTGGAGAAGTTCCGCCGTGTCCTGAACCTCGCCCGCGACACCGCCATCACCGAGGCCGACCAGGTCACCGAGGCATACGTGAAGGCGATCTACGCGAAGTTCACGTCCACCATCGGCGAGTCCAGCTACAACCGGGACCTGCGCCGTCCCGACTGGATGCACATCATCCGCAGCCAGGCGTTCGCCAACCTCTGGTACAAGGCCCTGCGCGCCCACAAGGCCGGCCTCACGGTCGTGCGGTTGCGCGGCACCGACGAACTCCACGTCACCGGCGGCGAATGGCGCAAGGTGCCGGGCCGTACGGGCGGTGTCTTCGAGGAAGGCCGCAAGACGACCCAGATGAAGCTCAAGAAGCAGTACACCCTCGGTGACCTCGGGAAGGCTGCCTGACATGTCGACCGACGGATGGAAGAACTTCGGCAAGTACGGCGCGGCGGGGGATCCCGGCAACGTCCACGGCAAGATCGGCCTCGGCCGCGCCCTCGAAGACGCCCTGGAGCGGATGATCGTCGAGGGCGGCATCAAGTCGCCCGTCACCACACGCCGCGGCCTGCTCGCCCGCATGCGCTACCTGACCGCGACCAAGGGCGGCCCGGCGGCCATGGCCGATGCGGGGATCACCGCCACCCCGGCCACGATCAAAGCCTGGACCAAGGGCAGGCAGCAGCCCCGCCCGGCCAACCTCGAGCTGATCGACACCGCCTACTGGAACCTGCGCGCCCACAACGTCCTGTCCAACCCCGGAGCGCTCAAGCAGCACCTCAACAACGCCGGGAAGGGCACCAAGGTCGAGATCCACCCCATCAACCAGGACCCCGTCATCCCCAAACGCCGCCGCGACAACCTCCGCATCCGCACACTCCAGGTGCGCTACGTCTGGGACGAAGCGGTCGACGCCATGGTCGCCGGTGACGAGGCGAAGCTGGACGAGATCTGGGACGACATCATCGCCGACCTGGATTCCGACTGGGGGGCCTACACCTACGTCCGCCACATCGGCCTCGGAGCCTGACCGACTCCTCCGGGCGCTGGAGCCGGGGCCCTTACGTGGGCCTCGGCCAGGCCGGCGGACACCCGGCTCCGTGTGGGAGCGGCCGACCGCTCGTGCTCCGCGAAGGAGTCCCCGATCTTGCCCGACCACCCCTCGAACGCGCCCCGCAGCTCGTCGAACGAACGTTGCGCCCAGCCCGGGCCGCTGCTCCGGGCAAGCGCCACCCGCATCGCGAATCGACCGGTGTGGTCCACCTCTACACCCACCGAGCGGCCAGCACGAACGTTCGAGATTTCCTCAGAGAAATGATCTTTCGGAGCAGTCTGTCGCGGTGGACACCGTCACACCCCTGGCGGAATGGCGAACGGGTCGTACTCCTCGGGCATGAAGCAGCCGTAGTCCTGGAGTGGCTGCGGATCGTTCAGCACGATGTGCTTGCGCTCGCCCGCTGGTGAGAGTCCGTCTGGGCGGTCCAGAATCCGTTGGCCGGGGAGTCCGGTGGACGCTGGTGCGTCGGCTGCGAGTCGACCGAAGCGGTCCAGCAGAGCCCACACAGCCTCGTAGACATCGCGGATGTCCTCGGCCGCCCTCTCCTCGGTAATTTCAGGGGAGGCTTCGCGGTACGCCGCACGGGCCGAAGCGACAAAACGCTCCGGATCGACGATCACTACGTCCTGGCGCATCCGAACGCTGATCGTCATACCCGCCGTCGGGACTGGCATCTCATCCACCGGCCCACGGTACTGCGTCGGAAGCGCGACCGACCGAGGCATTCACAACCCGACCCCACCGAACACCGCCCGTTTCACCACCACGCTCTGAATCGGTCATCCCGTTGTGTGGTGTGTGGCTGTCAGGTGCGGGCTGCGCGGTCGGGGGATTGTCGGCGGTAGTGGGCGATGTCGTGGTGGAAGCCGATGACGAGGTCCCGGCAGCGGTAATCGAGACGGAGGTGGGAGCGTTGATCGGGATGACTGCGATGGCTTCCTGAGCTCGCAGATCCCACCGTCGCATTGTGTCGTCTCTGCTGGCGGTGACGGCGATGGGGCGGCCGTCCAGCACGGTGCAGGTCACCGCGAGCACCGCGTTGGTGTGGCCGGTGAGGGGTTCGCCGACGGGTGGCCGGTGGCCAGGTCCCACACCCGCAGCGCCCGCAGAGCGCCATACTGCACGTCGTGGATCGCGAAGACCTGATTGCTGCCCTCGAACGACATGAGACTGATGCCGCCCGCCATGCTGCCCTGGCCCTGCGCGAAGGGGCTTCGTTTCTGAGGCCCTGGCCCCACGCCTTGCCGTCACGCTGATCCGTGGCGAGCCGACTGGTCACGTCCTGCCCCACTCCGGCCAGGGCCGGCCCGGAGGGTTCGTTCCCCGCTGCCGGGCCGTTGGTGTACGAGGACGCCAGGAGCACCGGCGCACCGTCCCGGGGCGCCAGTCGCCGGGTGACGGTCACCGGCGGCCCGGCGACTCCCCGGTCCGGCATGCACTCGTCGCCGCTGCGCCGGGATCTGGGGCTGGTGGAGTACGCGGTGGACGAAGGGCAGGATCCGCCGCGCATCTATGTCTCCCGGGTCCTGAGGGCGGACTGATCGGTGACGGTCCGGACGGCAGGGGTTTCCACCCTGCAGGGCTGTTGTTCCTGGTGGCGTCCGGCGAAGGCCGGCCGTCCAACCCACGCCCGCAGACCGGTCGCCACCCAACTCGGCCGCCATCGTCGAGCCGGAGCTGTTTGCGAACCAAGAGGTCTTGGTGGGCTGTCTGGCGTTCAAGAGCCTGCGGGAGCTGAGCCGTTGGTGCTCAGCAAGGTGAGGCCGAGATGGGTCAGCGTATGAAGGGCTGTCCTCCGTTCCCGGGTCAAAGCGGTCAGTCCGGCTTTGCGTAGGGTGGTGGCGTGCTCGCTGGCGCTGGCCGGCGATATGCCGGCCCGCTGCGCCAGCTGGGTCGTCGTGCATGCGGGGTGGTCGGCTATGACGCACAGCACGATCGCTCTGCTGCGGCCGAGGAGTGCGGTCAGAGCCGGCGGCACCGGGGCATCGCCTCGGCGGATGTCGGCTGGGGGAGCCCACAGGGCAGCCGCATCGACCGGGTTGTGCAGTGCCTGATAGGCCATGACGACCGTGTCGGCCTGAGGGCTGGCGAACAGCTGGGGAACCGGCCCGCAGAACACCGACGGAGCCAGAACGAACGAGCGCCCCGACACGTGGAAGTCGGCTTCCGGGTGGACCAAGGGCCGGTAGCCGGGGATCTCCAGCACCGGCGGGTTCCACACTGCCATCGGGCGCAGGCTGCCCAGCAGTGCCCCCACCCCGCCCTGTGCCATGAGCCGACCACGCCGCGCCACTTCCCCCTGAAGGTGCTGGTCGATACGTGGCCAGTAGGGGGCCACCGCGACGCGATGGCAGTGCCGTAGAGCGACGCCCAGCCGTTGCACCGCCTGCGGGGCAGCGTCCGTCACCTCGGTCAGCCACGGTGACGGACGCCCAGACGCGCGCGGCTTGACAGAGAACTCCGTGCGCAGCCGCAGGGCCGGTGCACTGATCAGCCGCTCTATCCCCTCATCCACACAGCCCACCGCGCCCACCAGGGTGAACAGATCCACCAATCCCCCGCAGGTGGCTCCGCTGAGGAACCGCGCCGTCTCCCTCCCGTCAGCGCTGATCCGCGGACCGGTCCGCGCACGCCATCCACCGAACAGCACCGCACGGTCACTCCATTGCACAGTCCGCAAGCCCAGCTGCGTCTCTGCGAGCGGCCCCAACACCATGACCCGTACCTGCGCCCGGTCCTCGGCAGTGAAGTGAATCCGTAGCACGACATCCTCCTCATCCGCGTCTGCGGATGAGCCTTCCGGCCGCACTCGTTCCGGGGGAGGCCGAATCGAGTCGAATCCTGCATCGGTCTGGGCGGACTCTTTCAGCTGTGCCAGAGGCACGAACGAACCAGTCGCGCCCACCTGGTGGCGGTCGCGCGCTGCCCACCCACGCCTGACGAACCGAAGCGGCCCCGCGGGATGGACTGGTGGGCGGTCATGAAGTCGAGGCCGGCAGTCAGCCCTGGACCTTGGCCGTTTGCATGGCGGTCAGCCAGCGGACGTAGGAAGCGGCGACGACGGCTGCCGGAGCGACCAGTACGTGCAGGGCCAGCACGAGCCAGGCTCCGATCGTGAACTCGTACTGGTACTCGCCGTAGGAGTAGCCGGTGCCGGTCCATGCCTTGACGTCGGTGGTCCGGTAGTCCCTTTCGAGGAATCCGGTCCACTGCCCGAGGAGAACCGGCCAGGTCACGATGGTGACCAGGCAGGTGAGAAGCCGTTGTCTTATCGGACGTGATCGACGCATTTTCGCTGGTGAGGCATAGCGTCGGCGGTCACGCGGCAGGGTTGCTCCATCGGGATCGTCTCGTCGGTGGAGGTGTCGGGTGGCGTCGGTGGTTGGGTTGCTGGAGGAGCGGGAGCTGGCCGCGCGGCAGCGGGTGGAGTCGCTGCGTGAGGAAGCGGACCGGATCCTGGCCGAGCTGGCGGACGCGGAGACGGACTGGGAGCGGTGGGTGATCGCCCGAGAGAGGGTCGATCAGGTCCTGTCCGGTCCGCGCGGGCAGGAGGACCTGACGGCGCCCGAGGGCAAGCCCTCCGAGCCGGTCGCGCCGGGGCCGGCCAGAGCGGCGGTGGCCGGTTCGGTGGTGCCGGTGCAGCGGGAAGGACTGGACGTGACCGCGCTGGCGCCGGACTACGAGCGGATCGTAAGGCTCCTGGCGGACCGTCAGCGATCCGGTGGTGACGGGGCGATGGGCTGCCAGGAGATCGCGGCCGTGCTGGGACTGGAGGTGGTTCCGGCGAAGGTCGAAGGGGTGCGGTCGAAGGCGAAGCGCCTGGTTGAGCGGGGCTGGCTGGCCGAGGAAGTGCCGGGCCGCTTCAGCATCGCCGCCGGGCCAGGCGGCGGCTCATGAGCATCGTCATCGACCACCAAAGCATCGCCTCGGCGGTGTCGGTGCGGGCCTCGTAGTCCCGGGCCAGGCGGCGTGAGAGCATCAGCCACGCGAACGTGCGTTCCACCAGCCACCTCTTCGGCAGCACCACGAACCCGGAGGTGTCGTCGCTGCGTTTGACCACCGTCAGCGCGATGCGCCAGGTCTTCGCGGCGAGGTCGACCAAGCGCCCGGTGTAACCGCCGTCGGCCCACACCAGGGTCAGCCGCCAGAACCGCTGGCGCAGGCGGGCGAGCAGGGTCCGGGCGGCGTCGCGGTCGGTGACGGATGCGGCGGTGACCAGGACGGTCAGCAGCAACCCGAGGCTGTCCACCACGATGTGCCGCTTGCGCCCCGGCACCTTCTTCCCTCCGTCGTAGCCGGACGTGGCGGAGGGCACCGACGCGGCGGCCCGAACCGACTGGGCGTCGATGATCCCCGCCGTCGGCTCCGGATCCCGCCCGGCGGCCTCGCGAACCTTCCCACGCAGCCGGTCGTGGAGCTCCTTGATCAGGCCCTGGTCCCGCCAGCGCCGGTAGAAGGCGTAGACCCGGTCCCACGCGGGGAAGTCGACGGGCATCGCACGCCAGGAGATGCCCCCGGCGACCAGGTAGCGCACCGCGTCCAACATCTGCCGGTGGCAATAGCCCTCCGGCTGCCCACCCCGGCCCTCCAGCCACCCCGGCACCGGCAGCGACGCGCGGATCACGGCCCACTCTTCGTCCGTCATGTCCGACGGATACCGGCGCCGCCTCTCCTGACGATCGGCCGCGTTCCCGTACACGTGAGCGAGGCAATCACACGATCGGGCACCCAAGTTGGACTCCACCGGCACCGGCACGGAAGACTGCGGCATAAGGGCCTCCTGGAACCTCGAACGTCTCGACAACCTTCGAGCTACCAAGAGGCCCTGCCCTCTATGCGCCGGCCTCCCTGTGATCACCCAATCGGGACTTCCGTTCGATCAACAACCCTCACGATCGGTACGACAACGGCTTCTCAGGCCGGGCGCGGTGTGGTGGCACGCCCGCTGGTCCGGCTGACAAGCCTGGTGGCGATGTGGCTGACGCCTTCGAGCGGGCCGACAGTGACGCAAGAGCTCAGCCGGGAGAGTTGTATGCCAGAAAGAAGCGGGCCCCACGTAGGGGGACGTGGGGCCCGCTCCGACAGGGTCTACGTGCCCCAATCAGTCGTGCTGCCGCAGAACCAGCTCGGTGACCACCATCAGCAGCGCCTTCACGGCCGCCGCGATGGCCAGCTTCGAAGCCAGCTCCTTGACCCACGTCGTCTTGTGCTCGGACACCGTCTTCACCTTTCCGCTCCAGACGTACGACGGCAAGCGGTTGCGTACCGTCGCGAGGCGTCCACAGGGAAGGTCGCCTCGTCGGAGAAGGGGAGACAGGGCCCGGCACGCCCAACGTTAGGCGTGCCGGGCCCCTTGCCCGTGGGCGATCGCCCCCTAGCGGTCGCCCACCGGCCCCCGTTGTCTGGAGTTTGGCAAGGTGATGGCAGCACTGTACCCACCTGCGCCTCAACTCAACTTCGAAAGGCCGTAGTTCGGTCTGCCAATGCAGGTCAGACCCGGGCTGCCTTGGTGCGGTGGTGTACCAGCTCCATCGGGAGTTCTGTGTGGTGGAGCTGGCCGAGCAGGACGTGCAGCGGGCCAAGGAAGCCGTCCGAGACGCCCATCGACGGGACCGAGACCCCGGGAGGATCGGCAGTGTCCCGCGAGGCGCTACGGCGCCGTCTGGAGGGCTGTCCTGGCCGCCGCCGGTGCCGCGGTCCGGTGGTGTTGGTGCTGCGGCTGTCCAGGCCGTTGTCGGGGCCGGCCTTCTCCTGGTGGTGGGGCTCGGCGGCCTGGTGGCTGGAGAGGGTGTCGGTGGGGGCTTCTACGGTGGTGTACGGGTGGGGCGGGTACCGGGGTTTCCTGCACTGGAGACGGAACGGCAGACCTCCCGGTCTGCGCGGGGGTGGTTACGGCCTAACCGGCGTCCGGGGAGAAAGGGCCCAGGGACGGCTCGTCAGCACCGGCCCCACTCGTCAAGCCGCGCGCCCCGAGTGCCTGCCGCCGTCGTCTCGGGCCTGCTGTGCCGCCGTCCCGGTTGCCGGCGCCGTCGTCGTCCCGCTGCACTTTCGGCGGCCTTGCTGCGCGCCGCTGTTCCGGGCCGGACGGCTGGGGGGCGTCAGGCTGCTCTGGTGGCTCTGGTGGTGGTCCGGGGAGGTTGCGATGGGGTCGGTCCGGGGTGGGTTGGTGCTGTCGTGTCCTGCTGTCGCGTGGGGTGATGTCGTGTGCTGGCTGTGACGTGGGTGGATACCCCTGATCCCCTGTGTGTGGTGGCGGCGCGACAGGTGAGTGCGACAGGCTGCCGGGCGGCCGGGCTCGTGCTGGGGTCTCTGTTGGCCGCCATCCCGGCTGGGTGGCCGCTGCCCGAGTCTGCTGCGACTCGCTCCGGCCTGGCCAGGTCTGCGTCCCTGCCTGCCTCGCTGGGCCCCGGCTCGGCCCGGTTGGCTGGGTGCCGTTGCTGGGTGGCGTCAGGCCGCCTGGGTGGTGGCCTGCGGGGTTCAGGGGTCCGGGTGGTGCCCTGCTTGTTTCCCCGTGTCGGTGGTGTCGGGCAGGGTGTTGATCATGTTTGAGGAGTGGTGGCGTGTGCGGCCGGATGAGGAGCGTGTGCAGTGGGTGCTGGAGTCGTTCACGGCGGTGGGGCCGTTGCGTTTCGGTATGAGTGCCGATGAGGTGACGGCCACTATGAGCGCTGTCACCGGGGACACCGAGCGGCGTACCTGGAGCGGCGGGTTGAAGAACAACGCCTGGAGGGTCAGGGAAGACCGGTACCGGGAGTTCGGCCTGCACCTGTACTACCAGGACGGGCGGCTGGCCGGCATCGCGGTCGACGCCCTGCGTGGACCGCAGGTCACCATCGAGGGCACCGCGCTTGTCGGCCGTACTCCCTCCGTGGTGGGGCAGTGGATGCAGGAACGCCATCCCGAGCTCTCGTACATGAGTCTGGGCGTGCCCTGCTCGGACTCCGTGGGTGTGGTGATCAACGTCCAGCGGGCGGGCGACCGCCTCCTCACCCGGCCGGTGTTCTTCCCCGCCGAGGCGCTCCACGACCTCCCCCACTGGTTCCCACAGAAGGCCTGGGAGATCCACGGCTGAGGGTCCCCCGAACACATGTGACGTGGGGCTGCGCTACAAGTCTGACCAGGTGCTCTGTGGCTCGGAGGGGCCCGGCTGGGCGTGTTCCGCCCGCCGTGTTGCACCGGCCGCCGCCGACGGGGAGGGCCGTCCGGCCGTGGCTGCTGTCCGGGCCCGCACACCTGGGGTACCCGCCGCCGCCGGGGCGTGTGCCGGGGTCCAGCGCGAGCCGGGGTTTGCCCGTGGGTGGGGTTGTCGCGTCCTGCTGCCGCGTGGGTTGTCGCGCCGGGTGCTGTCGCGTCCTATGACGTGCGCGGACGGGTCGTTTCCCCGTGTCCGGCCGGGGCGCGACAGCACCCCCCGCGACAGGCCGCCGTGCCGGCCCCGGCGGCGGCCGGCTGACCTGTGACAGCGAAGCCGGGATGATCGGATCAGGTGTAGACGTCCCGGCCGTACTCCTCGCGGCTCAGCCGAAAGTCACCAGGCCGATCACGGCGGAGCTCCTCGTACCGCTGTGTGAACACGTCGAGTGCTTCGTGGATCGTGCAGCCGGATGCGTCCCGGATCGCCTTGATCGCACGGATTATCTGGCGGTCCAGGATGTCGCGGTCCACGCTCTCAGGCAGCTCTTTCATGAGCTGACCGTACCGATGAGCGTTCGACTCCACCGGTCAATATTGCCTGCCGATCGGTCAAGACCGCTTGTCACAGACACGGGCTGTTAAGCCGCCGCCCGACCCTGGCCGTCGCCGGCCCCGCCGCCGGGGCGACGGCCGTGCTGTCGCGGCCCGTGTCGCGTTGTCCTGTCGCGGGGGCGTGGTCGCGTGGTGTGACGTGGGCACAAAGCCCGTTCCCCCGTGCCGGGCGGGGACGCGACAGCACGGCCGGGCAGGCCTCCCACCGGCCTCTCCAGCGGCGCCCGGCGGCCCGTGGCCGGCCCCGCCGTCGAGGACGTCCCCGAGGGCCTCCGGGCGGGCCCGGGCTGCGCGGTGCGGGTGGCTCGTGGCCGGTCCGACTGGTCTCGGCCTTGGGCAGCCGCCACCGGGCCCTCGCCGCGTCGTGCCGCCGGCCGTGCTGCTCCCGCTGCTCCCGCTGCTCGCCGGGGCCGGGGAGTCGTCCTGCCGGGTGTCCGGTGTTCCGGGGGTGCCTCGTTCGCGGGGGCCGTCAGGCCACCGTCACCGCCACCGTCACCGGCCCGCCACCGCCACCGCCACCGCGCCCACCGCCCCCTTGCCCACCGTGCCGTCTCTGCCCGGTCCGGGGCCGCAGGCCCCGCCTCTGGCTGCCTGCCGTCACTGCTGGGGTCCTGTGTTGCGCTGGTGGCTGTTCGCGGTTGTGGTGGGCCTCGTGGTTTCCGGTGCCTTGGCGGGGGAGTCGGTCAGCGGCCGGCAAGGTGGTGGGAGGCGAGGTGGACTTCCTGGAGTTGGGCGGTGGTGAGGCGGCGGGCTTCCCAGATGACGGCGGCCACGTCGTCGGCCCGTGGGTGGAGCGGTGGCAGGTCGTCCGGCAGGCGGATGCCGCCGAGCGCCGCCAGATCGCGGGCGGGAATGCCGAGCAGGCCCGCGAAGTCGCCGAGCAGTTCGGGGGTCACTTCGACGGTGCCTCGGCCGATCCCGCCGATGGTGGAGGCTGACAGGTAGATCCGCCCGTCGGTCACCGCGTACAGGGCCTTGGCCGTACATGTCCAGGTGAGGTTCCGGCTGTGCGCGAGTTCCAGGAGCACTGCGCCGAAGCCCGGCTCGTAGCGGTGGTGCGGCCG
The DNA here is from genome assembly GCF_017813315.1 of Kitasatospora sp. RG8. Taxonomy (NCBI): domain Bacteria; kingdom Bacillati; phylum Actinomycetota; class Actinomycetes; order Kitasatosporales; family Streptomycetaceae; genus Kitasatospora; species Kitasatospora sp. RG8. The sequence continues at coordinate 275,564 of NZ_JAGIYX010000009.1, forward strand.
GTCGGTCCCGCCCCGTCCCTCCCGCGACACAAGGGGCTTCGCCCGGATCGCGTCCAGGAGCGGGTGCCGGTTCTCGGCGGGCATGACCATCGTGTTGTAGACGACGGGGCTGACCGACCAGTGCGGATTGCGGGTGACCGGTGTCAGGTCGTCGGGTACCGGCTGCCCGGCCAGGACGAAAAGGTCGGCGGCGTGCAGGCCGAGCACCGGCCCAAGCTCCCTGAGCAGCCGTTCGGTCGGAGGCCGCCCTTCGAGCACGGCCTGCAACTCCTTCAGGCCGGCGCCGACCACCGTGGAGAGCACGGAGGCGTCGATCGTTCGATGCCGCATCAGGCGCGCCAGCAGCGCGCCGAACTCCAGCACTCCTGTCATCCCGTGAGCCTACCGACCTGGCGCGGGCCGGCCGGCCCGCGCGGTCTCTCCTGCGGCACCCGGCCGCCCTGGCCGACACCGCCGTCGAGGACGTCCCCGAGGGGCCCTGGACGGGCCCGGGCTGCACGGTGCGGGCGCCCGTGCCCGGGGTCCCGACCGGTCCCGGTCTTGGGCAGCCGCCGCCGGGCCCGTGGCGGCCGTCCGTGCCGCCCGTTCCCGGCCCACCGGGACGCTGCGCCCCGGTGGCCGGCGGGGGCTGTTCCAGCCCCGTCCCAGGCATGTCTCAGCCCGCCGGGTATGTCCGTTTCGCCAGGACAGTCCCAGGCTGCTTCCCCTGGTGGCGGCGCTGCGCCGCAGGGCTGGGACAGTGCCGGGACACGGTGGCCGCACCCGCTGACCCGTCTCAGCGGAGTTTGACGAGTCTCACCGAAGTTTGACCCACCGGTACTTGTCTCAGTGGAGTTCGAACGCCGTGTGCGAGGGGCATTGCGGGCACCCCGGCTTCGGCTGGACGGAGGCTGTCGGCGGCAGCTCGTAGGGTGCCCGCGTGAACATCGACGATCTTTCCTGGCAGGCGCGCCACCACGGTGGCGTCTACCCGCGGATGGTGCGGACCCTCCTCGACCTGGGGCAGGTGGAACTGCTGGTCCGGGCGGCGCGGGAGCGCGGGGACTGGAACTGCGCGGAGGCGGCGGCCCGGGAGTTGTGCGAGGCCGGGGAGTGCGATCGGGCGCTGGCGCTGGTGGCTCCGTTCGCGGAGATCGGCTGGCGGCCCGCCGAGTGGGCCACCGCCGAGATCATGATCCACCAGGGCGAGGGTGACGAGGCGCTCGCGACGGTGCGCCCGGACGCTACCGAACTGGGCGACGGCCACGTGTGCGCCCGCTACGCCGAACTGCTGTCGAAGGCCGGACGGATCGAGGAGGCCATCGACGTGCTCAAGCCCCATCTCGGGGAGCACTGGCTCCGGTCTCGCCTGGTCGAGGTGACCGAGCGGCAGGGATGCGACGACCGGGTCCTGGACGTACTCACGCGGGAGGCGGAGCGCATGGAGCGTACGGAGAGCGCGGCGTGTGAGCGGTGCGGTCAAAAATCGTGCGGGGTAGCCCGGACGGACCGGTGGGACGTGCTGCTCCTGATCTCCCGGGTTCTGGAACGGGCCGGGCGTATGGACGAGGCCGTCGAGGTCCTGCGCGCCGAGCGGGCCTCAGGCCGACGGCACCCCGTCAACTTCCCGGAGTACTACGCGGAACTCCTCGCCCGGCAGGGCCTGATCGAGGAACTGGGGGTCCTCGCCGCCGAAGACCACCGCTCCGCCCTCGACGTGTACGCGAAGGCGCTGGAGGACGCGGGGCGGCCGGGCGAGGCGGAGACCGTGCTGCGCGAGGGGATCGAGGCCCACGACCACCCGAAGGACCGGGCGGCGCTGATGCGCCTTCTCGTCCGCCAGGGGAGGGTCGACGAAGCCGTCGAGACCGGCCGGCCCACCTACGAGTACTACGACTGCTGGAACTTCCTCCCTTGGGCGCTGGAACTACTCGTCGATGACGGCCGGCCCGGCCGGGCACTCGAACTCCTGGACGGGCTCACCGACGAATACGTCAAGGAGCACCCGGACCAGGTCCGCCACCTGCGGCTCTGGCTGCTGGGCGAGGCCGACCGCTGCAAGGAGGGCATCTCGGAGGCCACCGCCCTCAACGAGCGCGAGCCCGGCGAGTGGGACACCGCGCTGGCGCGGCTGCTGGAGCGGGACGGACAGACGGAGGAAGCCCTCGCACTGCTTCGCTCCTCCACCCACTACCTGGTTCACCACGATCTGCCCGACATGCTGATCAGGCACGGCCGCCCGGCCGAGGCCCTCGACGCCATTCCCACGATCGCCGAGAGTCGCGCGGCTGCCGAACGGCGGGAGCGGGAGCGGGAACAAGAGGCGGCGGAGCGGCGGGAGCAGGACGATCCCTGGGCCGCTACGGGCGCGTTCGGCGTGGAGCCCCGGTTCTAGCCAGGGCGCTGCGGTCAAACTTCATTGAGAATCGTCAAACTTCGGTGAGACGGGGTCACTGACAGCCGATCTTGACCGTCTGCCAAACGATCTTGGCCGGTCAGGGAAAGTAGGGGTACAGCTCCACCCTGTCTGCTTCGACGCTGATCTCCACCCAGGCGTGGTCGGCGCTGTCGGGCGGTGGCGGTGAGCCGACGTCGAACGGTACTTGCGAGTCGCCCATCTCAAGGACCGCGGCGCCGTCTTCGGCAGGCTGGAGCCGTCCACGCAGGACGATCCGGCCGGCCTCCTCGCGCACCCCCGGTTCGGTAAGTTCGGCCGGCCACGTGTTGTGGCCCCAGAGGATGTCCTCGTCGATGGTCCATTCGATGTGGTGCCAGCCGACCGCGTCGTGCGGGTCGCCACGCCACACCGCCGCGGCTCTGCCGATTGGGGTGTGGACCCGGACCGTCATCGACTCGGGCGGACACGGCGGCATCCTCTCGGTACGCACCAGCACATCCCGATCATCCACCAACCCGGCCGGTGCGGCCGGGAGCAGCCGGGGTAGGACGGTCAAGATCTTTTGGCAATCGGTCAAGATCGCCTGTCAGAGGACAGCCGTTCCGGCCGCGTCCGGCTTCGTCGTCGGGCCGCCGGTGCCCGGGGCCGGTCCGGCAGGGTAAGGGCGGTCGTCCCCGGTCTGAACGAGGTCGGTGGTGGTGCTGGGCGTGGGCACGCAATGACGGGTGCTCACGCCCAGCAGAGCTTGTCCGTCAGCAGCCGCTGCCGTAGGTCACGTAGGCGTACCACGGCGGCGGGGAGTCATTGTCCTGCACGTACACCTGGACGCAGAGGTAGTCGTTGTTCCCCGCTGGGCCGTAGTAGTAGTACCCGTAGCTGTTGTGCGGGGCGACGGCCGTCGTTCCGCTGCCCCAGGTGTATTCGGTGTCCCGACCGGTCTGGACACCGCTGCTCCGCCACCACTGGGTGATTGTGACAAAGCAGTTGTCGCCAGCCTGGGAGTAGATCTTTCCGGTAACGTGGTTGCTGGTCCAGTTGGTGTAGCCGTAACAGGCTGGACCGCCGCTCCCGAGCTGGACGGCCCAGTTGCCACCATTGGCCATGGCGGCGTTTGGCGCGATGGCGAGAACCACACTGCTGAGACCGGCAACGATTCCGGTCTTGAGCACTTTCGACAATGCAGGCACGACTTCCCCCGTCCTGTTGGGCCGGCGGCCCCCGCCGCCCGCTCGACCAGTGCTTTGCGACTGGCGATCCTGTCAGGAGCGGCTGACGCGGGTAAGGCTTCTTCGAGTCATGCCGAGAGCGGCCCAGTCGCACTACCGGCCGCAGGAATGAACTGGTGACACAGCCTGTTCCGACCGCGAGCCGCGACCCCACAACCCGCACGGGACGGCCGCAGGAGGTCAGCGCCACTGGCAGCAGGCGTTGGTCATCGCCAGGAGCAGTCACGGCCGCGGGTGGCGGCGTCGGGCCGGATGGCCGGTTCGAGAGCGGGGCCGATGTTCGGGTGGAGGTGGAGGCTGGCTGCGTCGGGGACCGGCAGCGCCGACGTTCGGCCGGCGGACCCCGACGCGCTCTCCCCGCTCTCTCCACTCTCCTCAAGCTGTTGAACCGGTCAACCAACTGGGGACCGGTGATCGAGAGCGGCCGTTTTCGCGGCTCTGCCCGGAGTTCCGTGAAAACCGGGATGACCTCACGCGTCGCGATGTCGAATACTCCCACTATGCAGGCCTTCCCTATGAACCCGGATCGACTCGAAGCGCCCCTGGAGCTGCTGGACGACGCTGGCAGCGCGTGGCAGCTCCAGAAGATGCGAGTCGATCTTCGTGCTGTGCGTCGACTGATGAAGGACCGCGCCTCGATCGTCGTACTCGGAGAGAGCGGCGGGACTTGCCCCCGACTCGTCGCCGAGGACGAGCGCCCGATGCTCTGGGACAAGGTCAAGGACGGTTACAAGGGGCCCGGAGGAAGCCGGACGGCAGGACGCTACCTTGCGCACGAGTTCCGTGCGGACGCCGACCGCCGCAGGCTCTATCTGGAAGAGCACTGCTGACAGCGGGACGAGTCACGCCTGGACGAGGATCCGGGTGTGGAGAAGCTGGAATGAGGCTCGGCCGTACATGGCTCTCTTGTATCCGGTTTACATTGCCTTCGACCTTGCCGGAGCTCCAATCGAGGGTGAGGCCGACGGTGACGGCGTCGAGGTCCTGGCGGAGGAAGCCGGCGAACGAACGGCCGGGCGCCGGGCCGCCCGGACTACCGACCGCCCTCCCTCGGCGGCCGCCGTCTGGTTGCCGTCCCGGATGATGGGAGTTATGAAGAGGCAGATGTCCACGGACATTAGGACATCCGGGTGGGCGGACAGTTCATCTCCCGTCGCAGTATGACTTTTCGTCACCCGCTCTGGTCCGGACACGTCATCCGTGGAGGCGGCGCAACGCGATCAGCATGAGCCCGGTTTGCGGGTCGGGTTCGGCGTAGGCCGCGCGAACAGCGTAGGACCCGGCCTCCAGGTCGACCCGTACGTGATCTTGCTGGCGAGACTCTTCGCCCGTCCAGGCCGAATCGAATAGAACGACCGGTCCCGGCACCTGCCAGGTCAGCTCCGGCTCCCATGAAGCGGCACGCATCGCCGCGTCAACGCTGGTGAGCATGGACTCCTCGGACTCCGCAGCCGACCAACGCACGAACACACCCTGCGTCGGCAGGAAAGTGGTCGAGGCAGGTTCGTCCCCGAGGACCAGGCCCTTGGCCGAGCCGACCTGGAGCAAGCCGATGTAGCCCTCGACGGCACAGGCCCTGTCGTTGCCGGGCCGCCCTTCCGTCCGCTGCCCTTCCGCCCGCTGCTCCGGGGCCGCCGCCCCGCTGGCCGTCCGCCGGCCGCCGCCCGCGCCGGGCACATCCGCCAGCCCCGCCCGCTGCCGTCGGCTGCTGCTGTCAGGCGCCGGCCTCGTCAGCCCGCCCCCTCCGTTCCGGCCGCCCTTCTCCGTCCGCCGGCCCGCCACCTGCTGCTCCGGGGCCGCCGCCCCGCCGTCGGCCCGCCGGCTGCCGCCCGGGCCCTGCGCCTGCCGTTCCGGGCCGCCGGCCGCCACCCCGCCGCCCCGGCCGCCGCCGTTCGGTCGGGCCCGGCCGCCCCTCTCCGTCCGGCTGCGCCGGGTCGCCGCCCGGTGCCCGGTGCTGGGCAGCTGCCGGGCGGCCGCCAGGAGCTCGTGTCCCGCGACTGTTCGTCCCCGGGCCGCGCCTTGCTCGCCGTCGGCCGCTAGGAGCTCCCGTCCTGTGGCCGCTGTTCGTCCCCGGGCCGCCGCCCGGCCCCGCCGCCGCCGGCCACCACCTGCCGCTGCTCCGCCGCGCGCCGGCCGTCCCGCGCGCCGGCTGCGCCGGTCCCGGGCCCGTAGTCGTGGTCGGAGGCGGGCGTTCTGTGCCGCTGTTGCCCGGCGGTCGTCCCGGGACAACCCCCGGGCGTTCGACCCCGGACACCGAAGGACAACACCCCCGGCCACCGCCCGGCCACCTGCCGCTGAACCGCCGCCCACCGCGCCCCCCACGCCGCCCGGCCCCACGCCGGCCGCGCGTCGGCTGCGGCGCCCACACACCGCACCGGCCCCGGCCCGCCGGGTCCTGCTGCCGGTTCCCGGGGAGTGGGGACAACGCGGGCTCGACCCCGGCACCGCGGTGGGACAACGTCTGTCCCGCCGCCCCGGGCCGCCGCCCCACGCCGCCCCGGGCCGCCGCCCCACGCCGCCCGGGCCGCCGCCCCAGATCGTCTCCGCCGGTCCGGTCCTGGCCCCGTGTCCCGCTCCGGAGGCCCGGCGGCTCGCCGGGCCTCCGTCGGCCTGTGCGCTGGCCGGAGGGCCAAAGGGGCGGCCGCTGTGCCGTCGGCCCCCAGGCACGTCCGCCGCCCGTCCGCCGCCGTCCGCCGTTGCCCCTGCCGACCTGCCTGTAGCCGGCGGTCGCCCGCGGCCCGTCCCGCCCGCGTCGGCCGCCCGCCCAGGGCGGGAACGTCGGCCGACTGCCGACCACCGACTCCTCCGCCCGTCCGGCCATCCGCCGGGCCGCCGGCCCGCCACCTGCTGCTCCGGGGCCGCCCGCCCCACCGCCGCCGGCCCCGCCCGGTGCCGTCGGCTGCTGCTGTCAGGCGCCGGCCTCGTCAGCCCGCCCCCTCCGTTCCGGCCGCCCTTCTCCGTCCGCCGCGCCGCCGCCCAGGCCCTGCGCCTGCCACCCGCCGCCCCGGGCCGCCGTCCCGCCGTTCGGCCGGGCCCGGCCGCCCCTCTCCGTCCGCTGGCTGCGCCGTGCTGGGCCGCAGCCCGGTGCTGGGCCGCTGCCGGGCGGCCACCAGGAGCTCGTGTCCCGCGCCCTGCCCGCCGCCGGCCGCCGCCCTGGCTCCCGGGGCGGGGACAACCCGGGCCGCCGTCCTCACCGTCTCCGGCTCCCACACACAGCGCCGGCCTTGTCCGCGGGGCCTTGTGTGCGGGTCCCGGTGCGGGGAGAACCCGGGATCGACCCCATCCACCGCTGTGGGACAACGTCTGTCCCGCCGCCCCGGGCCGCCGCCCTGCCGCCTGACAACCCGCCCCGCCGGATCGGCCGTCCGCCGTCCCGCGCCCGCCCCCGCCCGGCCGTTCCGCCCTCGGCGCGGCGCCCGGTAGGTGCCGCCGTCCCGGTCTCCCGCTCGCCATGGCCGGAGCCGCTGCCGGCCCCACCGCGCCGTGCCGCAGGCCCGCGGCCTGCCGGGCCGGGCCGCGGCCCGGTGCTGAGCCGGTGCCCGGTACTGGGCAGCGGCCGGGCGGCCACCAGGAGCTCCCGTCCTGTGGCCGCTGTTCGTCCCCGGGCCGCGTCCTGCCCGCCGCCGGCCGCCGCTCGGCCCGTCCCGCGCGCCGGTCGTGCCGCGCACCGGCTGGGCCGGGTCCTGGGCCCGTAGTCGTGGTCGTAGGCGGGCGCTCGTGTCGCTGTTGCCTGGGGGGTTGTCCCGGGACAACCCCCGGGCGTTCGACCCCAGGCAGCGAAGGACAACACCCCCCGGGGCCACCGGGCCCGCCCGGCCACCGGCCTGTCACTTGCCGCTGAACCGCCGCCGGCCCCACGCTGATGAGGATCTCGGGAAACGGCCAGGGCCGCTCGTCTCCCCACTCCGTCCGGCATTCAACGGAGTGGGGAGTCCCAGCGAACGTCACGGGCTTTGTCGGCCGGGGCCGCCCATCGAATCGGTCAGCTCGGGGCGGGTCGGTTCAGCCCGCCGAGAGGTAGACGTGGCCCTCCACCAAGGCGGCGTACTCGTTGATCTGGTCGGGGGCAGCACCCGGGGCGAGCTCCCGGTCCTGCCCCGTCCGAGCGTCCAGCACCACGTCCTTGCCCCGCTGCGTGCGGCCGTAGACCGCTCCGTGCCAGGCTCCGGTGACCGAGGGCGCCACGCGCGCTCCGACGGCGGGCGAGCGGTTGATCTGCCACAGGACGGTGTTCTCCGTCGCGTCGATGCCGATCAACCATCCACCGTCCTCGCTCATGGCCTGGCACACGGTCGTGGCGCGGCCGTCGAACCAGCACTCGTCGATCGACGTGCGCTTCCCGGGCAGGGCGGGCAGCGGCAGCACGGTCCCGGTGCTGGTGGACAGCAGTGTGGGACCTTCTCCTGTCTGGGTGAGGATCTTGTCGGCGGCGAACACGGACAGGCTTCTCCCTGACTTGCCGGTCAGGGCCCTCCACAGCTCCGTACTGTCGGCAGCCGAGACCGCCCGGGCCTCCAGCGGCATCTCGTAATAGCGCGTATCCCATTCCCCGGTCGTGGAGGAGACGCCGAGGACAGTGCCGTCCTGGATCAGCCGTGCCTCGAAGTTCGCCAGCTTCCAGGCGACCGTGCCGGTGGCCAGGTCGATCGCGTAGCTGGTGGGTGGACCGGACAGGCTGGGAACGGCTACGACGGCCCGGCCGCGCGCGACGCCCACGAGGACGGGTACTCCCGGTGCGATCGTGCCGTCGTCGATGGTGACCCGGCCGGCCGCCCTTCCGGTGTCCAGGTTCAGGATGTCGACCTCGACGCTGTAGTGGTTGGAGACGGTCCCCTGGCCGGTGACGGTCAGCGGGAAGGCCGCCACCGCGAATCGCTTTCCACCCGACGTTCCCACCGCGGGGCGCCCGTATCCGGCGTTCTTCGTCGACGGCTCGTTCGGCTCCCTGGTGGGGAGCAGTCCGGTGGAGGTCATCTGGGCCGCCACCTGGCCGTCGCGGACATCGCGCGACACCAGGGTGTGTTCCCCCTCCACAAGGACCACGTTGAGGCCGTCCAGGACGACTTGGCGGTCGTCGGAGTAGGGGGAGCCGAGGAAGCTGTACTCGAACTTCACCGGAGGGTCGGCCCGAACTGGTTCGGGCCGTGGCCGGCCGGACGACCGGTTCGGCGACGGAGCGGTGGTGGCTGACGGATTCCCGCCGGAGGATCCTTCGCCGGCCTGGTCGGACGCGCCGGAGGGCGCGCTCAGCGAGCCGGTCGACGGGTTCGGCTTGTCGTCCGTGAGGATCTTGGCGCCGCCGTAGACCACGGCCACTACGAGGATCAGGGCGGTGATCAGGATCAGGATGGTCCGAGGATCGCCCCGGCGGATGTTCTGGATCAGCTGGTCGCCCAGCGCCAGGTTCCCCGTGTTGCGGGACCTGCCGTCGATGATGATGCCGTCCCGGCCGATCCGCGGCGGCTCCGGCGGCAGCGGCGGGGCGGACGGCGCAGGTGGTGCCGCCGGCGGCGGGACCGGCAGCAGTGCCGTGAGTTGGACGGCGAACTGCGGTTCGTCGGACATCACTTGCACCAGGACCCGGCACAGCTCCGCCTGCGCGGCCGGTTCCTGCGGACCGGAGTCGAATGCCGCCACGGCTTCCCGACCGTCCGGCTGTGACGAGAGCCGCCGGCGGACGGCCTCTCCTGCAGCCTCCGCCACGGCCCGGCCGGTGGTTCCCACGATCCCCGATGCCACATCCGCCATGAGCCCGACAATTGTCGAGGCAAGATCAGACTCGCTCAAAGGGCCCCCCTGACACAGTCGTTGACACTCAACCTTGACAGCAGGAACGACCGACGGCCGCAAGCCAGTTGGCAACTGCGACCGAACCGCAACCTTGAGCTACCTCGAGACCGGTCCCTGGGCAGTGGCAGGCTGCCGGGGAACCCGCCGTTTCCCGGACCCTGGCTGACTGCCGGGCGGTTCCTGTCTGGTGGCATCGTCCCCCAGGTGAGATGCCCCGTAGCTGGGGAGATCCACTGAGTAGGTATGAGGACACCCCTGAGCAGGGGTGGCCGTTTTCAACGAGCGCCATCAACGCCGCCCCGTCGGCCGCCCGCCCCCCACGCCGGCCGACGCGCCAGCTGCGCGTCGGCTGCGCCGGGCCGCTGGTTGCCGTCGAGCCCGGCCGGGCCGTCGTTCTCACCGTTTCCGGCGCCCACACACCACGCCGGCCCCGGGCCGCCGGGCTCTGCTGCCGGTTCCCGGGGGCGGGGACAACGCGGGCTCGCCCCCGGGCCACCGCCCCGCCGTTCGGCCGCTCCGGGCCCGCTCCGGCTGCGCCGCCCCGCTGGCCCGCTGCCCCGTCGTCCCGTCGTTCGGCCGGGCCCGCTCCGGCCCCGCCGCGCCGTCGAGCCGGCCGTCCGCCGCCGTTCGCCGGCCGCTGCCCGGCCCCGTACGGCGGGCCAGGAGCCTGTACCGCCGGGGCGGGCGCTGCGTTCGGGCCCGGCCCTACTGTGCCGTGCCGCGGGCCTGTCGTGCCGAGCGCACCCGCCCGGCGCCGGGCCGCCGCCCGGTGCTGGGCGGCGGCTGGGCGGCCACCAGGAGCCCCGGGTCCCTGTGGCCGCTGTCCGTCCCCGGCCGCTCCCCGCTCCCCGGCCGGCCGCTGTCTGGCTGCCGGCCGTTCGTCCGCCGTGTCCTGTGGGATGTCGGCCCACCGCTCCCGGGCCGGCTGCTGCACCGCCGCCCGCCGGCCACCGTGTCCGGCCGCGCCGGCCGCCACCAAGCCCGCCCTGCAACGTCGCCCCGCCCGCGGGCCCCTCCCGGCGGCCGGCGGGCCAGGAGCCCGCGCCCCGCGCCGTGGTGCCCACCCCCGCGCGTTGCCGCCCACACCCGCCCATCCGCCCATCCGGCCGTCCGCCGCCCCTCGTCCGCCGACCGCCCGCCGTCCCACCACCCGGCCCCGGCCCCGGCCCCGCCGGTCCGCCCCGTCCCGGCCACCGCCCCCACCCACCGCTGTACCGCGCGCCGACCCGTCCAGGCCCCCGAGCCCCCGGCTCCCGCCGCG
>NZ_JAGIYX010000090.1:0-1623 GCF_017813315.1 Kitasatospora sp. RG8
GCGCGCCGTGTCCTCCGGACACATGACGCGCCGTCACTAGCGTGACGGAAGATGTATCGCCACTCCGTGGCTCTGGCTGACTGGGGGTCGGGGTACATATTTTGGCTCTCCTTTCTGTACTGGCTGAGGGGCTGTGGTGGATCGGGCCTCCGGCCCCTCTTCTCGGGCCGGCGTCTCCGGTCCCGAGAGGCTGACACCCCATCTGACCTGGTCTTTCATGGGGGCTTTGGCTTCTCTGGCCCGCCTAGTGGCCGTGGCCGACGTGCTCTCCGGGGAGTCACGGTCTGGCGGGGGCTCTGCCTCGAGCTCTTTCCTTGCTATTCTGTACCGTCAGTATGTCGCGGCCATGCAGTCGGTGCAAGTTCTGTAAGGCCGATGTTTCGTAACTATGTGTTACATCTTGCTTGAGTTAGCCGGTCTGTACCACTCGACCAGTGTAGCCGGTTGGCATTGGAATGGGAACCGCTTCTTCCGGGATTATGTAACGAATCCGTCCGGTGCCGTGCGCCCTTGTTCATTCTCTCGGGCGGCTTACCGCGCTCGTTCCCCGGTTGGCTTCTCTGTGGACTCACCGGGTGCGCCGTGCATCGTGTATCAGAATACCAGCGTCGGGAGATCCCGCCGAATTCAGGGTCTCCCCTTTTCAGGTGCCGGCCGCCCTCGATCGGAGCCCGGCGCGGTGCACCGCCGGCTCCCGGGGCGGGCCGCGGCTGGGGCCTCGCTCCTCGCACGGCCCAGGCAGCTCTGGGCAGGCGAGGGCCGCCCACGGGTCCACGCGGGGCGCAGCGGTCCGGGGTGGGTTCGGGGTGGGGTTGGGTGGTGTGTCTGGTCGGGTTCCGGGTGGTGGGGTTGAGGGCTTGTTGGTGTCGGTGGATCTGGTATTGCGGTGGGGTCGCTTGCTCTCTGGTTTTTTGGGGGTTTGGTGGTTTGTTTTTTGCGGGTGGTTGTTTCGTTTCTGGTGGGGTTCTGGTGGGTGGTTGTTCGGTGTTTTGTTTTGGCTGGTCTGGGGTGGTTTTGGGGGGGTTGGGTGGTGAGGGTGTGAGAGGTTTGTTTTTCCGGTAATTTAGTGTGGCTCGTTGGGATGTGTTTTGTCTGGTGATTTCTGTTTTGTGTTTCTGATTTTGTTTATCGGTGTTCTGAATTGCTGCTGGCGTTTGGGGGTTGGTGGTCTTTCTCTGGGGTGGCCGATTGGTGGTGCCGGGTATTGTGGTGTCAACTTGTCTTCTGCTTTTGGTGGTTGTTGCCTTTATGTCTCAACTTGCCTTTTTCATGCGTGAGTTGAGCCAGTTGTCTGTGAACTGGCCTGGTTTGCTTGGCTGTTGTGGAGTCGCTGCCGGGAGTGGTGCCGTGTGTGGGGCTGTGGGTGGGGCTGTGGGTGGGGTGCGCGGGGTCGCTGTGTGGGTGGGCGGGCGGCTTCCGGGGAGCTGGGGGTGTGGGTCCGTGCGGGGGGTGGGGTACGAGCGGGGGTCTGGGGGTTGTGTACCGGTGATCGGTGTTCTGTAACGGCTGTGGTGGGTGTCGGGGCGGGCTCCTGGGTGCTGCGCTGCAGCTGGAGGACGGCAGGGGTGAGGCCGGGCCGGCGATGTGCAGCGGTACGGGTCGGTGATCCGGCGCAGCGGCAGG
>NZ_JAGIYX010000091.1:0-1445 GCF_017813315.1 Kitasatospora sp. RG8
AGCGCACTGGAGTCCAGTTCGCGCAGGACGTCCCCGACCTCGGTCCTGACCTGGAGGCCGGTGGCCTGGCGCAGTTCCTCGCCCAGACTGTCGGCACGGTCCTGGATCCCGGCCGAGGCGGGGGCACCGATGCCGGCGAAGTCCGCGTCGAGCAGCCAGCTGCGGCCGTTCTGCGGAATCCGCGCGGCGGTGAAGACGCTGTCGTCGACCAGCATCGGGCCGTAGGTGGTGAACCCGCCGACCTGGATCTCACGCCCGCCCACCGGGTCGAGGCGCCAGTACACGTCCGAGGGATCCGCGGCCCGGTAGACCCCGGTGATGCGCACCACGAGCGGCGACCCGTCGAAGCGGTCCTCCAGCCGGACCTCCGCCGGCAGCACACCCGCGGTGAGACCGAGCCGCGCCAGCACGGCCTGCGGGACCGCGACCTCCACCGCCCCCCGCCCCGTCACCCCCGCCACCGCCGGCCAACCACCCGACAACAGCGTGACACGCTGATGGTCCAGCGCCGCCAGCACCGTCAACTCGGGCCCCTTCGCGGGGGCGGTGGCTGGCTGGGTGCCAGTGCCGGCGGGGGTGCCGGCGCCGGCTCCGGTTCCCGACGATGTGCCCGACGGGGAAGCGGAGTTGGTGCCCGGCTGGGTGCCCGAAGGGGCGGCTGCCGGGGTGCCGGACGACGGCGCCGGGCTCTGCGGGAGCCCGTAGGAGCGACTGCGGGCGACGGTCTCGGTGTGCACCGGCAGGTCTCCGAAGAGCCTCCCGGCGTAATCACCCACCGCCGCATCGTCCTTGGGCCGCTTGTCGAACCCGTGGTCGGCACTGACCAGCACGGTGGTCCTCGCGCGGACCGGCCCTTGGAGCGCCTGGCGCAGCCCGGCCTCCCCCACGGTGCGGTTGAACGCCACCAGCGCCGTGAGCACTGCAGTGGTGATCAGCACCGTGAGCAGGACCGCGGCGGCCAACGGCAGTCGCCCGCGCAGACGGCGCACGACGAAGCCGAGCATCCCGTTCCTCCCCCAGTACATTTCGGTCCCGCGCAGCTCTCCCCCGTCCGGGCACGTCTCTGCCACGGGATGGACGCCTGTCGCGTACCGCTACGGTGATCACCGGCGATTGATCACCGGATAGCGGACGACTCTGTCAGATTCGATCCATGAACGGAAGGGACTTGCGCGAATCATGTAACTAGTGAGCAAATTCTCGGCAATGACGGCACCGCGATCGGCCTTTCCCTCCGATGAGAGAGCCCGTCAGCAATCCGATATCGCCATGCACACCTCATCAAGACCACGTCGCCACCCGGCCGAGTCGGCCGGGGAACGCTCGAAGCGCACCCAGGGGGACGCCGTATGACCCAGCAACCGGCCGGCACCGTCACCGCTCCCATGGTGGCCGTCACCGACCTCCACCGCAGTTTCGGCACCGGCGAACGCGCCGTGCACGCA
>NZ_JAGIYX010000092.1:0-1394 GCF_017813315.1 Kitasatospora sp. RG8
CTGAGACCTGATGCCGAGCCGATTGTGGTGAAGTGGATGATCCTATGCTGTCGAGAAAAGCCTCTAGCGAGTTTCATGGCGGCCCGTACCCCAAACCGACTCAGGTGGTCAGGTAGAGAATACCGAGGCGTTCGGGTGAACTATGGTTAAGGAACTCGGCAAAATGCCCCCGTAACTTCGGGAGAAGGGGGGCCATTCCTGGTGACGGCACTTGCTGCCAGAGCTGGGGGTGGCCGCAGAGACCAGCGAGAAGCGACTGTTTACTAAAAACACAGGTCCGTGCGAAGCCGTAAGGCGATGTATACGGACTGACGCCTGCCCGGTGCTGGAACGTTAAGGGGACCGGTTAGCTCTGATTCGTCGGGGCGAAGCTGAGAACTTAAGCGCCAGTAAACGGCGGTGGTAACTATAACCATCCTAAGGTAGCGAAATTCCTTGTCGGGTAAGTTCCGACCTGCACGAATGGCGTAACGACTTCTCGACTGTCTCAACCATAGGCCCGGTGAAATTGCATTACGAGTAAAGATGCTCGTTTCGCGCAGCAGGACGGAAAGACCCCGGGACCTTTACTATAGCTTGATATTGGTGTTCGGTTCGGCTTGTGTAGGATAGGTGGGAGACTTTGAAGCAGCAACGCCAGTTGTTGTGGAGTCGTCGTTGAAATACCACTCTGGTCGTGCTGGATGTCTAACCTGGGTCCGTGATCCGGATCAGGGACAGTGTCTGGTGGGTAGTTTAACTGGGGCGGTTGCCTCCTAAAGGGTAACGGAGGCGCCCAAAGGTTCCCTCAGCCTGGTTGGCAATCAGGTGTTGAGTGTAAGTGCACAAGGGAGCTTGACTGTGAGACTGACGGGTCGAGCAGGTACGAAAGTAGGGACTAGTGATCCGGCGGTGGCTTGTGGAAGCGCCGTCGCTCAACGGATAAAAGGTACCCCGGGGATAACAGGCTGATCTTCCCCAAGAGTCCATATCGACGGGATGGTTTGGCACCTCGATGTCGGCTCGTCGCATCCTGGGGCTGGAGTAGGTCCCAAGGGTTGGGCTGTTCGCCCATTAAAGCGGTACGCGAGCTGGGTTTAGAACGTCGTGAGACAGTTCGGTCCCTATCCGCTGTGCGCGTAGGAGTGTTGAGAAGGGCTGTCCCTAGTACGAGAGGACCGGGACGGACGAACCTCTGGTGTGCCAGTTGTTCTGCCAAGGGCATGGCTGGTTGGCTACGTTCGGGAGGGATAACCGCTGAAAGCATCTAAGCGGGAAGCCTGCTTCGAGATGAGCACTCCCACCTCCTTGAGAGGGTAAGGCTCCCAGTAGACGACTGGGTTGATAGGCCGGATATGGAAGCCCTGTGAGGGGTGGAGTTGACCGGTACTAATAGGCCGAGGGCTTGTCCTCAG
>NZ_JAGIYX010000093.1:0-1251 GCF_017813315.1 Kitasatospora sp. RG8
GTCAGCACCACCTGGAACAGCGGGTGCCGCGCCATCGAACGGACCGGCGCCAGCTCCTCCACCAGCCGCTCGAACGGCACGTCCTGGTGCGCCAGCGCCGCCAGTCCGCGCTCCCGGACCCGCTCCAGCACCTCGTCGAGGGTCGGGTCACCCGACAGGTCCGTCCGGATCACCAACGTGTTCACGAAGAACCCGACCAGATCGTCCAGGCCCTCGTCCGTCCGCCCGGCCACCGCCGAACCGATCGGGATGTCCGCCCCCGCACCCAACCGCGAGAGCGTCACCGCCAACGCGGCCTGCAACACCATGAACAGCGTCGCCCCACGCTCCCGCGCCAGTTCCACCAGCCCCTGGTGCGTCTCGGCGGAGACACTCAGCTGCACGCTCTCACCCCGGTACGAGGCGACGGCCGGCCGCTGCCGGTCGACGGGCAGCTCCAGCTCCTCCGGCGCCCCGGCCAGTGCCTCACGCCAGTACGCCACCTGCCGCGACAGCAGACTCCCCGGATCCCGCTCGTCACCGAGCAACTCACGCTGCCACAGCGCGTAGTCCGCGTACTGCACCGGCAGTGCCGACCACTCCGGTGCCTCACCGCCCACCCGCGCGGCGTAGGCGGCCGACAGATCACGGGCGAGAACCCCGGTCGACCAGCCGTCCGTCGCGATGTGGTGAACCACCACCACAAGGATCCGCTCGACCGATCCCAGGGTGAACAGCGTTGCCCGCAGCGGGATTTCGGCAGAGAGAACGAACTCGTACCCGGACGCCTCGGCGATCGCGGCGGCCGCGGCGTCCTGCTCCAGTTCGACGGACCCCAGCTCGAAGCCCGACTCCTCCACCGGCAGAATCCGCTGGCAGGGCTGCCCGTCGACCGTGGGGAACACCGTGCGCAGGACTTCGTGGCGCGCGACGACGTCCCGCAGGGCGGCGGTGAGCGCGTCCTGGTCCAAGTCCCCGGTCAGGCGCAGGGCCATCGGGATGTTGTAGGTGGCGCTCGGTCCCTCCAGTTCGCCCAGGAACCAGAGCCGGCGCTGGGCGTAGGACAGCGGCACCCGTTCCAGGCGTTCCCGGCGTGCGAGTGCGGCGCGGCCCTGTCCGGCCTGGCCCAGGGCGGCGGCGAGGGCGGCAGGGGTCGGCGCCTCGAAGAGCAGCCGCAGCGGCACCTCCGCACCCAGGAGAACGCGCACCCGGCTCACCAGCCGCGTCGCGAGGAGAGAGTGACCGCCGAGGGCGAAGAAGTCGTCCTCGACG
>NZ_JAGIYX010000094.1:0-1143 GCF_017813315.1 Kitasatospora sp. RG8
GGACTTCGATCTCTTCCGGATCTCCGAGGAGCACGAGATGCTCCGTGAGGCGGTGCGTTCGCTGGCCGAGGCGAAGATCGCTCCGTTCGCGGCGGAGGTGGACGAGCAGGGTCGGTTCCCGCAGGAGGCGTTGGACGCGTTGCAGGGCAATGACCTGCACGCGGTGCACGTGCCGGAGGAGTTCGGTGGTGCGGGGGCGGACGCGCTGGCGACGGTGATCGTGATCGAGGAGGTCGCGCGGGTGTGCGGCTCGTCGTCGCTGATCCCGGCGGTGAACAAGCTGGGTTCGCTGCCGGTGCAGTTGTCGGGGTCGGAGGAGTTGAAGGCGAAGTACCTGGGGGCGCTGGCGCGGGGCGAGGGGATGTTCTCGTACTGCCTGTCGGAGCCGGAGGCGGGTTCGGACGCGGCGGGGATGAAGACGCGGGCGGTGCGCGACGGTGACTTCTGGGTGCTGAACGGGGTGAAGCGCTGGATCACCAATGCGGGTGTGTCGGAGTTCTACACGGTGATGGCGGTGACGGATCCGGAGCTGCGGTCGAAGGGCATCTCGGCGTTCGTGGTGGAGAAGGGGGACGAGGGGGTCTCCTTCGGTGCGCCGGAGCGGAAGCTGGGGATCAAGGGTTCGCCGACGCGTGAGGTGTACTTCGACAACGTGCGGATTCCGGCGGACCGGATGATCGGTGCGGAGGGGACGGGGTTCGCGACGGCGATGCGGACGCTGGACCACACGCGGGTGACGATCGCGGCGCAGGCGTTGGGGATCGCGCAGGGGGCGTTGGACTACGCGAAGGGGTACGTGCGCGAGCGCAAGCAGTTCGGGAAGCCGATCGGTGACTTCCAGGGTGTGCAGTTCATGCTGGCGGACATGGCGATGAAGCTGGAGGCGGCGCGGCAGTTGACGTATGCGGCGGCGGCGAAGTCGCAGCGGGGGGACGGGGACCTGACGTTCTTCGGGGCGGCGGCGAAGTGCTTCGCGTCGGACGCGGCGATGGAGATCACGACGGACGCGGTGCAGTTGCTGGGCGGGTACGGGTACACGCGGGACTACCCGTTGGAGCGGATGATGCGGGACGCGAAGATCACGCAGATCTACGAGGGCACCAACCAGATCCAGCGGATCGTGATGGCCCGCAACCTGCCGTA
>NZ_JAGIYX010000095.1:0-1044 GCF_017813315.1 Kitasatospora sp. RG8
CTGGTCCCCTGACGCACCACCGGGATCAGCCGGTCACCGCCGGGCAGCGCCGCGTACCGGCCGCCCTGGCCCATCCCGGCCAGCGGCGAACCGGAAACCCGCAGCCCGCCGGCCGTGGCGAACGCGGCCTGGTCACGCTGCGAGGTGGTCCAGGTGGTGTGCTGGCCCAGCGCCAGCACACCCGTGGCCACCGCCAGCACCAGCAGCAGCACCGGACCGCTGGCCCGCCCGGGACGACGCGCCAGCTGCCAGCCCGCCAGCGCCGGGACCAGACCACGGCCCCGCGCGGCCAGCCGGCCCCCCAGACGCGCCGCCAACGGCAGCAGCCGCAGCACCAGCAGCGTGCCCGCGCACAGGGCCAGCGTCGGCGCGGCGACCAGCACCGGGTCCAGGCCCAGCCGGCCGCCCGCGTCCGTGGACAGCCCGCCGTGGTACTGGGCCAGCTGGTAGTAGGCGAGGGCGGCGAGGGCGACCACCGCCAGGTCCGCGCCGGAGCGGACCGCGCCGGCCACCATCGCCTGGCGCCCTCCGGCGCGGCGCAGGACCGCGCCGGCCGCGCCGCGCAGCACGCCCGGGACGGTCGTCAGGACGACACAGGCCAGGGCACAGGCCGCCGCGACCGGCCACAGCGTCCAGTGCAGCCCGGTGTCCAGCGGCACACGGGCGAGCGCCCCCCGGGCGGTGAGCAGGTGCAGCAGGGGCGGGGTGAGCAGGGGGGCGAGCAGGGCCGCGGGCAGGGCCAGCACCAGAGACTCGGTGGCGGTGAGGGCGCCCAGGCGCAGGCCGGAGGCGCCGCGGGCGGCCAGCAGCGCATTCTCGCTCTCCTGCCGGGCGGCCATCAGATGGACCACCAGGAGCAGGACGGCGGCGGCCAGGACGGTGAGCTGGAGGGCGCCGATCAGCAGGGTGGAGCGGGCGACCAGCGCACTGGAGTCCAGTTCGCGCAGGACGTCCCCGACCTCGGTCCTGACCTGGAGGCCGGTGGCCTGGCGCAGTTCCTCGCCCAGACTGTCGGCACGGTCCTGGATCCCGGCCGAGGCGGGG
>NZ_JAGIYX010000096.1:0-1028 GCF_017813315.1 Kitasatospora sp. RG8
TCGGGTTCGGGTGACGGCTCGGGTTCGGGTTCGGGTGGGGTTTCGGTGGGTGCCGGGGTGACGTTGGCTGCGGTGGCGGTGGTGCAGTTGATGGTGTCGTTGGATCTTTCGGTGGTGAATGTGGCGTTGCCGGAGATCGGTTCGGGGTTGGGGTTCAGTCAGGTGGGGTTGACGTGGGTGATCAACGCGTATGCGTTGTCGTTCGGGGGGTTGTTGCTGTTGGGGGGGAAGGTGGCGGACCGGTTGGGGTACCGGCGGGTGTTGATGGTGGGGTTGGTGGTGTTCGGGTTGGCGTCGGTGGCGGGTGGTCTGGCGCGGGGTCCGGGGTGGTTGGTGGGGGCGCGGGCGGTGCAGGGGGTGGGGGCGGCGTTGCTGGCGCCGGCGGCGCTGGCGTTGTTGGTGTCGGCGTTTCCGTCGGGCCGGGAGCGGGTGAAGGCGTTCGGGGTGTGGAGCGCGGTGAACGCGGCGGGTGGGGCGTTCGGGGTGTTGGTGGGCGGGGTGCTGACGCAGTACGCGGGGTGGGAGTGGGTGATGTTCGTGACGGCGCCGATGGCGGGTGTGGCGCTGTTGCTGACGTGGCGGGTGCCGGCGGGTGCGGCGGTGGGTGGCCGGGGCCGTCCTGACGTGCTGGGTGCGGTGCTGGCGACGGGTGGCGTGGCGTTGCTGGTGCTGGGGGTGGTGCGGACGGATCAGCATCCGTGGTCCTCGGGGGTGACGCTGGGGACGTTGGGCCTGGCGGTGTTGCTGCTGGCGGGGTTCGTGGTGGTGGAGCGGACGACATCGGCGGATCCGCTGGTGCGGCTGGGGCTGTTCGCGAACCGCTCGGTGGCGGGGGCGAACCTGTACACGCTGCTGCTGGGCGGGGCGATGGCGTCGGCGTTCTACTTCGTGTCGCTGTACCTGCAACGGGTCCTCGGGGCGGGCCCGGCACGCACCGGGGTGCAGTTCCTGCCGTTCGCACTGGGCGTGGTGGTGGGATCGGTCGTCGCCGTGAAGCTGGGCTTGCGCTTCGCACCACGGTCCCTGCT
>NZ_JAGIYX010000097.1:0-1017 GCF_017813315.1 Kitasatospora sp. RG8
GACGACCGCTGCGGGGACCATGTACTCGGGCAGGTGCTCGGCGGTGAACGCCCGCAGTACCGGGGGCAGTTCCTGCCCGTCGTGGCCGGGTGCGGGGATGACGTAGGCGACGATGCGCTTGTCGCCGGGGGTGTCCTCGCGGACGATGGCGGTGGCCTGGGCGACGGCGTGGTGGGCGGCGATGACCGTTTCGATCTCGCCGAGTTCGATGCGGAAGCCCCGGATCTTGACCTGGTCGTCCGCGCGTGCGAGGAACTCCAGGTTCCCGTCCGCCCGCCAGCGTACGAGGTCGCCGGTACGGTACATCCGCTCACCGGGTTCGCCGAACGGGCAGGCGACGAAGCGCTCGGCGGTGAGGCCGGGCCGGTCGAGGTAGCCGCGGGCCAGGCCGGTGCCGGTGATGTAGAGCTCGCCGGCGACCCCGGGGGCGACGGGCTGGAGGGAGGCGTCCAGGACATACACCCGCGTGTTGTCCATCGGCCGGCCGATGGGGGGCGCCGCACCGATGGCGTCGGGGTCGGCCAGCGCGGCCTGGGTCGCGCAGAGGGTGATCTCGGTCGGACCGTAGAGGTGGCGCACGGTGATGCCCGGACAGGACTCCATGACACGGCGCACGGACGCCGCGGAGACCACGTCGCCGCCGGTCAGGACCTCCCGCACCCCGGAGAAGACCTCGGGCTCGACCTCGCCGACCGCGCGGAAGAGGCCGGCGGTCACGTGGACGTGGGTCAGCGCGTGGCGGGTGATCAGGTCCCGCAGGACGGCGGCGTCGATGTCGGTGTCGGGCGCGACGACCATCTGCCCGCCGGACAGCAGCGGCACCCAGATCTCGTAGGTCGAGGCGTCGAAGGCGTGCGGCGCGTGGAACAGCACCCGCTGCGGCTGCGGGGTGTGCCAGGCACGGTCCCGCGCCAGGTCGGCAACACCCCGGTGGGTGGTGGCGATGCCCTTCGGGGTCCCCGTCGAACCCGAGGTGTACATCACGTACGCGACATGCTCAGGAGTGACACTCACCGC
>NZ_JAGIYX010000098.1:0-1008 GCF_017813315.1 Kitasatospora sp. RG8
AGGAACAGGGCCTGGGCCTTGCGTTCCTCGGGGGCGAGGCCGATGCCGGCGGCGATCGCCGCCCTGGGGCGGCCGGGGCGCAGGGGTCGGCCGTCGAGGGTGATGGTGCCGCTGCGGACGGGGTGGTCCCCGGCGAGGGCGAGGGCGAGTTCGGAGCGTCCGGCGCCGATCAGCCCGGCGAGGGCGACGACCTCCCCGGCCCGTACCTGGAGGTCGATGTCCCGGACGTGGTCGGTGGTCAGGGAGCGGACGTCGAGGACGACCCGGTCGGTGGTGACGTCCTGGCGGACGAAGAGGGTGGAGAGGTCCCGGCCGACCATCAGGCGCACCACCTCGCCCTCGTCCGTGTCCGTGGCCTCCAGGACGCCGGCCACGGCGCCGTCGCGCAGGACGGCGATGCGGTCGGCGAGCTGGAAGATCTCCTTCATGCGGTGGGAGACGTAGATGACGGCGACGCCGTCCTGCCGCAGCCGGCGGATGAGCGCGAAGAGTGCGTCGACCTCGCTCTCCGACAGCGAGGAGGTCGGCTCGTCGAAGGCGATGACCTTCGCCTCGCCGGTCAGGGCGCGCAGGATCTCCACCAGCTGGCGCTGGGCGGGGGTGAGCTCGGAGCCCAGGAGGTCCGGGTCGAGGACCTTGTCGAAGCCCAGCCGTTCGAGGTCGGCGGTGATCCTGCGGCGCAGTCCGGCGCGGTCCAGGCGTCGTCCGGCGGTGCGGGGCAGGGCGCCGGCGTAGACGTTCTCGGCGACCGAGACGTGCGGGATGATCTCGGGTTCCTGCGGGATGATCCGGATGCCGGCCGCCCTGGCCTCCGCCGGGGAGCCGAACGAGACCGGCCGGCCGTCGGTCAGGATCCCGCCCTCGGTGGGCTGGTGGTCCCCGGTGAGGATCTTGAGCAGGGTGGACTTTCCGGCGCCGTTCTCGCCCATCAGGGCGGTGACCTGCCCGGCGGGGAAGTCCAGGCTGACGCCGGACAGGGCCTGGACCGCACCGAAGCGCTTGGTGACC